>JALWYV010000062.1 GCA_027003075.1 Caldifarciminota bacterium | reverse complement strand
CCTGTACCCCATCTCACCCACCCCTTCCCCCGTTTCAAGTATAGTACGTTCCCTGTCCACTATGAAAGCCGGATCACGGAGTACAGATAGGAACTCCTTAAAAGGTATCATACCTTTGCTTTCTGGAGGACGCTCCGCAGAACGTTCTTGGATATGGCATCCAGAGTCTCAAACACCCCTTTACCCTGCACGGCTATGGCCTCAAAGTACGGAAACTTACCACCTCCGAACAGAGCGTTGAGCTCCTCCACGCTCAGGATATCCTGTAGATCCCTCTTGTTGTACTGGAGTACGATGGGTATATCGTTTATGGACGTATTCTGACTCTGCAGAAACTCAATCATCTCTTCCCAGATTATCTTGTTATCCTTTACCCTGCTCCGTTGGGAATCGGCCACGAACACTATCCCGTCCGCACCCCGGAGTACGAGTTTACGGGAAGTCTTGTAGAAGTACTGACCCGGTACGGTATACAGATGGAACCTTACCTTGAAGCCTCCACCGATCTTTACCTCTACGGGAAGGAAGTCAAAGAAGAGCGTCCTCTCTCCCTTCGTGTCTATGGAGACCATCTCCCCCCGATGCTCGGGTTTGAGTCTCCTGTGGATGATAAGGAGGTTCGTGGTCTTGCCACTGACGGCAGGGCCGTAGTACACTATCTTTACGTTGATCTCTTTCTTGGTGACGTCTATAACCATACCTACTCTTCTTCGCCTATGATGTCCTTGAAGGAGAAGCCCTCTAAGATGGAGAGGTCGGATCCCAGTATCTCGGAGAGGTCCTGTTTCTGAGAGAGGATCTTGGCGAGGCTGTTGGCCGTCCTCCTTACCTCCATGAGTACTACCCCCAGAGGAGCGTCGGAGTCCACGGTTATGGCTATCACGCCCACGTCGCTTATGCCCACGATGATGAGCATCATGTCGCTACCACGGACGTATATCTCACGGAGATCACCTCCCTGTATTTCCTTCAGGGCGTGTTCGCCGAGACCGAGTAATGCGGCGGACATGGCACCGAAGGAGGACTCGTTCGTGCCGGGGAATAGCAGGGATGCTATGAGGATACCCTCAAAGTTAACTACCGCCACAGATTTAATCTGTGGGTTGCGTTTTACCAGTTGTTTAAGGATTGCTTCTACCTGCTGGTTCATATTTTTCCTCCGTTATAGTATTTTAAGGCTGTTTTTCCGGGGAGTTGGCGAAGAGCATTCCGGCCGCAACACCACTGTGGAGTCCGGACAGTACGGTGTGGTGTATGACGAGTTCCTGGGCGGACGGCACACCGAGAAAAGGAAGAGGGATGGCCTGTTTCAACCCCTCCGTATCCCGTTTGATATCCTCTCCGAGGGCCTTTATACGCAGATGGTTCTCAAAGAAGATCATACCGGCCGCACGCGAACCTTTGAGCGAGGCGAGGGACTTCATCGCTCCTTTGACGGTACTCTTTAACACTTCAACGTTATCGGCCTCCATCAACCACACCGTAGACCCTTCAACCGTACCTATGCTCACCTCTATCCCCCTGTGGGTTATATCCTTGATGGTTATGGCTTTAAACCTGCCTGCGGCCGCAGGATCCGGCAGGGCTATCTGGAAGCGGGAGAGGATCTTCCGCAACTTGGATCTGTCCTTGAGGTCGGCCCCATTTATTCCACGGGATAAAAGTATATCGGTAAGCACCTCATGGGCCGGGGAATGATCCAGCTCAACGATGTAGTTTCCTTCAGATCGGGTTATCTCCATGGGTACGAGGGGGTGGAAGCCGTAAGCGAAGAAGATGCCGAGCGGGTGGTTACTCTTTATGGTGAGCAGGGCGATGTGGCTGGAGAGGAACTCATCGTCCACGAGTATTGACCATGGCGACGGAGAGTATCCCCCCATGACTCCCACAACGGCGAGATCTATGTACTCACTGAGGGACAGAAAGACGTTCTCAAGCCTATCCCCTATCCCCTCAAAGAAGTACGGAGCAACCCCAAAAACGTTGAGGAACCTCTTATCTCCACTCCCCTCAAATCTCTTCAGAAGGATCTCCCGGATCTCCTCGTCGGGTACGTTGTGTATCTTGATCCTGTGGGCCCGTATCTCCACATCTTCGTCCGCCGCCCACAGGGCCACGGCAACCCTGCCCTCCGTTACTCCCTCCCGGTGAATTATCGGATCCGGGACTATGGAACCTATGACGGGGATATCACCGATAACGTTTCTTATGCTCGTGAGGATGGTGGTACGGTTCTCCTCGTAGGCTCTGGATATAGCCACGAAGGCCATGGAGGGTTCCACTCCGAGGACGTCCAGAGCCCTGTTGACCGCCTGATACCCTACGGTCCCCGGCTTATCCTGATCGGACAAACCTATGGCAAACCTGTACTTGCTTCCCTCAGAGGGACCCCGTCTCCCTCTCTCTTCCCTCTCGGGTCCCCGTTGACTCACTCGGTCAAAAAATCTCCCCTCAGGTAACATCCGAATTAACCAAAAAAGAGGGGGGACTCACGTCCCCCCTTAGCCTTTACTGGAAGTACTTGGCGTTTATCTCTATGTACTCCTGGTACTCCTCGGGGACGTCGGCCTCGTGGAAGATGGCGTTTACCGGACATACGGAGGCGCATGCGCCGCACTCTATGCACTCGTCGGGGTTGATGTAGAGCATATCCACGCTCTCAAAGTCGGGCTCATCGGGACGGGGATGTATAGCGTCAACGGGACATACGTTGACGCACTCCGCAGATTTTACGCCCTTACAGGGTTCGGTTATAACGTATGCCATGGTTTTTTACCTCCTTTTGTGTGGCAAATATTATACGCCCGTAGGTGAGCGTGTGGGAACTACCCGACAGGCCTTACGATACACAGGGGCGTCTGCTGTGAGGCCTGACCGAGGGGGTTGTCCCGGAATACGGCCTTCACGAAGTCGTGGGATATTTCGGGGTGTGATATACCCAGAGCCTCTACGCCGAGGTCGTTGGCGTCCACTATGACGACGGGGACACCTATTTCCCGCGATATCCTCCGTGCTACCTTTTCCGGGTCCTTCGGTGGTAGTTTGGCGTAGCGGTTGTAAGGGGGGAGGGTGTAGGGGGT
>JALWYV010000061.1 GCA_027003075.1 Caldifarciminota bacterium | reverse complement strand
TCACCTCCCTCAATGCTCGTGTCCCTCACCTTCCCACTCCTTCTTCTCAATCTCCGCCTTTATGACGAAGGAGTTGCGCACAAACACCGTATCCCCCGCCTTCAGGCCGGAGAGGACCTCGTAGGCGTTGTCCCCGGCTCTGCCGATGGAGACCTTTACAGGTACGGCCACGTCCCCCTCCTTACGGAAGACCACCGTATCCCCCTCAAGGGTATGGACGGCCTCCTTCGGTACGGCCAAGGGGACCTCAAAGGAGTCGGCCACCAAGACGTCCACGAACATCCCCGGCCTGAGGGAACCGTCGTTCTTGACGGAGATGATGAAAGGCAGGAGGCGGGTCTCCTCGTCGGCCCTCGGTGATACGGAGAGGACCTTCCCCTTCAGGGCCAACTTACCTTCGGACGTCTCCCTCGCGACATAAGCCTCCATTCCCCTGCGTATCCCCTCAACCGTATGGGGGTAGGCGAGCGCCCTCACCCAGACCCAGGATAGGTCAAGGACGTCGTAAAGGGGTTCTCCCTTCTCAACCGCCTCACCGGGGGAGACGTACTGCCTCCCTACGTACCCGTTAATGGGGGATACGACGGGGTACTCCGTCATACTCTGGTCGCTCTCTATCCTCGCCACTATCTCCCCTCTCCTCACCGGGTCCCCCGGAAGTTTGTAGGTTGCCTTTACGACGCCGGAGAACCTGGCCCGCAGAGTAGCGGCCCTCCTCTTGTCCTCCACCACCTCACCGGGAAACTTCCGGCTCACCTTCAGGAAGCCCGGTCCTACGATCCCCACCTCGGCCCCCGCCTCCATAACCTTACGGACGGGTACGGCCGTCTCCCCTTCCTTATGTTCCTCCTCTACCGTCTCGCTCCCCCCCGTACAGGAGAGGGCGAAAAGGAGCAGAAAAACCGTTTTAACTCTCATTTTCACCTCCTTAAGTCGGCGTTCAACAAGGCCTCAAGCTCGCTCAAGAGGGCGAAGGCCCTCCTCTTCAGTTCGTGTCTCTCGGTGTAGGCCCCGTAGAGGGCGTCAAGGGCGGAGAACACCTCCGTATAACCCACCGCCCCCACCATGTAGGCCTTCAGGGTACTGGAGTAGGCCCCCTCAAGGGCGGGTATCTCCACCTCGTCTAACCTCCGCAACTTCCCCCTGACGGCGTTGTAGGTGCGGGCCAGCATGAGGACCTCGCCGCTTAGTCTCCCGTAGGTGAAGGCACTGTCGGCTTTCGCCCTCTTCAGAAGGTACCTCGCCGCCCCGTAGTTCCCCCTGTTGGTGTTGAAGAGGGGCAGGGGAAAGGATACGCCGGCGGTTATGCCGTTGGCCGGCCGGTCCCTGTACCTGAAGACCCCCGCCGAGACCTCAAAGCCGGGGAAGACCCTCGCCCCCTGAAAGCCCACCTCCGCCCTCGCCAGCCTCACCTCCTCCGCCTTGAGCCGGAGGGCGGGGGAGTTCCCAAGTAGGGTAAGGAGGCTGTCCTCTCCGGGTAGGGCCGGCGGCTCCGGTAGGGTGTCCTCTATTCGGGGCAGATCCCTCGCCACCAGGACGGAGAGGCCCGATAAAATACCCCCGTACTCACCCTTGAGCAGTGAGAGCCGGCCCAAAAGATGCTCCCTCCTCGCCTTCAGGGCATCCAGGTGGGCGACGGGGAACCTCCCCACCCTAACCCCCCTCTCCACTATCCTTACGAGGCTGTCCAGGACGGCAATCCTCAAACTTTCAACGTACAGACGCCCGTTGAGGAGGAGGAGGTCGTAGTACCTCCCCTTCAGGTAGAGGACGAACTTGAGGCTGTCCTCCGTCCTCTTAACGGCAGCCGCCCTCACCCTCCCCTCGCCTATCCGCCTGTGGGCCTTGAGGAGCCAGGGGTTGGGTATCTCCTGCGAGAGGCCAAGGAGGTGGTAGTCGGCGTCGTAATCGTAGCCGACGGCCGGGTTGGAGAGCCTGCCGAACTGGTACAGCCTGCTCTCCTCTGCCTTTACGGAGTACTCCCAGACTTCTCTCGGTGAGACCGGAGAGGACATGGCCCACAGAACGAGGGAATCCAACATAGCCGTTTATTCTAAGAGGCTCGCGGGTAGGGGGGTGTTTAACAGTAATGATGGGGGCGGCTATAGAATAGAAGCGGATGACCTGTCTGTCGTGCAACTCGCCCTCAACCGTAAAGAACGGACACGCCCGCCGCGGCTACCAGCAGTTCCTCTGCAGGGATTGTGGCAAATCCTTCGTTATGGGGGGCAAGTATAGGAGGTTGAGCGACAGGGAGAGGATGGAGATGGTGATGCTGTACCACAGGGGGATGGGGATAAGGGAGATAGCCCGCCTCTACGAGGTCTCCCCCGCAACCGTCCTCTACTGGATAAAGAGGCTCTCCGTAAGACTGGGGTGAAGTAATAGGATGATATCTGACGATATCGTTTGGATATACGAAACCCCCGCTCCCCCGACGGCGGTAAAATATCTTCCTTTGAAGAGAGCGTTTATCGTTATATTACTGTTCGTCGGGTGTACGGCACAGCCCGACGTTGCCGAAATAGAGGAGAGGGAACCCCCCTCCGTCCATGTGGAAGATTACGTAGTTCAGAAGGGGGACGTGTTTGCCACGGCCGTTGAGAATCTTTCCAGTGTCCCCGAAGATGTCAAGGGTAAATTCGTACGGATCCTTTCGGACTCTGTGGGAATCTTGAAGGTGGGGGACACACTGAGGGCTATAACGATTGACGGAAAACTTACACGTCTTGAATTACGAAGGAGGAGTACGGTTTACGAGTACGACCCGGAGGATGAGAGGTTCGTAAAACGGAACAAGTTCAGACCCCTTACACCCCGTTACGCTGAGGTTGAGGTAGAGAGTACCCTGTGGGACGCCTTTATGGAGAAGGGTTTGCCTCCTATACTCCTTGTAAATCTGGTGAACGTGTTCTCGTGGGAGGTTGACTTCGCCACAGAGACCCAGAAGGGGGATTCCCTGAGGGTACTGTACGCACCCGACGGCACGGTGTACTACGCGGAGTACGTCGGCAAGTCCGTTGGCAGGCACGTCGTAGCCCGGTTCATGGGATCCTACTACGACGAGGAGGGGAACAGTGTACGCCGTACCTTCCTCAAGTCTCCCCTTAAGTCTTACCGCATTACATCCGGTTTCGGTGTGAGGTTTCACCCTATACTTAAGAAGTGGAGGCCCCACCACGGAATAGACTACGCAGCCCCGTACGGAACCCCCGTCCACGCCGTTGCGGGTGGGAAGGTGGTTTTTGCCGGATGGAGAGGGGGATACGGGAAGGCGGTGGTCATAAAACACAAGAACGGGTACCAGACCCTTTACGGTCATCTCGGCAGAATACTCGTAAAGGCGGGTCAGCACGTTGATCAGGGGCAGACGATAGGACTCGTAGGGTCCACTGGGCTGTCCACAGGTCCCCACCTCCACTTTGAGGTGAGACACTACGGCAGGCGCATAAACCCCGCCCTCATAAAGTCCGAGCCGGAGAAACCCCTTCCGGAGGACCTTAAGGACGACTTCTACAGGATGTTGGACGAGTACAGGCGTCTGATGAACTCCCCGGAGGTCGTCCTCAGGTGAGTTTTTCCGATCTCTCAAGGAGACTTATAAGACCGCTCGCCGTCCTCCTCGCCCGCGCTGGTGTCAGCCCCAACCTCCTGACCTTCCTATCGGCGGCCCTTACATCCGTCGGTTCCGTATGGATAGTGGCCGGTAAACCTCTGGCCGCAGCCCTCTGGTTCCTGTTGTTCGCCCCGTTTGACGCCTTAGACGGTGAGGTAGCCCGGTTAACGGGTAGGACTAGCCGCTTCGGTGCCTTCCTTGACTCGTCCCTTGACAGGGTAGTGGATGGCCTGATCTTTTCGTCTATGGCCTACGCCCTGCGTACTGACGCCCTTTTGCTGCTCCTTTCCCTTTCCGCTCTCGTATTCGCATATCTCATAAGTTACGTCAGGGCGAGGGTAGAGGGTCTGGGTGGGGAGTTGAAGGAAGGGCTTATGAGCCGCTATCCGAGGTTTATAGGTTTACTCGTCCTCCTCGTAATCTGGGGTGTCTGGAGAGAGCCCTACCTGACGTACGCCTTCGCAGTTTACGATCTGCTTTTGTTCCTTACGGTGATTCAGAGGTTCTATCTCGCCTTCAGGAGACTGACCTGAGAACTGGCATCCATTTCAACCGTAAAATTGAACGCTTTGGGAAGGAGGATCTACTTTAAGACGTTCGGGTGCAGGACGAACCAGTACGATACGGAGTTTTTGAAGAGCCAGCTCAGGAGGGCGGGGTACGAGATAACGGAGGACTCCGAAGAGGCGGA
Source organism: Caldifarciminota bacterium (assembly GCA_027003075.1). Taxonomy (GTDB): domain Bacteria; phylum Hydrothermota; class Hydrothermia; order LBFQ01; family LBFQ01; genus JAADCS01. The sequence continues at coordinate 6,221 of JALWYV010000061.1, read as the reverse complement.
GGTGGTGGTCGTGAACTCCTGTGCCGTTACGCATAAGGCGGAGAGGGAGAGCCGGAGGGAGGTCCGGCGCCACTTGAAGAGGGGAAAGGAGGTCGTATATACGGGATGTGCGGCGAAGCTCAACCCCTACGACCTTGCCCACTTCACCGGAACGATAGAGGACGTACTACGGTACTTTGGGGTGAAGGAAATTTCGTCCATAGACGGGTTTACGAGGGCGAGGGGCATACTGAAGGTGCAGGAGGGTTGCGATTTCGTATGCTCCTACTGCGTGATACGGTTCGCACGGGGGAAATCCCGGAGCTTTCCCCTTGAGAGGATCCTGAGCGATGCGGAGAGACTTTCGGCCGTTACGAGGGAGATAACCCTAACGGGTATCCAGATAGGGGACTGGGGTAAGGAGTGGGGTATGGACCTGGCCGACCTCCTGTCCATCCTGACGGATAGGTTCCCGGACGTGAGGTTCCGCATATCTTCAATATCACCCGTCCATATAACCGAAAAGCTTCTTGCCGTTATGGTGGAGAGGGAGAACGTATGCCCCCACCTCCACGTATCCGTCCAGAGCGGGAGCGACCGCATCCTGAAGGCTATGGCACGCCCCTACACCCGCAGGTTCTACGAGGACAGACTTAACCTCGTGTACTCCTTCAATCCGGACATGGCAGTGGGTACGGACGTGATAGTGGGCTTTCCGGGAGAGACGGAGGAGGACTTTGAGGAGACCCTGAGCCTCATAAGGGGGTACCCCTTCGCCTACGTACACGCCTTTGAGTACTCCCCTCGTCCGGGGACACCGGCCTACGGCCTCAGGGAGGTTCACTCCGCCGTTAAAAAGGAGAGGATGAGACGCATCCAGTCCCTGATAACCGAAAAGCGCAGGGAGTACAGGCGTAGGTTCGTAGGACAGACTCTGAACGTCTACGTTGAGAAGAAAGAAGGGGACCTCCTGTACGGTACGTCCGGGAACTACCTGAAGGTCGCATTCCCCGGGGAAGAGGATCTCGTCGGGCAGATACTGCCCGTACGGGTGGTTGAAGACAGAGATACGGGCGTACTTATCGGTGAGGCGGTTGGGTTGAGAGTATAATACCTTCCATGCTTGATAGCCTGATCACCTTCCTGTGGTCAAGTCTGACGCCTTACGGCACCTTCAGGGCGTACTGGGACGTTCGCGATACTCTGGAAGATAACAACATCTTCATAAACCTCCTGTTTCTTGACGCCGTGAGACCCCACCTTGAGAGGTACCCCAGACTTAAACCTCTCGCCGACAGCGTCCTGAAGGCCACGCTGAAGTACAGACCACCGGGAGATATGTGGAGATACTGGGTTAATATAGAGATACCACCTGACTTTGACGACATATCCCTCGCTGGCATAGTCCTGCCCTCTTACGGTCTGAAGTTTGACACTGCAACGGTAATTGACACCATGAGGAGATATACGGACACATCACGAAGTTGCGTGGTCCTGTTCAAGGACGACATCAGCATGCTCAAACGGAGGTGCGATTGCGCCGTAAACGTCAACGTCCTGCGCTTTACGAGGGACACCTTTTTATGTAAGTTCATCCGACAGTGTGTACGGTCTCCGTTCTCTTATACCTACCTCCAGCCGAAAGGTTTCATGCTCTACTTCCTGTCCAAAGCGTACAGGGAAGGGATAACCTGCGGTATTGACGTGAAGGGAGAAATTAAGCGCTTCGTATCCGAAGATCTGGAGGGTATGGACCTCATTCTGGGGTTTGCGGCGGCCACGAATGTGGGGATTAAGGGTAAACGGATAGAGGAGATGATGGAGCAGATCCGCTCACAACTTCTTCCGGACGGTGGTTTGCCATCGTACGTGTACTTCAGGACGACGAACGACAAAGGAAGGTACCTGTTTTTCGGGAGAACTCTGCCAACGGTTCTGTTTCTGGACGGAATTCTGAAGTATTACGAAAAACGACCTTAAAATTCTCTCATGGGCATTCTGGACGTCTTACTTATCCTGTTCGCCGGTGGGGTGGCGGGCTTTTACATCTTCAGGGCGATAAGGAACCGGGATAAACCCTGCTGTCGGAGGTGATCACCCGGCCATAAGGATGGCGAGGGCTATCATCCCCAGCCCCACCCACTCGGTCGGTGAGAGGGTTTCACCGAGAAGTAAAAGGGACGTGAAGGCGCCGAAGAGGACGGTTGAGAGGATGAGGATGGAGGAGGAGATCGCCCCCTTTCCCCTTATGCCGTAGGCGTAGAGTAGGTAGCCCAGGGTACTCGGAAAGACGACGAGCCACGCCATCGCCGCAATCCCCACAGGGTGAAGTGCAACCCTAAAACCTATAGGCAGATAGAACAGGGAAACGAGGGTTGAGGAGAGGCCAGCGGTAAGGGTAAAGCCGACGGGATCCATTGTGGCCATCGCCTTTCTGGAGTAGATGACGTAAAGGGCGTAGAGGAGTGAAGCCACGAAGTTCATCAGATCCCCCACGTTCACATTGGACAGGTTATAGACACCTCCTACGAGAAAAACACCCGATAGACCGAGGATCAGGGCGAGGATCTGTCTCCCCGTAGGCTGCTCGCCAAGGAGGAGGGGGGAGAGGACGGCCGTATAGACCGGAAAGGTGTTGGATACGATGGCCACCTTTGACGCCGTGGTGTGAACCTGTCCAAAGAACTGGAAGCCGAAGGCGAGAGCGTTCAATATACCGGCTAACAGGCCGTACCCGTGGAGAGTCGGAAGCCTGCGGAATAGCAGGACGAGGATGAGGGTACTGAGGGAAAAACGCAGGAATATTATCGGGCCGGGGGAGAAGTAGCTCAGGGCGTACTCCGTCGCCGGGAAGGACGTTCCCCAGAGTAGAGAGGCCAGAAGGAGGGCGAGAGAGGGACGGGACACGTGCGGATTCTAACATGGCGAAATTTTTCCACGGCGGCACCTCTTCCCCAGTATAATCCCTTTCTCATGTTGGAAGGACTTAAGGCCATTTTAACCGGCATGGCTATAACCTTCAAGCACTTTGTGAAGAACGTGGCGAACAACAAGTTCACCGTCCAGTACCCATTTCAGAAGAAGGAGCTGCCTCCAAGGGCGAGATGGGCGTTAGGTCTTCAGGGCAGGTGTGTTGCCTGCCAGCTCTGTGAGGCCATATGCCCCACTGAGGCCATATACATAGAGGGGGTGGGTAAGGACGGTTCCAACAGGACCGCCGGCGTATGGCTCTGGGACGCCGGGAGGTGTATGTACTGCGGTCTGTGCGTTGAGGCCTGCCCCGAAGAGGTTATAGTGATGACAAACCTCTACGAGCTGGCGGTTGACGACCGTACGGACATGATATGGAACAAGCAGAAGCTCTACAAGGCCAAGAAGGACGTGTTCGGACCCAAGCCGGCGTTCGCGTGGATGGGCTTTTACCGTCGCCTCAAGGACATGGGCACCCCGGTTACCATAGGTGGGGTTTTCAAGGCCTGGAAGGACTACATCAACCCGTACTTCCGTAAGAAGGGGAAGGGGTTCTATCAGGGGAGCCGCGGCAAGAGGTTCCTCTTTGAGGACGTTGAGCCACCTAAAAAGGCTCCGGCCAGAAAGGCTCCCGTCAAGAAGGCCCCTCCCAAGAAGTAAAGCGTGAATAAACCTTTCCTCATACTGGATCTGGACGGTACGGTCCTTGACGATCGTAAGAGGCTGTACCGTGAGTTCCTTGAGATACTCCCGGACCTGAAGGAGAGGTACGAGATAGTCGTGGCATCGGGAAGGTCCAGGTACTCGGTGGAGAAGTACCTGAAAGAGATGGACCTCCCTCCGCGGTACGTGAGCTTTGAGGGAGCGTACGTGGTATGGGACGGCGAAGTACTGTACGACCATCCCTTTGACGAAGGCACTTTAAACCATCTCCTTGGTAGGTACGGCCATCTTCCTACCGTCCTGTTCTACCTCCACAAGGTTATGCCCAACGGAAGGTTCATGGAGGAGTTCAGGGAGTACCTCGTCCGGTGGTCCGCCGACCAGATAGGCGAGGAGGAGGGCGGAATATACAAGGTGGTGTTCGCCAAGAGGGACGGACCGGACAACCCTCCCGTGGAAGATATGAGGGGAACCGTGTTCGTTTACAGGAGGAGGGGAACGGATCATATCTTTTACGATATAGCCCCACCCGATACGGGGAAGGTGAAGGGTGTACGTCTCCTTCTGGAACGTCTCAACGTAGATCCGAAAACGTGTGTAGCCGTGGGGGACTACTACAACGACATAGGTGTGTTCCGTATGTGTGGTCTCTCAATAGCCGTACCGAGGGCCCCGGAGTCCGTGAAGAGGGAGGCGGACGTTGTGGGCTGGCTGTGGGACGACCACGTCAAGGACCTTCTCCTTGCGACCCGTACCGTGTGAGGTGGAACATATAACAGTCTAATACGCGATGCTCCTTTTGAGCCTGTTTACCTTTTACGAGGTGAACCTATCGGATTCACCCGCCTTTGACGGCGAACCTGTGGTCGCCGTAAACCCCACAGATCCGGATAACGTCGTAGTCGCATGGTTGAGTGGAGCGTTCGGTACGTCCGTTATAACAGTGCGATACTCTCGGGACGGGGGCATCACGTGGTCCAGTCCCCGTTTTATGCCCCACGTGGTTTCCGACTTTCGCTCCGCGGACCCTGCCCTCGCCTTCGGAGGGGACGGCACCCTGTATCTGGTCTACATAGATTACAACGAGGACTCCGGTTTCGTCGTCCTGAGTACGTCCACAGACGGTGGAGCAACGTGGTCGTCGCCTCAGATAGTTATACGGTACGATGAGGCTCCTGACTATCCCATAGACAGGCCCTGGATAGCTGTCTCCGGCTCTAACCTGTACATCACTACCCTTGAGGCCAGGGTGGCGGGGGCCACACCCCCTTATCGTCTTTACCTTAAGGTCTCCCGCGACGGCGGGATCTCGTGGGACACCCTCAGGGAGGTGGGGGATTCCTCCAGTTATCCCGCTTACGTCAGATCTATGGGACAGCTGGCCCTGAAGGACGACACCACCGTATACGTCGGATACTTCTCGTACAATCCAGACTACTACCCATTACCCCGTCACATGCTGGCCATAAGCCACGACGGAGGGGTGACCCTCTCTTACCACACGGTAGCCGCCCTGACCTCCGCGAGCGTATCCGATACCCTGCTGAAAAAGGGAAGTCCCCTGATCTACGTTCCATCTTCGGGGATTCTGATATCCACCCGGATAGACGCCGCATTCGGAGATCCGGATGCCGTAGCCCAGAGGAGTGAAGACGGGGGCCTAACGTGGGGGACACCATTCCGCCTAAACGACGATCTCGCCGGCAACGGCGTATATCAGGACATGCTCTGGGGGTGTTCCAGAGATAGCATGGTGGCCTTCTTCTGGAGGGACAGGCGGAACGGAGGGACGGGAAGATCTGTCCCCTTTGAAATATACGGCACCCTCTCCTACGATGGCGGATACACCTTCACGGATAATTTCGTCGTTTCGGGTCAGCCTTCGGAGTACGACACGATTCTCACGTTCTCCGGAAACGACTTCCTCGGCTGTGCCTTCGGAGATACGGCCGTTTACGTGGTATGGGGAGATCTGAGGGATACGTCCTCCCACCTTGACGTCTACCTCGCCGTTGTCCCGTTGAATGCCGTGGCCGTTGGGGAAAATGGAACGTCTGGAGAAGACGACGAGGGGGAAGTCGTATACGACGTACTGGGCCGGAGGATAGAGGGAAAACCCAGCAGAGGTGTGTACTTCGTGAAGAGAGGGCGAAAGGTCCATAAGAGGATCGTGAGATAACGGGACGGATAGGTCAACCGATAACGCAGATAGGAGCCACACCGGCAAAGTCTTGATCAGTACTTTCGCGCCTCGGGCAATGAAGGATTAGAATTGATGGATTTACACTGATCAAGACAACTCAAGGATTGAAAAATGCCCCTACCTCAGGGCCTTACACCCTGAGAATAGGGGCATGATAATGAAAAAAATCCTCACCGCCCTTATGGTGGCGGGAAAGGGTAGTATAAAGGCGATAGCAGAGTTTCTTGGGCATAAAAAACACTACAGAGTGTGGAGGAGGATAAGGAAGATAGGGAAGGAAGGATAGACTTAGCGATGGAGATGCTTCAGTGGGCGTTGGAGGATGTGAAGATAGAACCGGCCTACGTCCTTATGGACACGTGGTACGCAAGCAAGGACCTGCTCAGTTATCTGGACACCAAGGGGG
>JALWYV010000060.1 GCA_027003075.1 Caldifarciminota bacterium | reverse complement strand
TCCGTAATCCCCCTTCCAAGCTCCACCATCCTTTCAAACAACCTCTCATCTATCTTCCTTTCTATCATGCCACACCTTCAGCCAGAACCTGACTCCTCGTTTTATATCGGGGTAGCGGAAGGCCAGTTCGTAGGTCTCCTGTGGATACATCTCGTAGATTTTCCTTATATCCTCAAACTTCCCGTAAGTGAGAACCCTATAAATGAGCTTTTCAAGAGGGGCCTTGACATCTTCATCCCACAACCACACCCTCCACTCCTTCGGAACAGGAACCTCGCGCAGGTACTTCCACCTTACCCTATTGGCCGGCCCCGTTGTTTTCATGGGTTTCGAAATGGGGTTGTTGTTGGGATTCCTGTTGCGATCCTTTGCTCTTAGATTTATTCTTTTGTTCTTCTTTCTTTCGCTTCTCTTCAATTAGGTTTTGAAAATTCTTATACGAATCTACAAATTTTGGTATAGATTCATTGCCCGTTTTTATGACTGCTTTTAGCTTCCACTGACCTTGATCCTGTTCTATAGTCAGATCAAAGTTTTCATCTTCAACATAGGCTTCTTGGGGTTTTCCGGTTTCAATATGAAAAGCATTTCCCAAACTTGCGAAAACTTTTAGGGAATTGTTGAATACCTTTATACACTCGTCCTTCTCACATCCCATCAAACTTTCAATAACGGACTGCTTGATTCTCTCATACATTTCATTATTTTCCTTATCTTCCACCTTTATGCTTTCTTTTATCAGCTTTGAAAGAGCGAGAGGTAATGGGTATCTACCTGTAAGAGCTGCCTTGAATTGTGAAAATGCAACGTGTTGCCTACTATCATCAACCAGTTTCCCCCCTTTGAGCGTCCATACATTTCCTCTTATCGTAAATTTCACTTCTTGGTTATTAACTGTTATAGACAACAAACCATTTTTATGGTCTTTCTTAGGTATAACAAGTCCATCCTGTATGTACTCGTAAAGCAGGGGAACAACCTGATAGAAGAATTTGTGGGCAATTTCCTGTACCCTTTTATTGTCTTCTTTCTCCTTGCTCATAAAGTAAGTATGTCCAATCTTTATGTCTTCGGGGTCGTAGTCAGGGGAAACATTCTTCTCAATAAATCCATTTACGGCTTCCATAAGGAGTTTTCCATAAGTAAGTTCTGCCTTCCCACCATCGGCATGCATCGGATAGAACGTAAAGCGGCGGCGTATAGCGTAGTCTATCCTACCGGCAGACCTGTCGGCTGTGTTCATAGTTCCTATGATGTATAAGTTCGGCGGAATTATCAACTCGTCGCCGTATAGGGTCTTAACAGGCTCGCCCCTGTACTCAAGGGCGTATATCAGCTCGCCGAGAACGGCGGGAAGGTTGGCACGGTTTATCTCGTCTATGATGAGGATGTAAGGCGGGGCTTTTTTACCTTTTTCTTCGCGATCCTCTTTGGATAACTCGCTCCATTTTTTTGTGGCCTCTTGATAGATCTGGTCTCGTTTATTCTCATCATCTTTATCGCCTTTCCTGTAATCTTGAAGTTTCTCTGGAAGTACTGCAGCGACCAGGGCCTCTCTGCTCATCTCACCGAGGATCTTCCAGACTTTTTCGTAAGATATATTTCCATCTTTCTCCTTTACTTCAATGCCCTGGATAAGGTCGTCGTAGTGATAGGCGGGATGGAATTGGACGATAGCCCACTTTCCCCGTTTTTCGTCCTGTTCTTCGTTTTGCGTTTCTGAGTTATTCTGTTGTCTATCCTCTTGTTCGGGATTGAACCGGTATTTATCCAATTCTTTTAGCCACTCATCTTTTTTGGCCTCCAGAAGTTTAGCATCATCCTTTGTTATCAAATAATACGCTACAGCCATCGCCGTATAGGTCTTTCCCGTCCCCGGAGGACCGTAAAGGATTACGTTGGGATTGTGGTTTTGGAGGATGTCGGAGATGGTTTTAACTGTCTCCGCGAAATTTTTGAGCATTTAGAACCTCCTTAATTTTTTCCATTATAGGTTTAAACTTTTCTCTTTCTGTAGCAATCCTCTGAAAAGAAGTTTGCCTTCCAAGAATACTTTCAAACTCAGGCCATTTATCGCGCCACTCTTTTATTTTGTTTCCCCTATCATCAAAGAATCGCTCAAGAACCTCTGCTTCAACTGTTACCCATACACCCTCCTCATTTTCACCTTTCTGAGGTTTACCGATAACACGAACAATTCCAATAAGCTCACGTTTTTTAGGATCTCCTGCCCCTTTACCACCCGATCCTATGAATACTATATCACCTTCCTTTAAACCTTCTATCTCTTTTAATGTTGTAATTTTAGCATGCCCTTTTCCTCCCTTCTTAGGGGCCCATATCTCAATAAGTTTTAGATTTTTGGTGTAATCCAACACATCTTTAATTTTATGTTGTCCTATAGTATAAATACGTACATAAACCTTTCTCCCCATCTTCACCCTCCGGGTAAAGGGGTTAAACCCCGAAGGACACCCCCACCGTTATCGGTGGAAGAGTGTATTATACGCGCGTAGGCCCACTTTGTCAAGACCATCGTTTTAACTGCTTTTCAGTCCCATAGTGTCCCTACGCCGGAGGCGGCCCAAACTTGTTCTCACCACGCGTTCCGGGGGTTAGCATCCATACGAGCCAGAGGATCGGCCCAACTACGGGGATGATGAAGAGTAGGGCATACCAGCCGCTCTTGTCTATGTCGTGGAGCCGGCGCACGGTCACGGCTATGAGGGGGACGAGGTGGACGAGGAAGGCCAGGGAGGAAAAGACCCCCTGAAAGACGCTCCTGCCCTCTTCAAAGGTGGTGCCGAGATACACATCCAGAATCAGGGCGGCGAAGTATATGAGGCCGAGGAAGAGCTGGAACATCCAGAACTCCTTCCGGCTCGCCCTCCCGCTGAAGTTAGCGTAGTTCTTCATCGCTCTGGCGTACTCTCTCATGAGGTAGTCAGACTACAGGGGCATCAGAGGACACTGTGTGGTTGTAGGGGTGCTACTCGTTTGCAAAATATTGTCAGCTCTTACTTATCTCTTCCATCTGCGATTTTAGAACCGGCAACTCTGTCGTGATAATATACCAAACGATCTCATAGTCTATGGCAAAGTATCCGTGTATTAAGCGATTTCTTAACCCTACAATTTTGGCCCATGGTATGTCCTTATATTTCTCTCTGATTTCTTTCGGTATTTTGCCGGCTGCCTCCCCGATAATCTCCAAATTTCTAACGACCGCATCTTTGGTTTTATCGTCTATTATAAAATCCTCGTAAGAAAGTTCTTTAATATAACCTTCAATTTTGGTTATACTGTCAATTATGTCGTTTACCAAAAGCGTCCAATCTCTTTTAGACATACACCAGATCCTCCATTATGCTCTCCAGAAGTTTCGGTTTCTGACGTACGGCACCGATGGTTAGGAGGTCAACCTTAACCTTTAGAATTTCCTCAAGGTAATCCCACAGCTCCAGAAATTTCAAACCGATGGGTCTCTTTACGTCCACGAGTATATCAACATCGCTGCCCGGAGAATTCTCCCCCCTTGCGTAGGACCCGAAAATACCCACTATCTCCACCCCATACCTCTCGCGGATTTCTTCCCTGTACGCCCTAAGGACCTCCCGAACCTCCTCCAACGACCTCACAAGGGTATTCTACGGCCGGTTCTTTCATAAGTGTAGTGAGACTCTTCCGGGGAAAAGTTCCTTCAGTCTCTTATCCTTCCCTACGATGCTATCCCATACGTGTACGATGTTTGCCAGACCGTGTTCCTTTGCGAGGCTCAGGATTTTGTTGCCTCTCCTATCGGCGGTAAGGATCTTTATCCGAATAAACGGTGTGCTTTTTGTCCCAAAGGATTCCCTGCAGGTTCTCGGTAGGTTCTCCACGTTTTCTAACAGAGATTTAGCCTGTAAGAGTGCATCTACCTCGCCGAAATTCCTGTGAGAGGAGGGTAAGACTATACCCTTGCCGAAAGTTATTATGGAGTTTCTGTTGTTCCTTATGCAGCATTTTTTGAAGAGAGCCTGATACCTCTCAAACATGTGGTTCAAGAACCTGCTCCCGCCACCTCCCCTCTCCTGCTCCTTCCGAACGAAATGGGGTATCCAGATCTGGAACATGGCCACATCGGGAAACAGGGTTTCTCTTATGACTTTCAGGGTGTAGGAAATGCCATAAAAACTCCTATCTGCTTTCCACCTGTTCTCCCAGTCTATCAGAACGGACGTATCAATCAGGAGGACCCCAACCTTAACCCTCATTCCTTTGAGGAAAGGGCCATACCGAGAAGCATAAGCAGGCCCATGGCTATGATAACACCTACGAGGTCATCCTTACCCGATTTGCGGGATTTCTTCCCGCTACTGACGATGCGGGCTACTATCTTTCTGATACTTCCCGGATCCCACGGGGCAAACGTAAAGAACTTGACGTTCGGGAGGGACTTCCACCCTTTTCTCTCGAAGTAGCCCACTTTATTTAGAGGTACGACCATATACAGGGGTTTTTGGAGGTTTATGACCGTAGTTAGATCGTTCAAGGTCGCCCTGTCAAAGGGGGCATCCTCGTCCACCATAAGGAATATGGCCGCCCTGACACTCTCAAGCATCCCCCGTATGTCCTTCCACACCCTGCGGTAGTCCTTTGGAACGAGGTAGATCTCATCCATGTACTCAAGCAGGAGCCTCTGGGCTATCTCCGCCGCGGCGTAATCCTCACGCAGGTGCATTAGGGCTATCATACCCCGATTCTACGCCCGAAATTCCAGCGTCCCCCATTTCCCTACCTCCCAGCCACATAGTGTCCCTCCGGACAGGGTAAAAATACCCCCCTATGAGGAACCCAAGGATACTCACCGTAGAGTACCTTACGGACGAAGGGGAAAGGGACAGTCTCATGGTTTGCAACCCTACCCCTACGGATATAAAGGCCATGCTCAAGGAACTGGGCGTAAGAGACGAAGGCCTATCCGCCGGTCTCCATAAGGCCCTTTACGAGCTGGACGGAGACTTTCAGGTCTCCTACTCCGAAGATACGGACATAAGGTACGCCGTCAGCATTGACTACAACTCCTACGACCTCACCTTCGCCCTTGGCATGCCGGAGTTCAACCTCAAGGCTGTTGAGACCGTAAGCGACGACGAAACTATAGTTATGGCCAGCACCTACGTTGCAAACCTGGCGAAGGGTATCATGAGCCGCGGAGGTATCTCCTTCGTTGAGGTCAAGATGACCGTTCGGGGGGATCTTCCAAGGGGCAGGTGGAGGTCGTGGACCTTTGATGTGGATACGAAGGGATTCCGTCTCCTGTGGCATGGAAGCGACGAGGCCCTATGGGAGAGGGCTTACGAGTTCGCCCTGTCAAGTGTGGGCTTCAAGAAGGCGAGGGAGTTCGTCCGGCAGATCAAAGAGGCATTAGGGAGGGGGTTAAAGGAGCTGGATATCAGCATCGGGGTTAGGAAAGAGGAGGATACCGACCTATGAAGAAGTTGAGGTTTATGGAGCTGCGGTATGAGGCGGATGGGGACGAAGGGGAGAGGGAGGTTAAGGTATGCAACCCCTCAAGCGAAGATATGAGGCTCCTGCTAAGGGAGAGCGGCATAGGGGACGGGAAGCTCGCCGAGGAACTCCGTTCCGCCCTCTACGCCTTGAAGGGGGAGTTGAGCGTATCGTACGATAGGGTTTTGAGGATCTCCCTCTACCTCAACATCACGTATTCCTCTAAGGAGGAGGCCTTCTCCCTCTCCCTGCCCGAATACGACCACCGGTTCCTTGGCATCCTGACGGAAAACGAGGGCCTAATTTCCGCCGTTGAGACGTCCCTCAAGCTCTTCTCCGAGATGCAGAGGGTAAGGGAGATGTTTCGGATTTCCCTTGAGATGTATTCCACACCTTCGGAAAGCCCGGACTGGCGTACGGATCCCTTGAGGTTCAGCATAGAGACCTCACAGTTTGAGGTTTCGTGGTACGGGGCAGATATAGGGAAATGGAAGAGGATAGCAGGGTTCAGCCTGAAGGCTCTGGGGATTGATGGGGTGGAGGATGCGGTTGAGGATATGGCGGGGGTGAAGGAGTTGGATAGGATGTGGTTATTGTCCCCGTGAGCCTTAGAGGAATCCCAACAAACCGTTTTCGGATATAAAATTCCAACTGTAGTGGGGCAGAGGCTTTTCATAGTGATATTTGGAGGTGTGGTTCTTATAGTCGGGGGTGTCTTCTCGCTGATCGCGTACAGGTCTTTGCGGGAAAATGCGGAGATACCCATAGAGAAGAGGGAAAGGGGGTGGTACGTTCAAGTGGGAGATAAACACTTCGGCCCTTATGACAGCGTAGTCGTAGAGAAACTGGACTTCAAACCTCCAAACTTCGCATTCGTCTTCGTAAAGGACGGCAAAGAGTACGTGCAAACAAGGGATACCGTTTTCGGCCCTTACGAGGATGTTAAAGTTGTCAGGGTTTTTCACAGTGCATCTGAGGCGAGGTTTGCCTTCGTCTTCAGAAAAGGCGGAGAAGAGTACGTTCGGATAGACACATCCTTACTGTTTGGACCTTACGAGGAGATAAATCTCCCGGTTGGATGGACTCTGCACCGCAGAAGCCACAAATACAAGTTCGTCTTCAGGGAAAAGGGAAAGCTTTACGTCAACAGGGGAGGGAGGGTTGAACCCATATCACCTGAGGAAGTGGACGATGAGCTGGGCCTTTGGATAAGAATAGATCTGAACACTCCGAAGATCGGTGTCGGAAAAGACACATCGCAAGAGGAGGTTTTGGCCGAATACGAGGGGAAGATTAAAGTGGTTTTGGGAGAGGACGGGAAGAGGTACGTTCACATGCCCGAAGGAACGTACGAGGTTGAACATTTCCGCAGTTTTGGATTACGGGAGGGATCACACGTGTTTGCCATAGTCTTCAGGAAAGGAGATGGGAAGTACGTGTGGATGAACGGGAAAACCTTCGGCCCATTTGAGGATGTCAAACCCCTCAGCAAAGATCTCTCGCCCTTTATCTTCAAAAGGAAGGGTAAATGGTACCTATCCCTGAAGGGCAAGGTTTTGGGTCCTTATGAGAGTGTTGACATATCAAACGCCATTATCCCAGACTATGGCTGGAGTTCCCCTCTGACCTTCGTCTTCAAAAGGGATGGTAAGTATTACGTTCAGTTCAACGACTGGACCTTTGGCCCCTACGATTGGGCGAGGTTTATAGATGTCATGGATACCACTCCTGTTTTCATCTTCAGGAGGGGAGGAAAGGAGTATCTGAGGATAGGCAGCAGGACGTTGGGTCCCTACGACGGTATTGATACCCAAAACCTCTTCGTTAAAGATACGCTTTACGCCTTCGTTTTCAAGAGGGGAAAGAGAGCCTACATCAACGCTAATGGAAAGATCCTCGGACCCTACAAAAAAGCCCGCATCGTTGAGATTCCGTATGGGAACATCTCCTTGAAATCCGAAGGGGACATGAAGGAGTACTTCGTTTTAAAGTTCAAAGGAGATGGAAAGGAGTACCTGCAAATAGAGGGCAGGGTTTTAGGCCCTTACGATAGTGTGAACACCGAGGACTTGACTATCAGATATTGCCATTTCGCTTTTGTGTTCAGAAGGAGGGGGAAAACCTACGTCCAGACCGACGATGGGACCTTCGGACCTTATGGGGATGTCGGGATGTTGAGGTTGGAGGATACCATCCCCGTTTTCGTCTTCAAAAGGGGAGGTAGGGAGTACTCGCAGATCGGAAGGAAAACCTTAGGCCCTTACGACGAGGTCCGTTATGTAAACGTCCATGGAAGCGGTTTCTTGGTCGTATACAAGATCCTGCGTTAAACCTCGGACGTGATCACCTCCCGTATATAGGCGAGACGTATACCACAACGCTGTCGTGCGGAGCGAGAAAGAACTCAACGTAGGCCATAGGTTTGGTCGCGCCGTCTACATGGCCGCTCCTATCATCATGGGTTATCCTGATGGAACAGGCAGAGCCATCCCGACATCGGGAGAGGCGTATCATCCTGAGGAGGAATTGGAGATCAAGCCACCCAACCGCACGGGAAAGCGAGTCTATGAGCGGGAGATCCGGAAGATAGAAGAACATCTTTATGCGCGCTTTGTCCATCTCTATCCTCTTCCCCTTATCCTCTGGAAATCTCAGAGGCGGCCGGATCTCCACAGAAAAGAATATCTCCTCTATGTCCCCGTACCAGTATTCCCTTACCAAAGATTCAAGTTCCTTTATCCTGTACCACCTCAGTATCACGTATACGCTTGTGTCTTGGGGGTTCTTTATAACGAACACATCACCATCACCGCATATGTACTTGTAGTCAGCAGGAGTATCGGATATATATTTCGTGGATAGCACCCTAAACTCAAAAGGTATCCCTCTACCCTCCAAGAACTCCGGATACTGATACCATTCCACACCACCGGGAGGTTCGGGATGAGGAGGGCGATTTAAGTTTACGCACAGCTCACCGCTGTCCTTCGCATATCACACCACACTATCCGTATATCCCAAGTCAAAAACTACGAGAAGCATACGAATCCTTGACTACCTGACGATCGCTTTCTTTACCTCACCGCCCACCTTTACGAAGTATATACCCGGCTTCAGGGAGACGAAACGGCTGCCCCTGTACGTCCCCACCCTCTTACCGCTGGCATCCCATATCTCCGCCTTTAAGCCGCCGGGGAGGGATAGCCTTATACCGCCGCTTTCACTCCGAACCGTAAAGGTTTGGAGCGTTTTCCTCATCCCCAAGGTGTTCTGTAAAAATTGCCCCCCGTTCGCCCCAGCTTCTTCTTCCGCCTCTTTGAGTACCCTTTCAAGTTCCCCGAACTTTCCGTCTAACCACTCGTGAAAGGCCTTTATGTCAACCTCGGATATGAGAGGTTCGGGGATGTTGATCTCAAGGAGGGTGTTGTCGCCCTCGGTAATTTTCTTTACGTAAATGTACGGACGTATCAGGGCGTTGGTGGAGAAAGAGCCGTATATAGCCTTTACGGAGGTAAGATTGCGGGGCACCTGTTTGATGATCACACCCCGCCCGACCACCTCAATTACGGTGAGGGTGTCAAACCCTCCGCTGATCAGGGAGGTTAGGAATGCGAACATCTTTCCCCCTCCTTTCTCCCCTTTTCCCCTCACCCTCCGGGTAAAGGGGTAAAACCCCGAAGGGCGCCCCACCACTATCGGTGGAAGGGAACATTATAAACCCGTAGCCCCGTCCTCCCACTAAAACAGCCTCCTCGCCCTGTGTTTCAGAAGGAACCTCCTTATCCTCTCCTGGGCCAGTTCAACGTACTCCCTGCTTACCTCGTACCCTACGTATAGCCTGTCCGCCCTCAAGGCCGCAATGGCCGTCTGCCCGCTCCCCATGAACGGATCAAGCACCACCTCACCTTTAAACGTGTAGAGCTGTATGCACCTGTAGGGGAGCTCCTCCGGAAAGGGCGCCGGGTGGCCTATCCTCTTCGCCGAAACGGCCGGAAAGGTCCAGACGCTCTTCGTAAATTCTAAGAACTCCTCCCGCGAAATCGTACTCTCCCTCCCCTTCGGGTTCGCCCTCCTGAAGGTGTCCTTTGAGAAGACCAGGATGTACTCGTGTGTGTCCCTCAACGTCGGGTTTGTGGCCGACATCCAGCTGCCCCACGCCACAGACGGACTGGCACTCGCTCCCTTATCCCATATGATCTCCCCCCTCATCAGGAAGCCGAGGTCAAGCATATCCTCAATTATGAAAGCGTGCAGAGGAATGTAGGGCTTCCTGCCGAGGTTGGCGACGTTTATGCACACCCTTCCCCCCGGAACGAGTACCCTGTAGGTCTCCCTCCATACCCTCCTCAAGAACTCCCTGTACTCTTTGAAGGAGAGGTCTCGGTCGTACTCCTTACCAACGTTGTAGGGGGGTGAGGTCACCATCAGATGGACGCTGCTGTCGGGCAGCTCGGACATATCCTCGCTGCTCTTACAGAGTATACGGTTGAGGTACTCCTGCGGCAGTTCGTTCTCTTCGTATCTGACCTTTTTCTCACGAGGGAAGTCCTCGTACAGGCGACTGGAGTAGAAACGGCTTGAGTCGTGGCTCACCCTACCCGGCGTCCCGAAGCTGCTCGTCTCCGTCCCACGCCTCTTTCTACCCATCTGTTTTTATTCTAAGCCTGCTTCCCCGGAGTATCTGAAGGTAAGCCTATTTCAGCCACATAGTGTCCCAAGATGGCAGGCCTAAAATCCCTACTGTGTTCGTCATAAAGTGCAACAGGTGTGGGAGTTATTACGTAAAAAAGCACGGGGACAGGGATGGCGGCCTCAGGTTCGGATGCAAACTGTGCGGACACACGTTCTCCCTTACGGAGAAACTGCCCAGCCATGAGGAGCAGGCGAAGAGGATACCCTCTATTGTAAAGGCCCGGATAATGGCCGATGAGATCCTTGGGGTTCCGAGGGAGGAGATCCTGAAAAATTACGGGATAAGCCGGAAAGCCCTGACGAGGATGAAGATCTCCTTCCGCAAGAGCCGTATAGTCTTCGTATGGCGTATAAACTACGAGGATGTGGAGTATATCAGGAGGGAGGTAGAGGAGAGAGGGGTAC
>JALWYV010000059.1 GCA_027003075.1 Caldifarciminota bacterium | reverse complement strand
ACCATAAGGGCGGTGATGATTTTTTTCATCATGCCCCTATTCTCAGGGTGTAAGACCCTGGGGTAGGGGCTTTTTTCAATCTTTAAGTTACCTTGATCAGTATAAATCCATCAATTCTAATCCTTCATTGCCCGAGGCGCGAAAGTACTGGAGTAAAAACGGGAGAGGTAATCTACCAGCCTCCTCTTTGCCCTGTTGAGGGCTTCCTTTTCAGAGAGAACACTTTTCAAGTACCTGAGTACCGAGGAGATAAGATTTATAACAACAAGGGATAAGGCGAAGGATATGGCAGCCTGTATATCCTTTGAGTATATAACCCGATCAAGCAATTCACGGTATAACACAGGGGCCAGTAAGAGGGAGGAAGAAATGATAACGGTTAAAAGAGAGAGCAGAAACATAACCCTATCTCCTAACCTTCCACCGGCACTAAGGGAAAACTCCCTTTTATCGTACGTTAAGCCCCCTAACTCCTCTGAAAGGCCTCGGCGAGGTACTTCTGAGTCTTCTCTATGAGTCTGTGCTGGTGGAGGGTACGGGCCACGAGTATGGCGTTGTAAATGGCCCTTGCGGAGGATCGGCCGTGGGATATTATGACTATACCGTTGACACCTATGAGAGGGGCACCGCCGTACTCCTCAAAGTCGGCCTTTTTCCTTACGGCCTTAAAGGCGGGTTTGAGCAGCATGGCACCGAGGAGGGCGCGCGGGTTGCCCTTCACCTCCCGTTTTATGAACTCAAGGATGGTTGAAAGTATACTCTCTCCGAACTTGAGGAGGACGTTCCCAACGAAACCGTCCATCACGATCACGTCGGCCTTGTCCATGAGGATCTCGTGTCCCTCAACGTACCCGACGAAACGGTAGTGGGCGTCCATCATCTCAAGCTTCTTACGGGCCTCAACTATGACGTCTCCCCCTTTCTGCTCCTCCTCTCCTATGTTCAACAGGGCGAGACGGGGGTGCCTGTGGAAAAGGGCGTTGTAGAAGGCTGCCCCCATGATACCGAACTGGACAAGCATATCGGAGGATACGTGGATGTTGGCCCCCATGTCCAGCACGAGGGTACGACCCTCGTTTATGTTGGGGAACAGCGCCCCTATGGCCGGTCTCTTCGCCCCCTTGATCCTGCCCAGCTTCCTCAGGGCGTAGGCCATTACCGCCCCCGTGTTGCCGGCGGATATGAAGGCGTCGGCCTCCCCGCTCCTGACCAGATCCATGGCCACGGCCATGGAGGAGTTCGGTTTCTTTATGAGGACCTCCGAGGGCTTATCGTGGTGGTGTACGACCTCAGGAGCGTGGACTATGGAGAGACGTGAGGGTACATTTCCGAGGTGTTCCCTTATCCTCCTCTCATCCCCTACGAGGATGACCTCAATATCCTTCTCGTCTTCAAGGATCTTCAGCGCACCCCTTATTTCCGGTACGGGGGCGTTGTCCGTCCCGAAGGCGTCTAACGCTACGCGCATTATCTCGTTTCAACGATTATGGCGACCCTCCCCTTGTAATAACCGCAGTGGGGACAGGCAAAGTGGGGAGGCTTGGGCTTGCCACAGGACGGACACGTTGACAGGGCAGGTTTACGCACCTTCCAGTGGGTTCTACGCTTTCTCCCTCTCGTGGCAGACTGCCTTCTCCTTGGCGAAGTCATGGGTCAAAACCTCCTTTTACTTTGTTAAAGCCACCGCTTCCCTTATCTTCTCAGCAAAGAAGGGTTCGGGGTACGCCCCTTCAAACTCCACTATATCGTTTATCACAATCTTCGGAACGGCGTGAACGTGGTACTTATCCGCCCAGTTAGGGTACTCCAGAGCCTCTATCATGTAGCCCCTGATGTGGGGGTTGGCAACGGCGAAACGGTGGGACGTGAGGACCGCCCTCGGACAGTAGGGGCAGGTGGGCGTAACGAAGACGTAGATGTAAACGTCCTTGTCTATGTCCTTTATCTGCTCCTCTATTTCGGGAGCGAGGCCGGAACGGCCCGTAGAGGCGAGAACTATACTCTCTATGAGAGCAGAGAACTCGTAACCGGCGGGTATGCCGAAGTACCTCATGCCGAAGTCTACGAGGGCGCCGTCGTCGTTCTTCTGGAGGATGGCCAGAGCCGGGGCGTCGTGGATCTCGTACTTCTCCGCTTCGGCCTTGTCCGTAACCACGTTCTTAACCTCCACCTCTATCTTATCCGAAAGCTCCGCCACCTCCTTGAGGAGTTTCTCCTCGTCCTCGCAGTAATCGCATCCGAGGTTCTTCTTAAAGAACAAAAGCACGACGGGCTTTTCCAGCTCTGCCGCGAACTTGTTCTGCAAGTACTCCCTGTCTTTCTCCTGCAAAAAACCCATAGCGCCCGCTATTATACGGCCGAACGTTCGGTAAGTAAAAGTTATGGTTCATCTGTGCGCGGTTTATGGTAAAATTACCGTTCCGAAAGGTGAAGCTTTCCTTGAATATCCCGAAGACCCGCGGGCAGGTATGGATGCATTCCACATTCCGGTAAAATTTTAAACGTGCAGATGCATCATTTCCCACCTTACCTCTCCTGCTACCACCCTACAATTGCCGGCGGGATGAGGATCGGCTTCTTCACGGATACCCACCTCGGTGCGACCCTCTACCGTGGGGGTAGGGGATGGAGGACGGAGGAGAAGGACATTGCCAGCGTACGGAAAGGGGACGTGTATGAGAGCTTCAGGGCCGCCCTTGACCTGTTTTTGGAGGAAAAACCGGACATAGTCGCCCATCTTGGGGACCTCCTTGAGGGGAGGGCGTCGGCCACCATCTTCAACGACCTCAACACCGCCATCAACGGCCTCAAAACCCTCCTTGACGCCGGGATAAAGGTGATACTCCTTGAGGGGAACCACGACTTCCGCCGCTACGCCGACGGAGAAAACCAGCCATTCACCGTAATAGAGACCGCCCTCAAGCCCTATACGGACAGGGGAGACCTCGTCATCGTCAGGGCCGGGGAGTACAGGATCATAGACGGGTGGGCGAGGGTGCCGATAGTGGCCGTAGGCTATCACGATGAGGGGGACGATTTTAGAAGGTTGAGCGCCACTTTTCACGGGGCAGCGGAGGAGCTGAACGGCAGGAAAGCCATTCTGCTCACCCACCAAACCATAGGGGACGTTTGGGGGATCCCGGAGTTTTATCGTATAGAGGACATACCGGATAACTTCGTATACGTATTTAACGGCCACATCCACAAGAGGAAGTTGGTTGTCAGGCCCCCCCGGATATTCGTAAATCCCGGCTCGGTTGAGTATCAGGATATGGGAGAGGCCTGGGACGTGTTTGAACTCCTGAGGATATACGAGGACTTGGAGGGAACTTATGGGAGGAAGAAGGTCCTTGAGATGTTTAAGAGGGCCGTAATGAAGGGGGTCGTGTTCCTTGACCTTGATGCCCCCCAGTTGAGGAACCTAATGGACCCGGAGGATGCCAATGTCAAAGGGGACGATATACCCGTATATTACTGGAATTCCTCCCGCAGACCCGTATTCTACCATCCCCTGCCCACGAGCAGACCGTTTCTAAAGGCGACCGTAAAGGAAGGGGAATTTGGAAGGTTCAGGGAGGACTTCGGAACCCTGATTTCTATACTGAAGGGGATGGATACAAAGGCTCCGGTCCTTGCCGTGGACGTCCTATCCGGAGGGGACGGGTTCTCTGAAATACAGTCCCACCTTCTGAGCGCACTTGAAAAGGAGGATCTGGCCGCACTCCGGATCACCCACAGGTTTGAAGTGAACGTACGTGAGAACGGGGAAGAGGATGGAGGTATTGATCAGTACGCCGTCTTCGGTGAGTACGCACCTATCGTAAGAGGAGTAGGGGACAGGATAGAGGAGATCCTTGATCTGAAAGTGCGGAAGGAGGAGGCCCGAAGGGGGGAGAAAAGGCGTATAGAGGAGAGAATTGAGGCTCTAAAGCGCGAGGTCAGGGAGAGGATAATAAGCGAACTGTACAACATCACGGGAAGGGTGAGAGATGCTCAGGAAAGCCTATCTGAATAACTTTCGTAAGCACGCGAGCAGGAGGCTGGAGTTCGGGGATATAACGGCCATAGTCGGGCCGAACGGTGTGGGAAAAAGCAGCGTACTGGACGCCATAGAGATCGCCTTTTACCCGGATCAGGTTCATACCGTTGCCTACAACATAAGGAAGGGGAATCCGGGGGGAAGTATATCCCTTGAGGTGGAAACTGAAGACGGCATCCTGCGTTTTGAAATTTTCCTGAGCCTGAAGGGTAAGAAGATAAACCACTCCATAAGGTGGGAGAACGGTAAGGAGAAGAAGGAACTGCTTCCGGACGAGGCCAGAAGGATAGCGGGCCTTCCGGGAAGTCTGGAACGGTTCCGTACCCTTTACTACATAAGACAGGGTACCCTCGGAGATAGCCCAAGGAAGATAGCAGACGTCGTCCGTCGCAGCCTCGGAATAGATACTATCAGGGAACTAATTGACGTACTCCGGGAAATTCTGAAGGAGAACGTAAAGGAGCAGGAGAGGATAAGGGAAAACCTCGTCCTGATAGACGACCAATTCGCGGGCTATGGAACGCTGGAAATAGGAGACCTGAGGCTCAGGATAGATGCACTCAGAGTCAGGAAACGGATAATGGAGACTGAGGACGTATGTCTGGGGAGAAAGAGAGAAAGGCTAAAGATGTACAACGAGAAGGTAAGGGAGGAGATGGAACATCATGAGAAACTTGAGCGGGAACTCCAGAGGAAAGTTGAGTTGAAGAAAAGTCTGGAAGGGAAGTTGAAGGCTCTCATGGAGGACATAGCGAAGTTACAGGCTGAAATGGAGGGTATGGGGGTGGCTGTGGAGGAAGGTATAAAACCGGAGGAGATTGAGGGTGTCCTGCGTAGAGTTGAGGAGGACGAGAAACGTTTGAACGAGATAATCGGAGCAGTACGAACGCTGAAGGACCAGATCAACGCAGCTACGGAGGAGATCCGGAGCCTGAGAGAGCGCCTATCGGATAATATTGAACTGTTCGCGGACAGAGATCCCGATACGGTCAGACAAGTCAGAGATTACGCCCGCGCCATCGTGGAGATGAGGGAGACGGAGGATGCCCACAGGAGATACAAGGAACTGGAAGAGTCCCTGAAAGAGGTGGATAATCGCCTGAATAGATTGCGGGAGATCTGGAGATGGTTGAGGGAGATGGAGAGGCTGGAGGGTGAGATCGTCAGGGTTCTGGGGGGTGTTCCCGATTACCGGGAGTTCAGGGAGAGACTGGAAAGTTTGAGAAGGAGAAGGGCCGAATTGGAAACGGAACTGCGGCACGAAACGGAAAGGAAAAAGGCTCTGGAGAGGGGGGAAGGGACCTGTCCGGTCTGCGGAAGGGAACTTCCAGAGAACGGTAAGGGTCTATTACGAAAGATAGAGAACAACTTAACACGCATAGGGAGAGAAATTGAAAACCTGAATGTGGAGCTGAGGAAGTACGAGACCCTTGAGGATAAGTTCAGGGCGTACACAAGCCTGAGAGAGCGTATAGAGGATGTGTTAAAATCCCTTGATGGGCTGGTGCTTTCTCCCCACACTTCCGTGTCGGAGATCAGAGAGAAGGTGGAAGAGATAGGAAAGATCTTGAAGGGTAGAGCAGAGGAGATACTCAAGGAAATGGAACGAATAAAAGACGACCACGAAAGGTACATCGGCGCCCGAAAGGAGGTGCAGAGGTACCCCCATATTTCCATTCCGACGGAAAAGGTAACGGCCTTCGCCGAAATAGGGGACGATGTTCTGCGGGATTACCGCCGCCTTAAGGAGGTTGAGGGGCGGTTAAAGGATCTTTCAAAGAATCTGGGACACCTGACAGGTGAGATGGAGAATATGAGAAAGCGTTATCCGGATGCACCCGACGATCTCCTCGCCTATCTTGGGCAAATTAAAAGAAGGCTAGAGGAAAAGAGGGAGTACGTAAGGAAAAGGGAGGAACTGAGGGTGAAGGAGAAGGAAAGAGATAGGACAGAGAAGGAGATACGGGAGATCGGCAACCCGGAGACCCTTCTAAGGGAGGTAAGGGAAAAACTGGATGGGTTGCGTGAGAAAGAAAGACGGATAACCAAAAGGATGAGCGAACTGAACCTTGAACTTTCCTCCCTCAGACGGGATCTTGAGGAGGTGAAAGCGAAGTTAAAAAACCTCGTAAAGTACCACGATAGATGGAAGGTACTTATGGAGGAAAGCGCGATGGTAGAGGCGATGTTGAGCAGGGTTGAGGAGGGGAGGGGAAGGTTCATAGAGTCCCGAAGAAGATTGTTTGAAAACAGGGTCGCCCATTACTTTCTGAACGTATTCGGCCATAGCGTCTCCTATAGCCGCCTTGAGCTAGACGAAGAGTTGATGCCCGTTCTGACACTGCACAACGGTGAGAAGGTTTCGGTCTCCTACGGTGCGAGGGTGGGGACGGACCAGATCGCCCTGAGCGGCGGGGAGAAAACAGCCCTGTACCTCTCCTACATAATGGCCCTGCGGGAGATACTGCGAGAAGAACAGGGAGAAGCCCCCCTGCTCATTCTGGATGAGCCGACGACCCACCTTGATGCGGAACGGAGGGAGGACGTGTGGGAGATCGTTGACGAACTCCACAGGAATCGGGGTATACAGGTTATACTGGTCACGCACGACACCCACTCCTTTGACGATGTCCTCGGAAACAGGCCTTACGTGAAGGTGGTTAGGTTGTAAGGATGTTAATATGGTTCGTGTCTTTAAATGTCGGCTATATAATATTTAGCTTGCAAACCATAGAAGCATTAATAGGGATGCCGGGAGGTAGAAAGGTATGTCGAAGGGTTTAACTAAAATATCCTTCCAATCGGATGGAATAGGACATTTTTTGTCAGATAACTTTTTAAAGGTCCCACTTTATCAAAGATCATTTGCATGGGAAATAGAAAATATTAAAGAGCTTTTTGATGATATCGCAAATTCGTACCCAGATGAGTACTTTATAGGCACAATAGTAGTTACAGATAAAGGAGATTATTTGGAAATAGTTGATGGACAGCAAAGATTGGTAACTATAAGTTTATTTTTTATCGCGGTAAGAGACTTTTTGAAAGAAATAAAGGAAAAGGAAAAAGCAATCGCAATTGAAGGTGAATTTATATTAAAACAAAGCTACAGGGATGAAGATAAGAAACAAAGATTAACTCTTAATGATGTAGATAACGAATTCTATGTAAGAAACTTGGTAATGAGTGAAGACGTAGCTCCCTCAAGAGCCTCCCATGAAAGACTTAAAAAAGCTTACAAGTTTTTAAGAGAATATGTTAGCAATAAGCATAAAAGTGAAAATATTGGTGGTCTATTAGATTTAGTTGATTTTATTAAAGATAAGCTTGTGATAATAATCGTTACCGTGTCAGATGATGTAAACGCTTTTACCGTTTTCGAGACATTAAATGACAGAGGATTAATTTTGTCACAAACGGATCTTATTAAGAATTATTTATTCAATAGAGCAGGAGATCGGATACAAGAAGCAAAAGACAAGTGGACAAGATTCACAGGAGCCATAGAATCGGGAGCTGGGGAAGAGGAGATTTTGAATTATATAAGATATTACTGGTCTTCAAAATATGGTTTAACTCGTGAAAAGGAGCTTTATAAAAATATAAAAGGAAAAATAAAAAACAAAAATCAGGCCGTTACATTGCTTAGTAATTTAGAAAAAAATTCTGAAACTTATCTTGCAATTTTAAACCCACATCATACTTTCTGGGATAATTTCCCTAATGAATGTCGTGTATATATGGGTGAATTATTGGAATTACGGCTAACACAAAATAGACCACTTTTAATCGCCTTATTCGATATATGGAAGAATGAAAAGGAGGAAGTGAAAAAAGCATTAAAGATAATAGTATCATGGTCTGTAAGAAATCTTATCATTGGCGCAATAGGTTCTGGAACGCTTGAAAAAAAGTTCTCAGAAATAGCAAAGCTTATAAGTAACGGGGAAATAACTACTGTAAGAGAGCTGTTAGATCATACAAAAGATGTAATACCTACAGACGAACAATTCCAAAAATCTTTTGAAATTGCTTCAGTTTCTAAAAGTTATCTTGCTCGATACTATCTAAGAAAATTAGAACAAGCGTATAGATCTACTTCAGAACTTAAACCTATTGAGGATCCCGAAAAGTTAAATTTGGAGCACGTGCTTCCAGTACATCCTAGTAACCTACAAAGAGACTGGCCATACTTTAATGAAGACTTGCATAAAACTTATTATCGCAGGATTGGTAATCTTACCCTTCTGGATAAAAAAATGAATAGTATGATAAAAAATGGATCCTTTAACGAAAAAAAGAAAATTTACAAACAATCCGAAATACTAATTACGCAAAAACTAGCTGAGTATACTAAGTGGTCGGATTATGAAATAGACTCCCGACAAAAGGATTTTGCAAAGAAAGCTGTAGAAATATGGAATGTGAAAATATAAGGGTGTTGCTTTGGTAGAACATTTATATCATAACTCAACCTTTACTCAACCTTTTATCTCAACGATATGGCAGAAAAGACTCTTGTTGGGGATTTCGTTGATGGAATGAAACGAATGACAGGATTAGAAATAAAGGCATGATGTGATTATCACTGGTTTTCAGCAAGATAGGAAGTGTGACCAATAATATAAGATAGGACTAAAAGGATGTCTATCGAACCTTGACCCCAGGATTTGACCATCAATAATCAGAAAGCGTATTACCCAATCTTAAAGGTATGCCTCCTATTTATCTTCATATCCGCTATCACATCCGCAGGTACCCCTTGAGTTTGACACCGAAGATGTAGTCCGCCCTCTCGTAGGTGAAGGGGTTGAGGTTGAGGGTGTCGGTGGGTTTGAGCCTCGCATTGAGGGAGACGTATAAGCCGGTCAGACCCTTTTCAAAGGAGAGGAAGACCCACGCCCGGTCGTATATCCCCATCACGACGTCCGGACGCTCTACGACCTTCTCCCATCCGATCCTCGCTGTGGCTACGTTCCCCAGAGAAAGGGTCAGGCGGAGGATGTTCCTTATGGTGGGGGGCATACCCGGATAGTTCCACAGCGACAGGCCGTTGGATACGCTAAGGAACTGGGAGATCCTCCACGGCAGATAGAAGTGGGCCTTGGAGTAGGTTCCGAGGTCGCCCGTTGCGTAGTTGTATAAGTTTCCGGTGGAGAGGTCAAACTGCAGGTAGTTCGCCCGGAGGTTGAAGGAGGAGAATAGGGAAACCTGTCTGCTGTAGAACCTGACCAGCGTATCCCTGTAGGGGTCGTACTCGTACTGCCTTCCAAAGTGAGCGCTGACGAAGACGTTGTGTCCCTTGCCGAACCCCAGACCCATCTCCCCGATCACCCCCCTGGAGAAGGGTTCTCCGGCCTCCCTGTTCAGGAAGGCGGCGGCTCCCAACGAGAGGTAGTTGAGGTTGCGGAGGCGGTAGAGGGTACGCCTAACCCTGAAGAGCATATCCCTGGAGGCGGCGTAGGGCATGTAGGTTATCCTCTCGGCGTAGAAGAGGGAGTCTATCTCGCTGTAGGAGAATCCCACCACCCAGTATGGGGACCGGTACCCTAAGCCCCAGTTCCTGACCCAGCCGCTCCGCCAACCGCCCAACCCGTCGTAGTAGTCGGCATACATAAGGGCGAAACCTCCCTGAAAGTAGCCGTAGTTGAGGGCCACATCCACGTCGGCGAGGACGTTGGTATCGGGAACCCTTACGGAACGGCCGGGGTTGAGGGGATCCGGCAGGGGGTAGTACCCCCCGTACCTGCCCAGAAACGCCCCCGCGGAGAGGTACTTACCCTTGTAGTTGGTCCTGAAGAGCCTCCAGTCCTGTCCGGAGTCGGTGCGCACGTTCATAAAGGCGACGTTCGTCCCGAACAGCGATAGCCCTCCCTTGACGCCGTAGGTTATGGGAACCTCGTTGCCGTAGATATCCGCCCCGATGTTGCGGGTATAGACCAGCATGGAGTAGGGGAGGAACTCGTTGAAGTTGGGCCTGAAAAGCTCGTCATCGTGGGTGAAGAAGGGCCTCCGTTCCTGGAGGAAGTACCGGTAGCGGCCAACGTTTATGTAGTAGGGGTCGGACTCAACGTCCGCGAAGTCTGGCTTGATGGTCAGGTGGACGAAGTTGTCCTCAAGGGTGAGCCTTACGTCCCCGCCGCCGTACATACGCCTCCGTAGGCTGTACTCCCCCGTCCAGAAGTCCCGAAGGGAGTCCCTCCTGTAGGTGGCGTAGGGCATAAGGCTCAAGGCCCACGAGAGGGGGGCGTTCAGGAGGACGGGCTGCATGTCCGGGAACACGCCCCGCCGGTTCAGGGGGAGGCGCATCTGGTACCCGTCGGAGGTCCATCGGGAGAAGGCTATCCCCCACACCACCCCCCTCCGGTACCGGAAGGCCTTGAAGGGGATCCTCATCTCAACGATGTAGCCGTCCTCCGTTATCCTGCCGGCCGCCTCCCACTCCGTATCCCACTGCGAATTGAACATCCCGGAGTTCACCTCAACGTCCGACCTGTTGCCGAAGGCATCTGCCGAGAAGATGTAGTACCTCTTACCGTCCCCGCCGTAGGGGTCAAGGGCGAAGGATACCCTGTCGGGGGAGAGGTCCCCCCTGCTTCCCCTCTGTAGGACGGGCTTTCTGCCTTTGCATATGAAGGCGACGTATATGGCCCTGTCCGTATAGAAGACTTAGCGGTCGTGGGATAGGGTATGTCCCCGTCAAGTGTGGGGTACTGCTGACGGAAGTCCCTGAAGGTCAGGGCGGAGTCCCAGACCTCCTCCAGATGCCCGTCTATCTTCACATCGCCCAGTTTTGGGATGTAAGTTTGAGCGATTACGAACAGCATCAAAGCACCTCCCGTTTGGAAATCCGTTCGGAAATCCGCAGTCCAGCGAAGGAGAGAGAGCCGTACGGCTCCCCTCCCACATCAAGGTTTAAGGCCGTACTTTCTAAGTTGAAACTGCCACATTCTCGCATACTCCCCTCCTCTGCGGAGCAGCTCTTCGTGCGTTCCCTCCTCCACCACCTTACCCTCCCTGAAGACGAAGATCCGGTCCACGTTCCTGACGCTCCAGAGGCGATGGGTGACCAGTATCAGGGTCCTATCCCTGTAGAGGTTCATCATGAAGTTGAAGATCTCAAACTCCGCCTCCGGGTCCAGGTTCTCCGTAGGCTCGTCAAATATGACGATATCCGCGTCCTCCCTGTACATGGTCCTCGCCAGGGCTATCCTCTGCCACTCCCCA
>JALWYV010000058.1 GCA_027003075.1 Caldifarciminota bacterium | reverse complement strand
TAGGGGACAGGGTTGAGGCGACGGTACTCGGCTCCTACGAGCCTTACTATACGGTTGAGATCCGCCTCGGAGAGAAACCCGAACCCTACTGCACCTGCCCCTACGACGAACCCTTCTGCAAGCACGTCGTGGCCGTCCTCCTCTACCTCCTTGAGGAGGATAAGGTTGAGAGGATCTCCCTTAAGGACATCCGGAAGCACCTCCAGAAGTGGCCAAAGGACCGCCTGATATCCCTCATCACCGACCTCATAAACACCTACCCGGGCGCCCGCAAGTACGTAATAACGGCAGTCCAGAGCGACCTGGGGAGCAGCAGCGCGGAGAAGGCCCTCCTGCGAGACATAAGGAGGATGTACGACCCCGACCTACCGGAACAACCGGGTACCGTAGTGAAACGCTACCGGAAGGAGATCAAGCCCCGCATAGAGGTCCTCCTGAAGGAGAGGGGGCCGGAGGCCGTTGAACCCCTTCTAAGGGAGGTCGTCCGGAAATTGGTGGATGCCACCTCCTTCTATACGACGGACAACGTCTATGACGCCTTCTACGACGCCTTAAAACTCCACCTGAAGGTCCTGAGCGAGATGGAGCAGATCCCCGAAAGCTTCACAGACTTCGTGGTAGATCTGCGGAAGATGGATGATGGGATAGCCGGGGATGCCGCAATGGAGGAGTACAAATACATACTCACATCGCCGACCCTTATAGACAGGGCCGTTGAAAAACTCCTCGCCGCCGGACTGCAGGGGGAGGTTGAAGACCTGTACATCAAGACCGGGAACTACGAGAAGTTAAGGGAACTGATAGGCGAGCCTGACACCCCCTACAAGTACAGGAGGCTCATATATGCCTTGGAGAGCGCCGGAAGGTACGAGGAGGCCCTGGCCCTAACGGAGGAGGGTTTAAAGAAGTTCCCGGATAGCGACGACCTGAAGTCCTCCCTCAAGGACTTATACGTACGGCTTGGGAGGTACGAGGACGCCTTTGAGATATTGAAAAGCAGGTTTGTGCGCTCCCCCTCCTACTACACCTACGAAGAGTTGAAACGCTTCGCCGAAGAGTACGGCTTCTGGAATGAGGGGTTGAAGGGGTGGGTGCTTGAGGTGATGGAGCGGAGCATAAGACCCCTTGATAAGGCGGAGGTCTTCGCCAAACTGGGGGATCACGAGAGGCTGAAGAAAACCGTCCCGAAGCTCGTGGAGATCGTCCAATCCTCCCCTTCGTACGTGGATACCGTCCTCTCCTTCCTTGATAGGATAGCCGCCTCTGACCCCAACTACGCCTACGAGGTCGTAATGACCTACGGTATGGTTGAGAGTTTGATTGATATGAGGGAAAGGAAGTACTACGAGATGGCGGCAGAGGTCCTGAAGAAGGCGAGGGAGTGGGCAACAAGGGGAGGGTACGGGAAGGAGTTTGAGGAGTATATGGGGGAGCTGAAGGAGACGCACAGGAAGAAGAGGGCTTTGATGGAGATTTTAGAGAGGGAGGGGTTGTAGGGGTTATTGGGCGTCGTCGGGTTTATGTGCCTTACACCGAATCCCCTCGCTCCTCTCCCTTAGAATTTGGAGATGAGGGATTACAGGGAAGAATTTTGGAAAGGGTTAGAGGAACTCAGGCGGAGCCAGAAGGAGACCGAAAGGAAGATCAAGGAGATATTTAAGGAACTGGCAAAACTCCAGAGGGAGACGGACAAGCAGCTTAAGGAGACAGATAGGATGATCAAAGAGCTGAGCCTTGAGGTGAAGAAGACGACCAGATCGGTGGCGGAGTTGAACGGCGTGTGGAAGAGCTACAGCGAGAAGATAATATTTGACAACATAGAGGACGCTCTCAAAAACGCCGGCTTTCAGGACTTCGCCATCAGTAAAGGCATAAAGAGAAGGAAGGGCGATAAGGAAATTGAGATAGACTTTCTGGCCGTGGGGGATGGGTACGTGGTTGTGGTTGAGGCGAAGACCAGCCTAAAGGTTAAGGACGTCAGGAAGTTTGTCAAGAAGTTGAAGGACAAGTTCTTAGAGTTCTTTCCGGAGTTCAGGAACTACAGGATATACGGGGCAGTAGTCGGTATAAACCTTCAGGAGGGTGTTGAGAAGTTTGCCTTCAAGAATGGCCTAATGGTCTTCAGGTATAAGGACAAGGGGGAGGTTGAGATACTCAACCCGGAAGGATTTGAGCCGAAGGACTTCGGGGTGGTCTGAGGCGGGACGAGAGGGGTTATTGGTCGTCGCCGAGGGAGACAATATACACTTTTCCCTTCTTAATTGGGTCAAATTCAAGGTCAACATTACCTCCAACCCAGTACAGTGACTTTTCACGCTCGTCAACAAACCCCAAGTGTGTGTAACCTTTACTTCCATCTCCTACTGAGACCATCAGAGAGTAATAGAATTTCTTATTTGCGCTACTATAATAAGAAGCAAAGTACACATTATTTATTTCTTCGGGCACTCCGGGCACTCTCCAAACAATCATATATGGCTCAGACTTTTTATCAGCACCAGTTCCCTCTCCTTTCATCCATTCTTCTGGAATGACAACTATGTTATAGTAATGGTTATACTCGCCAATCTCGTCCAAGTACTCCTGAGCAGCAAAAAACGCCACATATCTCACATTGCCATTCTCGTCCTTGAACTCATAGACACGGAGTGCTTTGATAAAAGATTGGACGTCTTCCCAAAGATAAGCAAATCTCCTCTCTATTGGGCTGTTCCTCAACGTGTGGGGCATGCCCCACCTTCTCAGAGCAACCCCGCCTAAATAAATAGTATCATTCGAGTTATTTCGATCGAGTAAATAAGCTTCGAAAATAAGACTGTATCCGCCTGGCCCTATCCCATTGGCAGTAATCTTTACATAAACATCCTTCCCGCCGGAGAGGGAGCCGACTTTGTAGTCGAAAACTCTTTTGTCATGATACTCTATGACTGCGGCGTCGTTGGCTTTGAGGGAATCCACCGCCGCCCCCAACCCATCCACGCTGGAGATGATTTGACGGCTTTCCTGCTCTTTAACAAGATTATATATCTCCCCAATGGAAAGATCCTTGAACTTACCAGATTTTAACAAATATTCAAAGTTATTAGAACTGTTGGTATCCTCCGCTTTAAGATTAACTGGGAAACTAAAAGATGCTGAAAACATCACAAAAACTCCAATCACAACATTTACCCAAACTTTTCCCCCTTCCATCCTCACCCCTCATTATACCCCCGAACAGCGCGCGTGTGGGGAAGTTATGCGCCGATATGCTTCTCCACTATGCGTATTATCTTTTCAACCTGTTCAAAGCCCGCATCTATGGCTTTTTTGTTCTGCAGTTCCCGATAGTACCCGCTTATGTGAAGGATATCGTAGACGTCCTTGAACAGACCCCGCAACAGATCTTTATCCTTCCCTATTCGTGTAAGCCTTTTCAAATAGGAGTCATACATATCAACTTTTTTGAGCTTGCGATTGATATCCCCCGGCGAGATCAACCCTTCCCACAGGAAGATGGCCTTCAGTGCCTCTAAGGCCGCTAAGTAAGCCGTCCCGGAGGCTTCGGAGATGTACTTGAGGTCTATGTACGCCCCCCTTCTCCTATCAACCCCGGCCTTCTTCAGGGTCTTCCTGGCGTTCTGTAAGTACCTCCTGGCCAGTTGCAAACGCTCCTGTGGGGTCGTAGGTGTCTTTACGACGGCCATCGCCTCATTCTATGGCCGGGAAACGTGCTTCTCCACTATGCGTATTATCTTTTCAACCTTCTCAAAACCATCGTCTATCGCCTTTTTACTCTGCAACCTCCTGTAGTATCCCCCAAGGTGGAGGATGTTATAGACGTCCCTCAAAAGCTTCAGCAACCTGTCTATGTCCTTACCGAGAGGCAGACCCTTCAGGACCTGTCTCAACCTCCCTATCTCCCTCGTCCTCTTCTCCACTTCGCTGGCATCCCACCCCCTCTTCTCCATCAGAAGCGCCCTGATTGCCTCAAGGGCCGCCAGATACGCTATACCGCTGGCCGAAGATACGTACTTCACATCCTCGTAAGCC
This sequence comes from Caldifarciminota bacterium, assembly GCA_027003075.1. Lineage (GTDB taxonomy): Bacteria > Hydrothermota > Hydrothermia > LBFQ01 > LBFQ01 > JAADCS01. The sequence continues at coordinate 34,898 of JALWYV010000058.1, read as the reverse complement.
TCTACATCCTCATCCACACCCGCCCTCTTCAACATCTCCCTCGCATTCTGCAGGTACCTCTTTGAGAGGTTCAGGACGTCCTCAGGGCTTTCAAGGGATGCGGTTTTGGGCATAGGCTCTATTTTACGGCCGGGGGATAAACACCTCCTTAAGGTCTATCTCCAGTCCCTCCAGAACCTTACTCTTAACCTTCCCCTCACCCTCTGCCACGCTGAAAAGCTCGTACTTACCCTTGTCGCCTAAAACCCACACTTCAACGGTCTTTTCTTCAGGATACACGATCCAGTACTCCTTGACTTCGTACCGCTCGTAGATGCCCTTCTTAACGACCGTATCCCTCCGCACAGTAGCAGGTGATATTATCTCAACTACCAGATCGGGAGAGCCGAAGATACGGTCTTTGACTATATCAAGTCTTTCCTTGGAGACGAAAAGAAGATCCGGTTGTACCACTGTTGCTTCGGAAAGGATAACATCAACGGGGGATATAAAGACTTCTCCCGCTTTGACCTTCTCCACAAATCCATCTATAACCTTATAGAGCCTCCCGAGTATCCTCTGATGCTCTGTCGTGGGCGCAGGCATCTCGTGCAACCTCCCGTTTATGACCTCGTACCGTTTGTTGTCCGTAAGTTTCAGATAATCTTCGTAGGTCCAAACCTTTTTCTTTGGCCTCTCTTTAACTGCTACAACCATTTTCAACCTCCTTCGTCCTCAAATTATACCCTCGCAAATCTTTCCCCTTTAACTTCATTTGAAGACCTCCTTAAGGTCTATCTCCAGTCCCTCCAGAACCTTACTCTTAACCTTCCCCTCACCCTCTGCCACGCTGAAAAGCTCGTACTTACCCCTGTCGCCTAAAACCCACACCTCAACGGCTTTCTCCTCAGGATAGACTATCCAGTATTCCTTAACCCCAAACCTCTCGTATATCTCTTTCTTAACGACCGTATCCCTTCTTACGGTAGCAGGAGAGATTATCTCAACTACCAGATCAGGATGCCCCATTATGGCCTTCTCGCCTATTATCTTAAGCCTTTCCCTAGATATGAAGACTATGTCTGGCTGGAGAACGTACCTATCACCCAAAACCACGTCTATGGGAGCATCATAAACCTTGCCCAACTTCTTCTCCTGGACAAAGTTCCACATCAAAAACTCAAGATTTCTTGAGATGTCCTGATGCCAGGGCGTAGGTGCAGGCATCTCATATAACCTCCCGTTTATGACCTCATAACGTTTATCGTCTGTAAGGCGAAGGTAGTCCTCGTAGGTCCAGACCTTCTCCTTTGGCCTATCAACTACGGCTTCCTTCATTTCAAAACCTCCTCAACCCTGATTTTTAAACCTTCAAGTACGCAGGACTCAATCTCACCCTTTTCAGCAGCAACGGAGTGCAGAACGTACCTGCCATCCTTCAGGCACCAGACCTCAATCACCTTCTCACGTGGCAGGACGATCCAGTACTCTCTGACACCGTACTTCCCGTAAAGAACAAACTTCTCGTACCTATCTCTCCTGTAGCTTCCTGATGATACTACTTCAACGACCAGATCGGGAGAGCCAAAGAGCCTACCGTTCTTGATATTCTTCAGGTTATCGTTAGATATGAAGACTACGTCAGGCTGGACGACTACGGTATCCGACAGGATGACGTCAAAGGGAGCGGGAAGAACCTCTCCCAGATTACCTTTATCGGAAAAGCCACGCATGATAAGGATCATTCTGGATATGATCCTCTGATGCTCAAACCCCGGTGCGGGCATTTCCTCCAACCTCCCGTTTATGACCTCGTAGCGCTTGTCGTCTGTAAGCTCCAAGTAGTCCTCGTAGGTCCAGACCTTCTCCTGTGGTCTCTCCTTAACCGCAACGGACATATTCAACTCCTTCAATACAAAATTATACCCCCGACAAACACATGCAGAGGTTTTAAAGGGAGCAGGTAGGAGTCGTTTGCTACGTCCGAGAATGGTCTTCTTCTTACCCTGCGTTCCCTTATGTGAAACCTGAAAACCTTTCGTACGCATTTACTCTTCTACGCCCTCTCCCCGAATATTCCCCTACCTATACGCAGGACGTTTGCCCCTTCCATAAGGGCGTACTTCCAGTCCTCCGTCATCCCCGCCGAAATCTTTGGCAGTCCATTCCTCTCGGCTATCTCCCGCAGAAGTGCAAAGGCCTTCCTGCTCCTCCTCTCCTCAACGGGGTATGGCCCCACGGTCATAACACCCACGAGATTGAGGTTGGGAAGTCCCCGTACGTAGGAGATGAGGGAGTCGGCTTCCTCCGGGCTTACACCGTGTTTTTGAGGCTCCCCGGACGTGTTCACCTCAACGTAAACCTCCATAGTACGTTTAAGCCTCTTTGAAAGGGCGTCGGCTATCTCCCTCCTGTCTATGCTCTGGATAACGTCAAACATCCTTATAGCCTTGTTAACCTTGTTCTTCTGGAGGTGTCCTATCATGTGCCACACCATATCCGGCCTGTCAACCACGGGTACCTTCCTCTCCGCTTCCTGAACCCTGTTCTCTCCGAAATGTCGACACCCTTCCTCGTAAACCTGAATTATCCTGATGGGGTCCACCCCCTTGCTGACAGCCACTATAAGAACGTCGTCTTTGCGCCCTATCTTCTGGAGGAAGTCGTAAACCTCTTCCCTGAACCTTCTATACCCTTTCACCCTCTATTTTAACTCCGTTTACCCATACGTTTCCGCCTCTCCTCCTGAAGCAGGTTGTGGGCGAGCCTCGTGGGAAGGGGAAGTTTCTTCTGAAGTATCCTCCTCACGATATCAAGAGAGGTTTTCACCGAAACCTTATGCCCCGGAGATATGAAAAGGAGACTCTTGCCCCTGCCTTTCCGCAGGACCCATCCTATGTGTTCCCCGTTGAGATAAAGGGGGGACGTACCGTAGGGGGAAGGTTCCTCGTACTCCCCCACTAACCTTGACTTCGCCACACCGACGGAAGGCACATCAAGGTACACGCCGAAGTGGGCGGCGATCCCCATCTTTCTGGGGTGGGCTATTCCCTGTCCGTCTATAAGCGAGACCTCTGGCTTGACCTTTAGAGATCTGTACGCCTTAACTAAGAGGGGAAGTTCACGGTAGGCCAGAAAGGTCGGTATGTAGGGGAAGTCCACCACATCTTCCACCACCGTCCGATCCACGACCTCGCCAGTGAGGAGGTCAAGGACGACAAATGCCCCTAAACCTTGGGTGGGAGTCTTCCAGATGTTCATAAAGGTCAGATCCCCTCCCCCCACGTACCTCACCTTAAGGGAATCGACCGCGTCCTCAAGCGAAACCCTTGACGCGAGTCTTAGCTGCTGAGCCTTAAGTTCGGCAAGGTCCGGCCTCAAGGGTGGATTCTAACCGCGTCGGGTCAGATCTACTCTATCTCTATTTCCCCTTCCTCCGCCTCAAAGCCCGCCTTAGCATGGGAACCGTCGCAGAAGGGCTTGTTGTTAGAATACCCGCACCTGCACAGGGCGATAACCTTCGTTTCCTTAACTTCTTCCTTTCCGCCTACGTTTATCCTGACCTTTCCTGAAACGCTTATAACGATCGGACCGTTTTTTGCGAGTTTTATTTTCATGGCAAACATTTTAAAGGGGAACATCTTCCGGTGTGTCCGTTGCTTTAACGGTTGCAAATCGCTTGAATCTGATGCACCCGTTACCGTATAATTCCATGTCATGCTTGCCCTTTTGATAGGTAGTGCCCTTGTGGAGAAGTTTACGTACCTGTACGGTAAGGTTCACAACGCCTCCAGAACTGAGGCGAGGGCGTTCGTCCTGAGGGCGGACGTGCGAACTCTGGGCAGAGAGGTGGAGAGATTGTTCAAGCTGCCTCCGAAGGAGGCCTATCACTACGCTGAGATATTGAAAAGGGAAGTCTCGTTCAAGGAGGAAGCAGGAAGTGCGTCCGAGAGGTTGAACGTCTCCTACGTTGGATGCGGTTCTACAGTTCAGAACTGGCAGTGGGGAACGGACGGAACGATACCGGCCGGATGCACGGGTGCGGATCGCTGCTGGGGTACAAATCTCGGTGGTAGTTACGTTAACAACATGGACGACACCCTCTATTCTCCGGTCATAAACGCTTCCGGATACGATCGCGTTCTGCTCACGTTTGACCATTACTATTATACGGAGTCCAGCCTTGACAAAGGGTACGTACTCTGTTCGCCCGATGGAGGTACAACGTGGAACGTGGTAGGGGGTCCTTACTCCGGAGGACCCACCGGGTGGGTAGCCGAGACCCTTGATATAAGTATTTGCGGAAACACGGCAAACCTCAGAGTAGCCTTCCTCTTCCAGAGCGATGGATCTGTAACCTACGACGGGTGGTACCTAGACGACGTGTCCGTAATCGGATCAAACCTGCTATCCTCCACGGTACTTTACGCTTCTTCGTTTGAAGGGACGGACAACGGTGACCTCGTACCCGTAACCACCGGTGGTTCCCCGGCTCCGTGGCAGAGAGGAAACCCCACTTCCGGCCCGGGAGCAGCACGGTTCGGTACCAGCGTATGGGCGACGAACCTCTCCGGAGACTACAATACGGACGTTGACGAGGTCATCCAGAAGCAGACACCCGTTTCCCTCACCGGAGGGTACTCCTCTTACGTTCTCAGGTTTTACCACTGGTACGATACGGAGACGGGTTACGATTCAGGGTGGGTTGAAATTTCGGTAGACGGTGGAGCCACGTGGACGAAGGTATCGCCAGCGTATAAGGGACACGACGCCACGTGGTACGTTGAGCAGATAGATCTAACCCCCTACGCCGGGAGTAACGTACTCTTCAGGTTCAGGTTCCAGAGTGACGGTTCAGTTACGTACCCCGGATGGTACATAGACTCCGTGAGCATAAAGGGAGAGAACGTCTCCCCTCCCGTTTCTCTGGCTTACTACGACTTCAACTCTAACGACGGAGGGTTCACGGCTACATCACGTCCCACAACACCCGAACCCTACAGCATAACCAACAATTACCTTGAATGGTGGTTTGACATACTCACCACAGACGACTTCGGCACTTACACGGCGAGGACAGGGACATCCCACACGTATCCCGGTATAACCCTGCTCTACGGTGCGCAGTTCTCCCCGCCTTCCGTATGGAGCAGCTGGACGACGATACATTCCATAACAAGCAGTACGGACTACATAGGTAAAAACGGAACGGCCACGCCTCCGGCGGGCTTCACGCAGGACAACCTTAAGGACTACGCCTATCAGGTGATATGCGAACCTTCAGTACCGAGGTTGACCTTCGTTTATGACATAAAGAACGGGGCTGACACCCTCCTCGTCAAAGAGGTGTTCTGGATAACCGGTTCCGACGTAAACAGCTCCCGTCTATGGCACAGGACGGTAGTTATAAACCAGTCCTCCTCGTGTGCCAGCGTAGGTGTAAGGTGGGAGTACGATACCCACGTGGACGCCACCGACCACCCCGCCCAGTACCAGTGCGATTATTACCCATCCCTCACCCTGACCTGTGGGTCCCAGATAACCACACCCGTTCAGGTGGGGCCGCCTCTACCCTCCACGTTTGACTTCCTCAGGGAGTCCGACACCGATCCGCCTTCGGGGACAAAGTACCACCTCTTTGCCGTGGGTGGGGACGGTGCCACTATTGCACCTCCCGACTTCGTGTACCATACCCGCTGGCCTAACGCCAGTTCCAACACCTGGACCTATACCCTCTCCACCGACGATATAAGCGTTGATACAACGGGGTCGGACAACGCTTTCGTCTACTTCTGGAACCCCGTAACCTGCATACTGCCCGGCGACAGCGTGGTTTACGAGAGCTTCTTCGGATCACCCACCGATCCCGTGGGGAACGACGACGACCTCGGCATCTCCGAGATGGAAGGCGGCAGGCTATCCGTCAGGGTTGAGGGAAGAAAAGTAACCTTCGGAGACCGGGTGAGAGTTGCCGTCTACTCCGCCGATGGACGGGAGGTGTTCAGCGGAAGTACGAAGGAGGTAAGGATATCCGTACCCGGTGTGTACTTCGTCAGAGTGCGTGGCAAGGTGTACCGCGTGGTGATAAGGTAGAGAAACGGGGGGCTATGCCCCCCGCTCGCCGCTCCTGTCGGAGGATGCGCAAACGCTATGAGGTGTAGTGGTTGTCGTCCGTATAATCCCTGCCTATGAAATACGATCTTAACCGTGATTTTCTCCTCAAACTTCTCTCTCAGATTGGACCCTCAGGAAACGAAAGGAACGCCTCCAGAGTCTGGCAGGAAGAGGCCAGAAAGTTCGCCAGAGTTTATACCGACACCCACGGCAACACCTACGGTGAGGTGGGGAAAGGTAAACCCACCCTGATGCTGGCCGGCCACGTGGACGAGATAGGGCTGATGGTCCGGTACATAGACGAAAACGGTTTCGTTTACATCGCTCCCGTAGGTGGATGGGATCCTCAGGTCCTCGTGGGTCAGAGGGTCAGGTTCCTTACGAAGGATGGAGAGGTCCTTAAAGGCGTGGTTGGAAGAAAACCCATCCACATCCTCCGTCCGGAGGAGAGGGAAAAGGCCGTAAAGATAGAGGAGGTATTCGTGGACTTCGGTCTTGAGAAGGAGGAGCTCCTCAAAAAGATAGACGTGGGTGCCTACGGTGTCCTTGACTGGGACGGGGAGTTCCTGAACGAGGTGAGGCTGGTTTCCCGGGCGCTTGACGACCGCATAGGGGCATTCGTCGTACTTGAGGCCCTGCGACTTTACGCCTCCGACGTTAAGGATACCCGTATGGTGGCCGTGGCTACCGTTCAGGAGGAGATAGGTCTCAGGGGAGCGAAGACCTCGGCCTTCAACGTCAACCCCGACGTGGCCATCGCCGTGGACGTTACCGTTGCCACGGATTACCCCGGAGTACCCAAAAACCAGATAGGGGACGTGAAACTCGGTAAGGGCCCCGTTCTCGCCGTTGGTCCCAACCTCAACCCTGTGGTCGTGGAGACTTTGAAGGAGGTCGCCAGAGACGAGGGGATAGACGTCCAGATAGAGGCCATATCGCGTGGTACGCCCACCGACGCCAACGTCATACAGCTAACCCGTGAAGGCATACCCACCGCCCTTATCTCCATACCCTGCCGTTACCTCCATTCCCCTTCCGAGATGGTGGACATGAGGGACGTGGAGGCCGCGGTGAAACTCATAGCCGCCTTCGCCCGCAGGATATCCGGAAAGAGCAAAGAGGATTTTATACCCTGGTAGGTAGAATATGAAAATGAAAGCGGTTGCCAAGAGTAAGCCGGGGCCCGGTCTCCAGCTGATTGAGGCCGACGTACCGAAGCCGGGACCCGGCGAGGTCCTTATTAAAGTAAAGTACGCTTCCATATGCGGGAGCGACGTACACCTTTACAAGTGGGATGAGTTTGCCCAGACCTCTTTAAAAAAGTTGCCCAGAATAATTGGACACGAATCCGCCGGGGAAGTGGTTGAGCTCGGGCCGGGCGTTGAGGGGTTGAAAGTGGGAGATTACGTGGGAGTTGAAACCCATATAGCCTGTGGCCACTGTTATCAGTGTCGTATAGGGAAACCCCACGTGTGCCAGAACCTTGAGATACTCGGGTTCAACAGGGACGGTGCGTTCGCCGAGTACATGGTCATACCCGCCGAGAACGCGTGGAAAGTCCCCGATAGCATACCGAGGGACTGGGTTCCCCTTATGGAGCCGATGGGCAACGCCGTCCATACCGCCCTCGCCGGCGAGATAACCGGCAAGAACGTCTTAGTGGTGGGTACAGGCCCCATAGGGGCGATGGCCGTGGCCGTGGCCAGAGCCGCCGGTGCCAGAAAGGTCATAGCAACCGATATAAACGACTTCCGCCTTCGCATAGCCAGAAAGATGGGGGCGGATATCGTCCTGAATCCGGAGATAGACGACGTACGTACGGTTGTGATGGAGGAGACCAGCGGTAACGGTGTGGACGTGGTTCTGGAGATGTCCGGCAATCCGAACGCTCTGGATCAGGGGCTGAGTCTCATAACCAACGGTGGATGGGTCGGCCTGCTCGGAATATACGGCAAGAACCGGATAGACATACCCATGAACGACGTCATAATGAAGAACCTCACACTGTACGGTATAGTTGGCAGGAAGATGTACGAGACCTGGGCTGTAACGACAGCCCTGCTTGAGAGCAGGAAGGTGGATCTATCTCCACTCATAACCCACAGGGTAAGTCTGGAGGAGTACGAGGAGGCCTTCAACGTCATCTTTCAGGGCAGGGCCATGAAGGTCATGTTTGAGATAGACCCCTCGTAAGATGGACGAGAAGGAACTGGCCCGCCTGATATGGCGTTTTATGGAGGACGGGGAGAGACTCAAGCTCATACCCCGTTCGGGTTGGTGGTACTACGGCATAAAGGAACCGGAGAGCGTCGCGGACCATACCCTCGCCGTTGCCATGTTAACCTTCGTCGTAGCCTCTTTTCTGAGGAGGCAGGGCGTTGCCGTAGACCCCTACAGGGCGACGGTGATGGCCGTATTCCACGAATTAGGGGAAAGCCGTATAGGGGACGTACACCTTGAGGCCCGCAGGTACATACCACCTGAGAAGCTGGACGAGGCGGAAAGGAAGGCCTACGAGGAGGTGATCGGTGTCCTTGGGGACGTGGGAAAGGAGATTCTCAGATTGTACGATGATTTTGAAAATAGGGGAAGTAACGACGCCCTCGTAGTCAGGGCAGCGGACAAATTAGAACTTCTCTTTCAGGCCCTGACTTACGAGAAGCACGGATACCGCACCCTTCAACCCTTCTGGAATACGGCTGAGAACATGAGGGACTTCGGACACTTTCCCCTCCTCAAAGCCCTGTATGAGGTGTTGGTCGGTTTGAGGTCAGAGGAGGGAGAGGAGCCGACGGAGTAGGGAAGGGTTGACGGCTTCGTACCTGTACAGTCTGTAGGCTCTATCCGTCCACTGCCTCTTATATGCACTCTCCCCCTTCATGAAGTTGAACTCCCGGAACCCCCTCCGGTGATAGGAGGTTATTACGTCAAAGATGAGTACCCGGTAGAAGTCCCCCCTGTCTTCGTAGCCGGCGAGGTAGGAGAGGACAACGTCTCCGGACTCTATGACGTAGTTTGTGGCCAGAACTTCCTCACCTCCACGCAGCACCCATACTTTCAGCATACCCTTCCGCATAAGATTACGAAGGATCTCCCTCTGGACGTCCACGTAATCGGGATCTGAGAATAGCCCCTTGGGATGCCTTCGCCTTATCCTCTCCACCGTCCAGTCGTAGAGGCCCATCGGATCCCCTTGAACGATCTCCGGACTGCCGAAGTGCCTCCTTATCCTGTTCCGTGAGTTCCGTACGTTCTTCCACACGTTCCTTGAGAAGGATCTCCTGAGATCTTCAGAATCTTTGTACGATTGCAGGAGTACGTAGTATACCTTACTCCACGAGACTTTCCACCCTATCTCCACACTCTCAAGTACTCTCCGGAATCGGGAAAACTCCAACAGGTTCTTGAAGACCACCCGATAGTACCTGCTTCTAAGAACGTCTTGCAGATCCCCTACGGTAAGGTCGCTATCCCACCAGTCCACTAAGTCCTGAACGGTGTACTCTAACCTCCTGGCCCGTCCCACCCTCCTTATGACGAAATCGCCGAGATCCTCAACTACATCACTCCCTCTTTGCACGTACGCTTTCAGAATGGCCTTTATCTCCGGATCGTCAAAGACGAAGTACTCTCTCATAGGGAGTTCAGGAGGTCGTTCATACGGGAGAGGAAGCGTTTCAGGTACTCCTTATCCTCATCGGTCAGATCGGCCTCCTTCAGCAGATCGGGACGAAAGAGGAGGGTCCTTTTAAGGGCGTACTCCCTCATCCACTCCTTTATCTTCCCGTGATGGCCGGAGAGCAGGACTTCGGGGACTTCCTCGCCTTCGTACTCACGGGGGCGGGTATAAAGCGGAGGCTCAAGGAGGCCCGAATGCAGGGAATCCGTTTCGGCCGACTCCCTGTGCGTAAGTACTCCGGGAAGGAGACGGGCTACGGCGTCTAAGACTACCAGGGATGCCAGCTCACCGGAGGAGACGACGAAGTCCCCTATGGACAGTTCCAGATCAACGTATCCGTACACCCTCGCGTCCACCCCCTTGTAGTGTCCCCCCGCCAGTATAAGGGAGGGTAGTTGAGAGAGTTCAATTACTGCGTCCTGCGTCAACCTTTTCCCTGCTGGGGAGAGGAGGACTACCGGTGCATCCGGTATCCATCTTTTCGCGTGCTTTATGGCCTCCACGAAGTAATTCACCTTCAAGAGCATCCCCTCACCGCCCCCGTACCTGTAATCCTCAACGTCCTTGGGACCGGGAGCGTAGTCTATCGGGGAGAAGAACCTGACCTCAAGCGCTCCCTTATCTATAGCCTTCTTCAGGGGGGCGTACCTCGTGGGACTCCTGAAGTACTCCGGGAACAGGACCACTACGCCTACCTTCAAGTTCTCTATTCTAAGGAGGACGGAAGTTTACACTTTATCTTACGAACCTTACCAGTGTTAATACGATCCCCCCTCAGCTCCTTGTACTTCGTCCCCTATCCGCACTCTTTACATAGGTGCTTTTTCCTGTCCTTTAGCACGTTTCAGGACCCACGCCACCCGCTACCATCCGTCCCGTTAAGCTTTGGCACCTCCCAACGACCCCTTTTATCCTCCTGAGAACTGCTAAGCGTTGGTATACGATCCACCACCCGATAAGTACATAGAAGATTCCCCGACCGTCCGTAAAATCCGACGATGGCCAGAGTCCTGATTGTAAACACCGGTTCATCCTCAACCAAAGTCGCCCTTTACGAGGACGAAAAAGAGGTGTGGAAGGAGACGGTCAGACACGATTACGAAACGATCAAAAACCTTCCGGATATTAAGGAACACCTCCGATTCCGTGAGAGAGTAATAAGGGAGATCCTCAAGAAAAGGAACGTGACGGGGGAAGGAATAGACGCCATAGCCGTTATAGGTGGACTCCTCAAGCCCCTCCGGAGTGGTACGTACGAGGTGAACGAAAAGATGGTGTTTGACCTCTACGAGAGTAAGGGGGGTTTTCACGCCTCCAACCTGTCCGGGATAATCGGGTACAACCTCGCAAAGGAGTGGGGTATAAAGGCCTACACCGTAGACCCCGTTAGCGTGGACGAGATGGACGACCTCGCCCGGTACTCCGGCCACCCGGAACTTCCCCGGTACAGCCTATCCCACGCCCTGAATACCAAAGCCGTAACAAAGAGGTGGGCGAAGGAGAACGGAAAGGACTACGATAAAAGCAACCTCATCGTTATCCACCTCGGAAGCGGTATCACGGTGTCGGCCCACAGGGATGGGAGGATGGTGGACCTCACGAACTCCATGGAAGAGGGCCCCTTCTCCGTTGAACGCACCGGGACCCTCCCCGTTATGAGCCTTGCAAGGCTGTGTTTCTCCGGAAAGTACACGTTTGATCAGGTGAAGAGGATGATATTCGGTGAGGGGGGGATGTACGCCTACCTCGGAGAAAAGGACTTCAGGAAGGTTATGGAGAGGGTGAAGGCCGGGGACCCCAGAGCGAAGGAGGTGGTGGACGCTATGCTCTATCAGGTGGGGAAGGAGGCGGGGGGTATGGCGGCCGTACTTGAGGGTAAGGTGGACGCCGTAATAGTAACTGGAGGCATGGCCCACGAGGACTACGTGGTGGACAATCTAAAACGCCGGTTATCCTTTATCGCCCCCGTGTACGTTTACCCCGGGGAAGACGAGATGAAGGCCCTGGCCGAAGGGGTTCTGAGGGTGCTTAACGGGGAGGAGGAGGCCCTAACGTACGACTAAAGATGCGGGTATAAAATACAAGCATGAGAAATATCGGAGACGTTTTGAAGTTCCGTCGGGACGGTAGAATCGGGATCGTCAGGCTCATAGGGGAAATAGACACGGCCATGCGCGAACCCCTTATCGTGTTCTTTGACGACAAACTCGCCGACGGCGTTGACATCTTCATCGTTGACCTATCGGAGGCGGAGTACGTTTCCTCGGCGATATGGGGCGCCCTCATAACGGTACTCAAACACGCACGGGAGAGGGGAGGCGACATACTGATCTGCGGACCGAAGGGGCAGGTCCTTAAGGTCTATAAGGTAATGGCCTTTGACAAAGTATTCAGGACATTCAACGACGTCTACGAGGCTCTAAAGGCCGTCAAGGGAGAGGGATAAGGAGTGTCGGAAGCCAACTACAGGCTGTACAGGATCTTTGATGTGTTGCACGGCGGATGCCTCTTAAAAGGTGATTCCCGTTTCCGTTGCGATGCCTACAGGCGGGCGGCCCGGATACTCTCCGAATTTCCCGAAGACGTGGCCGGAATATACGAGTACGAGGGAGTAAAGGGCCTTCAGAAGGTTCTACCGGTCGGAAAAGCGATAGTTTACAGGATAGTTGAGTTCCTTGAGGAAGGGAGGGTGGAGGAGTACGAGGAGATACTGAGGGAGTACGGAAAGGACGCCGTGGAATTCGTAAAGGTCAGGGGGATAGGGCCGGCCACAGCAAAGGCCCTCGTTGAGATGGGGATACGTACGTTTGACGACCTCCTGAGATTTTTAACCACTGAGGAGGCAAAGAAACTCTTTAAGAACCCGGAAAAGGTTTACGAGAACGTCCTGTTCTACCTGAAGTACCGCAACCATTTCCTCGCACCGGAGGCCCGCATAATCGTAAAGGCCTTTAAACGCCTTTTCCCTTCAGCCGTAGCAGTTGGGGGCTACAGGAGAGGGGAACCGCTCCTTGAAGTACTTGAGTTCGCCATATCCGAGGAGGATGCCTTTCGCCTTGCCCTATCAGGGAGGTACGACCGGGGTCACTGGCTATGGGGTGGCGACCGTATACCCGTGCGGATACACATATACACCCCGGAAGACATGGGAAGCGTTCTGGTTTACGCCACGGGACCGGAGGAACACGTCCGTACTCTTGAGGAGATGGGGGGCGTTGAAGGTGCCGACGAGGAGGAGGTTTACGGACGGCTCGGCCTCCCGTTCATACACCCTTTCCAGAGGTGGGACGGGGAGGAGGTAAAGATGGCCCTGAGGGGCGAACTCCCCGATCCCGTACTTCCCGAAGACGTACCCGGGGATACCCACGTCCACACGACGTACTCCGACGGGAGTATGAGACCTGAAGAGGCCGTACGGGCCGCCGTACGCAGAGGATACAACTTAGTGGCTCTTACGGATCACTCACCCTCATCGGGGGGTGGCCTGAACGAGTACCGTCTGGAGAAGAAGTATTCCGATATCCTGCGGCTCCGGGAGAAGTACCCCTACATCAGGATACTGTTCGGTACGGAGGTGGACATACTCCCGGACGGTTCTCTGGACTACCCGGACGAGGTACTGAGCCGTTTTGACTTCGTCATAGCCTCCGTACACGCATGGAAGGACGGAGAGGACCTCACGGAGAGGATACTGAAGGCCCTTGAGAACCCGTACGTCCACGTCATAGGCCACCCTACGGGTAGAGTGTTAAAGAAACGGCCTGCCTACAGGGTTGACCTCTACAGGGTGTTCCGCAGGGCGGAGGAGTTGGGCAAGGCCCTTGAGGTGAACGCCAACCCCCGGCGCGTGGACCTCTCCGGAAACCTTCTACTCGCCGGAGAGTACCGGGGAAAGGTCTTCATCGGTACGGACGCCCATAGGGAGTGGGACATGGATTACCTGTACCTCGGATGCGCCCAGATAAGTAAGGCGAGGATCTCGCGGGATCGGGTAGGGAACCTGCACTTGTAAGACGGCACCGTTCGGGTGTATAATTCGTGCTATGATAGGAATTCTACTGGCGCAGAGTCTGTACGGGCCGGATGGCACGGCCTGGCCTCAGTACAGGCACGACTATAAGCGAGCGGGGTTTTACAGGTGGCCGGCCCAGTGCGCCTCCATAACTGAGATGTGGGACGTGGTCCACGGTAGCATAGACGAGAGCATAATCGGTATGTACGCCAACGGAGACGACGCCGTTGACATCATAGGCGCCCAGCAGTCGTCCTACAGTGGAGGTGTAATGGCAGTTGACGTTATAGCGAGGGACACCCTATGGGAGAACATGGGCGATTACTTCCCTTCCCCCGGTATAGCCTCCGTGGCTGCATCGGACACCTTCGTCTTCGCAAACGGCTACTCCTACTTCAAGGTGATAGACATAACCAACGGTGCCACCGTGTACCAGTACGACAAACCCGACGGCCGTGGGCCATCCCCCGCCATAGCAGACGTTGATATGGACGGATGCCCTGAGGTTTACACCTCCTTCGGAAGTCAGGCCGTTTCGGTTGACGGATGTGCCACCACCTACACCACCCACTGGACGTACACCCTCCCGGCGGACGCCTACGCCCCTGCCCTCGGAGACGTGGACGGGGACGGCTATATGGAGGTGGTATACCCCCTGAGCAACGGGCAGATATACGTACTGGACGCCGGTACGGGTACGCTTCACAGCTCCTTCTCCGCGGGTGTACCCTCCTCCATAGACATATGGCCGGATTACACCGTGGCCCTCGGCGACGTGGACGGGGACGGGAGCGATGAACTTGTCGTTCCCACGTCAACGTCCGTTTCGGTCTACGATTACAGGGGATCCTTCCTCGGATGGGTACAGCTGTGGACGGTGGCCGGATACTCTAACGGTTCCCCCGTGGCCCTCGCCAACTACGACAGCGACAGCTGGGACGACGTCTGGGTGATACACGACGGGGAGCTTTACATATACAAAGGTACGGACGGTTCACTCCTCGGAAGTACGAGCGGTTTCGGCGTGAACGGTAACGAAGGAACCGGTTATCCTCCCACGCTCGTTGACCTGACCGGGGACAGGTTCCCCGACGTCCTCGCCCCCGTTGGCGACTACAACGTGGGTCTGGTTGACGGTCTGAGCCTTACCCTCCTCGGCACGTACGGAACCACCCCCTACTCCATAACATCGGAGGTTATAGTTCTGAAACTGTCCGGGTCCCTCGCCTTCGCTGCCGGGGACTTCTCCTGTCATATAACCGTGTGGGGAACGTGTCCCCTCGCTTACGACGATCCTACGGACGTATCTGAGGTCGGGAACACGGGATCTGCTCTCCGTATAGAGAGGGATGCCGTACTGGTATCCTCCGAAGTGGGAGATGTCCTGAAAGTTTACGACCGTACGGGCAGATCCGTGCTCAGGACTTACGTAAAGGGAAGCAGGAAGGTTGACCTCTCCCACCTGCCGGAGGGCGTATACATCGTCCGTTTCGCCGGAAAGAGCGTGCGGTTCGTAAAGAGGTAAACCGCAGGGGGGCGTTCGCCCCCCTTTATCATTTTTACTTCATGGAGGGTTTTTTTCTCGTGGATAAACCGGAGGGGTGGACCTCCCGGAAGGCCATGAACGTCATCCAGAGACGCCTGAAGGTGAGAGGGGGGTACGAGGGTACCCTTGACCCCTTCGCCAGCGGTCTGCTTTTAGTGGGTGTGGGCAGGGCGACCCGCTTTTTCCAGTTCTTCCGCCCCCTCCTGAAGGAGTACGAAGCCGTCCTCAAACTCGGTGAGGAGACGGATACCCTTGACCCGGAGGGAGAGGTAATCAAAAGGGCCCCCATCCCGGAGATAACCGTGGAGAAAGTGGAGGGGGCCGTAAGGAAGTTTATCGGTAATATTGAACAGGTTCCTCCGAAGTTCTCAGCACTCAAACTGAAGGGGAAGCGGGCGTACGACCTCGCCCGCCGGGGGGAGGAGATAGAGTTGAAACCCCGTAAAGTTTACGTTGAAAGTATAGATGTGCTTTCGGTTGAGGGGGACAGGATCCGTTTCAGGTGCAGGGTGGGGAGCGGTACGTACGTCAGGGCGTTGGGCCGGGACATAGCCTACGAACTCGGAACCGTGGGGTACTTAACTTACCTGCGGAGGCTCTCCATAGGGAACTTCCACGTGAAGGATGCCCGACACCCGGAGGAGATAGGACAGGAAGACCTGATACGGGTGGATGACGCCCTGTACTGGATGGGAAAGGTTACCCTTGAGGGGAGAGATGCCAGACTCTTTTTGAACGGTGGGAGGATAAGGGTTGACCTTGATGAGGGGTACTACAGGGTGTACGTTGACGGCAGATTCGTGGGTGTCGGAAGGGTAAACGGAGGTATTTTGAAACCGGAGAAGTTGATGCCGGTGTCATAGTACGTCCGACAGGTTGGTTATATCCCGTACGGTTATAGTTTCCATACCGTCAAACTTCTCCTCCGTGGGGGCGTATACCCTTTTGAAACCGAGTCTCCTCGCCTCGGCGACTCTGAGAGGAAGGTCCGGAGGGGCTCTGAACTCCCCGGAAAGGGATACCTCCCCCACGAACACCCCGGCGTTGTCCATGGGGAAGTTCCGGACGGAGGAGAGGAGGGAAACAGCCACGGCCATGTCGGCGTAAGGCTCGTCTATGCGGATGCCACCGCTTACGTTGAGGTATACGTCCCTCTTACCCAGCTTGATATCCAGTCTCTTTTCCATGAGGGCGAGTATTATAGCGAGCCTCTTATGGTCGTAGCCGACGCTGTAGCGGACGGGGACGGGGTAGTAGGAGTAATGGACGAGGGACTGGATCTCCACGACGAGCCTCACGCTCCCACGGGTTATCACGCCGTAGGATACCCCAACGCGGGAAGCCTTACCGGGCGACGCGAAGAAGAGGGAGGGATCACCTATGGGAACGAGACCCCTTTCGGTCATCTGGAAGAAGGCGACCTCGTCCGTGGGGCCAAACCGGTTTTTGTGCGCCCTCAGGAGCCTTAGGGGTGAACCCTTCTCCCCCTCAAGGTAGAGTACGACGTCCACTATATGTTCAAGGGCCTTGGGACCGGCCACGTTTCCCGTCTTGGTCACGTGTCCCGACATCAGGACGGTTACGTTCCTCTCCTTCGCGAAGCGAAACAGCCTGTCGGCACAGAAGCGCACCTGTGAAACGGATCCGGCGGGGGAGTTTAGATCCCCGGTGTAAACGGCCTGTATTGAATCTAACATCACGAGATCCACGCCCTCCGGTATGGAGGAGAGCAGAACGTCAAGATTTTCCCCCTCGGCCACCATAACGGCGTCGGAGGTACCGAGCCTCTGGGCCCTGTGTTTGACCTGGACGGAAGACTCCTCAGCCGATATGAGCAGGACCCTCTTACCCTTTTCAGCGAGGTTCCCTGCCACCTGAAGGAACAACGTTGACTTCCCCACTCCGGGATTTCCGGCCAGAAGTACGACGCTCCCGGATACCAGCCCCCCTCCGAGGACCCGATCCAGATCCGGTATCCCCGTCGGAACCCTCACGAACCTTCCCTTTCCTATGTCGGAAAGTTTTACCACCGGTACACCTTTTCCCTTCTTTTTCCCCCTTTCCTTTCCCCCGACATCGGCCTTCAGGGTTCCCCACTCACCGCAGTTGGGACACCTTCCGAGGTACTTCACGCTCCTGTACCCGCACACGGAACAGACGTACACGATCCCTATTCTAAGGAGGAGACGGTCTCCCTGACCAGAGATCTAAGGTACTCGTGGAGTTCAAAGACGCCGTCGCCCACGTTCACCGCCGTACATTTTCTCTCTCTCATCACCCTGAGGACGTCAAGGACGGTGGGAGAGGAGACCTCACACGTACACTCCCCCTTCCCCTTCCTTACGTACTTTGATGCCGGTTCGTAGAGGGAGGATATGGCTTTGCCGGCAAACCTCAGATCCTCATCGCTCACCCTGCCCCTCAGGTAAGCCATTATCATATCCACCACCTCCTCCCGGCTGTATCTGGACTGCAGGATCCTCTGGGCTATAAAGGTTATGAGGAGGACTCTGGAGAGGTAGTAGAAGAGGACGAAGGGGTAAAGTTCCAGTTTGAAAACGAGGTCAAGGTGGGTTATGGCGGCCAGTTTGGGTATGAAGTCCCCGATAAGGGCGAAGAGGACGGCCGCGATAATACCGGACCACACTATGGCACCGGGGAAGTTGTGGAGCAGGTTGTAGAGGGATATGGATCCGAAGACGAGGGCCACCGTGTTCCAGAAGAGGACGGTCGCCAGTACACCCGTGCGGTCGTGGAGGAGGCTGTCCAGTTTGCCGGAGTTAAAGAACGGTGCCTTCCTGACGTAGGCCATCTCAAACGACGACATAAGCATGGAAACCGCGAGGGATAAGAGGAGCGTTATGGCGTGGATCATTCCCATCGGGCTATATCGTCTATGACGTCAACCGGGGCAAGTAGAACCAGTACGTCCCCGTCGGTTATCTCTTCGTCGGGATCCGGCGGAGCAAGGAACCTCTCCTTCAGGTCAACTATCTCCCCCTTCTGGTCAAACACGGCCTCCTTCCTGCGGATACCTACCACCAGAACGTTGTACTTCCGCCTCAGGTCCAGTTCCCTTATCCTCTTTCCCACGAAGCTCTTGGGCGCCCTGACCTCAACTATGGCGTGCTCCTCGCTGATATTGAACCTCTCGGCGAGGGTCGGGTAGGATATGAGATCCGCCACGTGGAGAGCCGAGTCCCTCTCCGGCTGCACCACCCTCTGGACACCTATCCTGTTGAGGATCCGGGCGTGCCGCTCGTCCTCGGCCTTGGCGATTATGTTCCTCGCTCCGAGATCCATCAGGCTGATGCACACCAGAACGCTGGCTTCAACGTCGTCCCCTATGGCCACCACGACGGCGTCCATATCCTGAACCCCCAGGCTGCGGAGTACGGTGTCGTCCGTTGCATCCGCCACTATAGCAGTGTCCGTCTTGCCAACGAACTTCTGGACGAGTCTTTCGTCCTTATCTATGACGACCACCTCGTGTCCTCTCTCTATGAGGGTCTCGGCGAGGGAGCTGCCGAACCTTCCGAGACCTATTACCGTTACCTGCATCAGACCAGAACCTCCTCCTCGGCGTACCTGTACGGAAGGGGCGCCATCCTTATGAGAGAGGCGGCGAAGACGATGTATCCGGCCCTCCCTATGATCATGGCCAGCATCGTCAGTATTCTACCGGCGACGGAGAAGTCTGCGACCAGACTCACGTTGGCCTTCGTCAGGCTGCCCGTGGACAGGCCCACGGTTCCGAAGGCTGAGACCACCTCAAAGAGGAAGTTCATAAAACCGGCACTGTGTATAACCTCTCTCTCTGTCAGGGATAGGAGAAGTACCCACACCCACAGAACGGCTATGGCGAGGATGAAGGTCTGAAACGCTTTGATTACCGTCTCCTGAGGTATGGTCCTGCGGAACACGGAGACGTTCTTTCTCCCCCTGAGGGTGTTTATCAGCCAGATGAGTATTATGAAGGCCGTAACGGTTTTAACCCCTCCGGCCGTACCTCCGGGACTTCCACCCACGAACATAAGGGTTGTGGTCAGTAGTTTTCCGAAGGGGGATAGGGAGGCGTAATCCACGGTGTTAAAACCCGCAGTTCTCGGCGTAACGGCCGCAAACAGGGCTTCCCATACCTTCCCCTGTGTGGAAGGCTCCAGTATAAGGAAGAGAACAAAACCTCCAAGGATCAGAACGGCGGTGGCCATAAACACGATGCGGTCGTGAAGGTCAAAGCGCCGTACCCTTCCGATAACACGGTGATATACGTCCCTCCAGACCTTAAACCCTATACCGCCTATCACTATGAGAGAAACGATAACCACGTTGACAACGGGATTTCCGGCGTAGTCCATGAGGCTGTTTGAAAAGGTTGAGAAACCGGCGTTGTTCAGGGCGCTTATACTGTGAAACAGCGCGTGTCCGAAACCCACAACGGGGCCGTATCTCAGACTGAAGACTATCCAGAGGGGGACGAGGGCGACCATCTCTATGAGAACGGCCGCAAGCACAACCTTCCGGGCTACGTCCAGAATGCCGGATAGGGTGGAGGATCCCAGACTCATCGCTAACATCTTCCTGGCGTGGAGGGAACCTTTTGATCCAATCGCTGCGAAGAGTATCGCCCCGAGGGTCATGTAACCGAGGCCACCGATCTGTATCAGGAGGGCGATGACCAACTTTCCCCAGAAGGTCCACGCCGTGGCCGTATCAACCACTATAAGCCCCGTAACGCACACGGCGGACGTGGCCGTAAACAGGGCATTAAGGAACGAAACTCCACCCGTATGCATGGGTGGGAGATAAAGTAGCACCCCCCCTATCGCAGATATGATAAAGTAGCCCAGAAACAGGGCCGCTGCTGGGGGGAGTCTCCTCAATTATTTGGGCAGCTCCGAAAGGGAGTCCACTTCAACGGTGTCGGCCGTACGGGCCATGTGTACGGCTATGGCCAGTCCAATCGCCACCTCAACGGCGGCTATTATCAGGATCATAAGGACCAGGAAATGCCCCTGAACTCCCTGCTCCCCGAACATCTGGGATGCCCCCACTATGGCAAGGTTGGAGGAGTTCAGCATGAGCTCAAGGCTCATCAGGATCACGATGAAGTTCTTCCTGAAGAGTACCCCGAACAGCCCTATGGCAAACATTATGAGAGCCAGAGAGATTACGAAAACCGGTGTCATTTTTCTTCCTCCCTGTAAAGTTTTACGATAGCAATTGCGGCGACCACGCCCACCACAAGCAGGAAGGAGGACAGCTCAAAGGCAAACAGGCCGTCGGTAAGCATGTACTGGCCTAGATCCTTTGCCGTAACGTACACCATGTAGAAGCCGTTCATCGGATATATGAAGAGGGCCGAGACCCCAACTACGGCGAATACGACGACTAAGGCCACGGCGATGATCCCCTTGAGGGAGGAGTCGCGGTCGGTGAGGGGTCTGCGCAGATGCAGGAGGAGGATAACGAACAGGAAGAAGACGATGATACCACCGGCGTACACTATGACCTGAAGGAGGGAGAGTATGGGAGACTGCAGGAGCATGTACATACCCGCTATGGATAAGAAGTTCAAAAGCAGTCCCATAGCCCCGTAGAAGGGGTTGGGGTTGAGTACCACCGTGAAGGCCCCTATTATGGCCAGTATGGCAAAAAACCACATCAGGACTTCCGTCATGGATGGATAT
This sequence comes from Caldifarciminota bacterium, assembly GCA_027003075.1. Lineage (GTDB taxonomy): Bacteria > Hydrothermota > Hydrothermia > LBFQ01 > LBFQ01 > JAADCS01. Next base: position 13,878 of record JALWYV010000058.1, on the reverse strand, counting down.
TCTACTCCCGTTTTGTGTCCGATATGGCGCCACCGTTAAGACGGGCGTAAAGGAAACGTTATCTGTTATAGAAATTCGCCCCGGAACTCCACTTTAAACTACCTACCATGAAGTTTCTGACGGCGGGTGTTCCCCTATCCTCCCCGAAGTCCTCCACGGAAGCCGGACTTAAGAGAGTACATGAACTGGGGCTTGACGGGATGGAGCTGGAGTTCGTCCGGGGGGTGAGGATGGGAGAGAAAAAGGCGGAAAAGGTGAGAAAACTGGCAGGAGAACTCGGCCTTACGCTGACGGTCCACGCCCCCTACTGGATAAACCTGTACGCCCGTGAGAGTGATAAGCTAGAGGCGTCCATAAAACGTATATACGACTCGGCCCGTATAGGGTACCTCGCCGGCGCCCGCGATATAGTCTTTCATCCGGCGTACTACCTCGGGGACGACCCGAAGAAGGTCCACAGGCAGGTACTCTCCATACTTAAGGATCTGACCGCCCGGCTGAGGGACGAGGGAATAGACGTGATACTCAGGCCGGAGACGACGGGAAAGCCGACGCAGTACGGCTCCCTTGAGGAAGTCCTTGAGCTTTCGGCGGAGGTAGAGGGCGTACTGCCATGTATAGACTTCGCCCACATACACGCCCGTGGGGGTGGAATTCTCCTTAAACCGGAGGACGTGGCACGGGTACTTGAGAAGGTACGTGAGTACCTAGGAGATACGGGTTTAAAGAACCTGCACGTACACATGTCGGGGATAGCCTACAGTAAGAAGGGTGAGCGGCACCACCTCAACCTTGAGGAATCGGACCTCCTCTGGAGGGATATACTTCGGATACTGAAGGAGTTCGGTGCCGAAGGGACGATAGTTTCGGAAAGCCCCAACATAGAGGAGGACGCCCTTCTCATGAAGAGGTACTGGAACTCCCTGAAATGATACCGAAGGCCCTCAAGAAAAAACTGACCATAGAGGCGTTCAGGTTAGCCAACTACCTTTCGGGGAAACTGGGATACGATAAAGTATGCACCCTCACATCCCTTGCGGGAGAACTGCAGCTCAAATTGAGCCGACGACGGAAGGGGGTCGTTAAGAAGAACTTCAGACTTATACGTGGGGACGAGACCGGGTGGGAGATGACCTTCCGTTACTTCTGGTCCACCGTCGCGGATACCCTCATGATCCCCCACGTGGACAGGGAGTGGGTGGAGAGGAAGGTTCTAAGGATTGACGGGCTGGAGTACGCAGAGGCCTTCAGGGGTAAACCCCTGATCGTGGTGAGCGCCCATCTCGGCAACCCGGAGTTTCTGGCCAACGTCGCCGGGGTGTTAGGGTTCCACGGTGTGGCCGTGGCGGAGGTTCCGTCGGGGGAGTGGTTCCGGGAGTTCCTGAGGATAAGGGAGAGGTTCGGGTTGAAGATCGTACCTGTAAAGGGGGCCTACCCCAGACTGGTTGAGGCCATAAAGGAAAGGAAGTTCGTCTACCTCGTATCCGACCGCAACGTATCTCGGGAGAAGGGATGGGTTATCAGGCTCGGTTGTGGCTACAGGAGAATCCCCACGGGATTCGCCCGCCTGTCCCTTGAAACCGGTACGCCCGTTATTTTTGCCTATGGCGTACCCGTGGAGACGTGTGGGAAGTACTACGTCAACGTCAGTCCCCCTTATCTGCCGGAGAGTATGGAAGATGCAATAAGGTGGTACACCGGCCACCTTTACAGGGCGCTCTACAGGTGGACGGACAGGTGGTTCGTCTTCTGGGACGAATGGCTGGATAGGGAAGATCTCAACGGCCAACTTTCCTGACGGTCGTACCCCTGTAGTAAAACTTCAGGATCTTTTTGAAGTCCCACCCCTTTCTGGCCTTGAGTATGGTTCCCCTCTGACACAGACCCACACCGTGACCCCTGCCCGTACCCAAGAATATCACGCCCGTCTCCGTACACCAGTAAGCGAAGACCGTACTCGGAAGGTTGAACCTCCGGCGCATATCGTAGGCGTACAGCGTATCCCCCTCCACTATCATCATGTACGCCCGCAGGGAGCCGGGTATACGTTTGACCCTCGGACAGGACTTCAGCGGAGCAAAGACTTTCCACGTATAGTGGGCGTTGTCGTCCTCAAAGCAGTCCTCGTCCTCCCCGGTCCAGAAGTAGGGTAACCTCTTACCTCCCCTCCATACGTACCTCGGCTCGCAAACCCACCCGCCACACGATGCGTGGTAGAGTACCTCAACGGGTTTACCCCTATAGGTAAGGACAAGTCCCCGTGTGGCTCTGGCCGCCTTACGGTGTACGGGTTTCACCCTGTTCCTGCCCTCGTACCTCTGACAGTGATCCCTGTCGCAGGCGTGGAACGTACCGTGCCTCTTCCCCCATCTCATCAGGAACGTCCGGGCGAGGACGGCCTGGGCCTTCAGGGCCTCAAGGGGAGCGTTCCCTATCTCGCTGGCTATAACGTCTGCTATGTACTCCTCTCTCGGCACCTTGTTGAGCATGATAAAACCGCCCTTCTTCGGTTTAATTATGAACAGGCCCGGGTAGTCCCCCCGGACGGGTTTAAGGAGGCGCACGTTCTTGAGTACAAGTCTCCTCCGCTTTACACCGTTCACTATTAGCCTCTTCCCCTTCGCCTTAACCACGTACCTCTTGCCTCCCGCCTTCAGTACGGCTTCCTTAACGGGTATCCCTCCGTATATCCCCACGATCACGCTGTCCGGTAGGAGGGCGAGTACGGATAACAACACGGAAGGCTATTGTAAGGAAGTACCCCGGTCTCAAGTGAGCAACGTTAAAATACTTAATCTGGGGCATATAAGGGAAGTTATAGATAGGTTAATAACGGGTGGTAAAGTAGAAGAGGCTATAGATCTGTCCTATAGACTGTTTTACGAGAGGAAGGATCTGGAGTCCTTCACGCATCTGGCCAACGCCCTGACCACGGGAAGGCGGATAAACGAACTGGACAGGCTGTACAGGGAATATCCCGCCCTCTTTGAGCGAAAGAGGGACACCCTCGCCGTCCTCCTCTTCCGGACCCTCAGGTTAAAGGAACTCTTCAACATCCTGCCGAATACACCTGCCCGTGTAAGGGCGTGGATCCTGGCCTCCCTCGGCTACGTTGAAGAGGCTTACGGGGAGTGGGAGAAGATGGAGGACCGGAGCAAATACCTGAAATTCTATCTGGATACCCTGACCGGCAGGGTTCTGAAAGGTGAGTTCAGGAATCCGTTTAACTCACTTATGAGCCAGATATACCACGACTACCTGTTCGGTACTCTCTGGGTAACTGCCGGGATGGTAGAGGAGGGTCTTGAGATCCTGAATTCCGTGGCCTTCAGATCCTTTGAAGGGGGATACGTCGGATGGGGGATAGATACGATACTACTCAAGGGATTTATGGGGCTTAATCCTACGGAGATAGAAGCGGGACGTTATATCGCCCGCCAACTGGGAGATAGGTTCTCTGTGGTTCTGGCAGATATTTATCTATCTCTTTTCCGCGGATCGGTGCCGGACGTTCCCGATATCCCAAGGTTCTCCACGCAGAAGATGTACGCGGAGGCCGTACTCAGGGGGGACCCTCTCCCGGACGGCGGAATCTTCGGCTACCGGACACAGTGGTGGTACGTTGAGAAGTTCTGGCACAGGAGGAGGTTCCTCTCCCTCTCCGGAAGGGCTAGGGTGTTAGAGGGGATGAGAGAGGTGCACCTTGAGCGTCCCAAAAAGAGCATACCGGTACTGGTCTTCCACAGGATTCTGGGTAGCGAAGGTAAGAGGTTCGCCCACCTTATCTTCCAGACGAGTAAGGACCCCCGCAGGCGGTACGAGGAGTATCTGGGAAGGTTGAACAGGTTACGAAACATACCGACAGACTTCTTCATAACCCGGAGGTACGGGACCTTCCTATCAAAGGAAACGGAGCCGTGGGCGGAGTTCCTTAAAGACAGGGTACTTAAGGGAGGTTAATCACCGTGCCGCCCAATATCCCCACCGCCCTGCCCTTCCCCACGACGAAGCTCTCAATCAGGGAGAACCCCAGCTCCTCCGCCAGCCTCTCCACCCTGTGGGTGAGGTCCACGTCCTCGGGGGAAGGCTCAACGGAACCGTCCGGATGGTTGTGGGCGAGGATAAAATGTGTGGCCCCCACCCGAAAGACCGGATCAAAGATCTCCCGTAGATGGACGTAGAGGACGTTGAGGGAACCGACGGCCACCACCTCGCTCCCAAGAAAACGACCGGCGGCGTCGTACGTAGCCACCATCATGGTCTCCTTACGCCTCCGGGAGAGCTCACCGAGAAGGCCCTTTATATGCTCATGGTTCAGGGTACCCTCCGGTGGGAGGTAAACCCTTCTGCCCACCTCAAAGGCCGCGGCCAGACGTACGGCCTTCGCTTCCCCTATCCCGTCTATCTGCATGAGGGCCTTTACCGGCAGGGTAGCCATCTCCCTGAGGGGGAAACTCTCAACGAGCCTTCGGGCGAGGGTGAAGACGTCCACCTTCCCGCTCCCCACGGAGAGGAGCAGGGCAAGGAGCTCGTGATCCTCAAGGGAGGATATGCCGAAACGCAGGGCCTTCTCCCTCGGAAGGAGCCTCTTACTCATTCCAGTCTCTCGCGTACCCTATCATGAAACGCGCGTGAAAACCGTAAGGGGTTAGATCGGGGCCCCCACTCAGGCGGTCCGAGTCCCGTACCCACACCTCCCGTATCACCGGCACGTCGTATCCCACGCTCAGTCCCACCGTAAACCCGAAGTCAAACATCGCCCCTATCCCGATGGTACCTATGTAGGTGTTGGTGTACATCGTCCCACCGGTGCCGGGATCGGATACGAAGTCCCCGTACGACAGGTCCCCGGAGCGGGAGAAGGACACCCAGATCCTGCCGTACCCCGCCCCCACGAAGGGATAGACGTTGAAGTTCCTCTCCCTCATCCTCCACCTGAAGTAACGGTACCCCACGGTAGCCCTGATAACAGCGTGGTTGAGGGTCAGGTTGTACCCGTTCCCCGCTCCCCGCGCCCCACCGAATACACCGATATCCAGAGCGTACAGAAAGGGATCCGGAGATACGTACCCGTAACCTCCCACGTAGACAGTCCTGTCCACCTTGATATCGTACCCCTTCCCGTTGAGATCGCCGAGCAGGGGATCGAAGTTTACCCACGCCCATCCGAGCCAGACGAACAGACCGTAGTTCAGACCCATAAGGTGGGGGAATTATACCGCAGTAGAATACCCCCTTGAGGATCGTTCTCGTCGCAGGAGCAAGACCGAACTTCGTGAAACTCTCGCCCCTCTTCTATTCTCTGACGGAGGCGGGGGAAAGGCCTATAGTGGTACATACCGGCCAGCATTACGACTACGAGTTATCTCAGGCCTTCTTTGAGGACTTCAACCTTCCGGAGCCGGATCACTACTTCGGGGTGGGTTCGGATACCAACCTGAAACAGATCTCAAAGATAATCTCCATAGCAGAGGACGTTTTAAGGGATATCCGCCCGGACGTAGTCGTGGTGTTCGGGGACGTTAACTCCACCCTCGCCCTCGCCGTGGCCAGCAGACACCTCCAGATACCCCTCGCCCACGTGGAGGCGGGTTTAAGGAGCCGGGACTGGACCATGCCGGAGGAGATAAACAGGGTGACGACGGACGCCCTGTCGGACCTGCTCTTTTCCCCATCCTACGACGCTACGGAGAACCTCCTGAGGGAGGGAAAGTCCCCGGAGAGCGTGTTCACGGTCGGTAACATAATGATAGATAGCCTCGTACGGGTCCGTCCCCTCGCCGAAAGGCTGGAGTACTGGAGGGAGATCGGACTTGAGAGGGGAAGGTACGTTCTGGCGACTCTCCATAGACCGGTGAACGTGGACGACCCCGACCGCCTTCGCAGGATAATAGACGTACTGAACGCCCTTCACCGGGAGTTCCCGGTCGTATTTCCTGTACATCCCCGGACGAGGAAGAACATGGAACGGTGGGGTATTGAGGCCGAATTCCTGGCCCTGAAGCCCCTTAGATATACCCACTTCCTCTCCCTCATGATGGGAAGCGGCCTCGTTATAACCGACTCCGGAGGGGTACAGGAGGAGACCAGTTTCCTCGGCATCCCCTGCATAACCCTCAGGCCCAACACGGAGAGACCCATAACGATAACCCTCGGCACCAACGAACTCGTGAAGGAGCCGGAGGACCTGCCGGAGGCGGCCAGAAGGAAGTTCGGCCACTTCAGGGAGACCAGCATACCCCTGTGGGACGGTAAGACGGCCGGCAGGATAACCCGCGTACTCCTCAACCTACGGCCCCGTTAAAATTCCCCGCGTGGACTACTTTGCGGTTATTTCCCGCCTGTACCGTCTGGCCAACTACGAGAGGACGAAAGGTTTCGTAAAGGACATAGGGCGGTTCCGTAAACTCCTCAGTGAACTGGGGAATCCCCATCTGAGGCTGTCCAATCCCATCCTTGTGGCCGGGACGAAGGGAAAGGGGTCCGTGGTACACATGGCAGCCAGAGGACTTATGAACGCCGGATACCGTACGGGCATGAACATTTCCCCCCACCTCATAACCCTCCATGAGCGCATACAGGTGAACGGAAGGCCAATTTCTACGGAAGACCTTACGGACGTCCTTTCGGTGGTCTTTGAAGCGGTTGACAGGGGGAACCCCACCACCTTCTTTGAGGCCGTAACCGCCGCCGCCTTCCTGCACTTTTTGGCTGAGAGGACGGACTATCAGGTCTTTGAGGTGGGACTGGGGGGGAGGTTAGACGCCACGAACGTGGTTGAGCAGAGGGTGGGAGCCATAACCCGTGTAGACTACGACCACACCTCCATCCTTGGCGAGACGTTAGAGGAGATAGCGCGGGAGAAGGCCGGTATAATCAAGACGGGATCCGTTATCTTCACGCCGCGATCCAACGAAAGGGTTCTGCCCGTGATAGAGAACAGGGCGAGGGAGGTGGGTGCGGAGGTGGTAGTCGTAGGCCACAGGACACTACACGTCGGTGAGGATGGTACGGTTTTTGAGACGGACGGCAGGGTAATACGCCTGCCGGTCCTCGGGGAGTTTCAGGCCGAAAACGGCGCCATATCTTATCACGTCCTGAAGGCTCTGGGTGTGGAGTTTGATCCGACGGGGATATTCGTACCCGGAAGGATGCACGTACTCAACCGTTCTCCCCTGCTCCTGCTTGACGGTGCGCACAACGAAATATCCGCCCGGTACCTCGTTTCCTCTTTGAAGAGGATATTCCCTTACCGAAAGTTCAACTTCGTCCTCGCCTTCAGCCGGGGGAAGGACTACGTAACGTTCATAAGGACGGTCTCGGAGGTTGCCGACCGGATCTTTATCACCGGGTACCCGTGGCGCAGGAGCCTGCCCCCGGATGAAGTCTACAGGGCATGCCTGACCCTCCACCCGAAGTGTTCTCGCCTGAACGGGATAAACGAGGTACAGGACGTACTCCACTCAGATACCGTGATAACGGGATCCCTTTACCTCCTCGGCCACTTCCTCAGGAGGTACCTGAGTTCCCCCTTCCCGGTCTAAACCTTTCCGAAGGCCAGAACGGCGTTGTGGCCGCCGAAACCGAAGGAGTTGGAGAGGGCGTACCGGACCTCCATCTCCCGCGCCTCGTTGGGTACGTAGTCAAGGTCGCATTCGGGATCGGGGTACTCGTAGTTTATGGTGGGGGGGACGACCCCCGTCTCTATGGCCTTGGCCGTCGCCAGGGCCTCTATGGCTCCGGCACCGCCGAGGAGGTGTCCGGTCATGGACTTGGTTGAGGACACGGCCAGGTTGTAGGCGTGTTCACCGAATACGGCCTTTATGGCCTTCGTTTCGGCGACGTCGTTCAACTTCGTTGACGTACCGTGGGCGTTGATGTAGTCCACGTCCTCCGGGTTTATGCGGGCGTCCGCGAGGGCCCTCCTCATGGCCTTTATCGCCCCCTCACCGTCCACGCAGGGCGCCGTTATGTGGTAGGCGTCGGCCGTGGCCCCGTACCCCAACAGTTCGGCGTATATCTTCGCCCCCCTCCTCTTCGCATGCTCGTACTCCTCAAGTATGAGGACGGCACCGCCCTCCGCCATTACGAAGCCGTCCCGCTTGGCGTCAAAGGGACGGGAGGCCTTTTCCGGCTCGTCGTTCCGGGTGGAGAGCGCCCTCATGGAGGAGAAGCCGGCGAGGGCGGTCTTTATTATGGGAGCCTCCGCCCCACCCACGATCATGACGTCGGCGTCCCCGTACCTTATCAGCCTCAGGGCGTCCCCTATGGCGTTGGCGGAGGAGGCGCACGCCGATACCACGGTGTAGTTCGGCCCTTTGAAACCGTACTCTATGGCCACCAGGCCGGAGGCCATGTCCGGGATCATCATGGGGACGAGGTAGGGGGATATGCGGTTGTACCCACGGGTGTACCCGGTTATCACCTCCCTCTCAAGGGTCTCCACTCCCCCTATGCCGGAGGAGATCAGGACCCCCACCCTGTCGGGGTCCACGGAGTCCAGTATACCGCTGTCCTTCAGGGCCTCGTCCGTGGCCCAGAGGGAGTAGAGGAGGTACCTGTCCATCTTCTTGATCGGTACCCCCCCTATCTTCCCCGAAGGAAAGCGCTTGTAAGGGTCAAACTCCTTTATCTCGGCGGCTATCTGGGTCCGGAACTCCGAGGGATCAAACCTCTCTATGCGCGATATACCGCTCCTCCCGTTTACGAGGTTGTCCCACAGGGTGGGTACGTCCTCGCCGAGGGAGGTGATGGCTCCGAGACCCGTTATAACTACCCTTCTCACGACTTAACTTTTTCTAAGATGTAATTTATGACGTCGCCCACGGTGCGGAGCTTCTCTATGTCCTCGTCGGGTATCTTCAGGTCAAACTCCTCCTCCATCTTCATGACCAGCTCCATGACCCCTATGGAGTCCGCACCGAGGTCCTCTATGAACCTCGCGTCCTCCGTCACCTTATCGGGAGATACGCCGAGTTCCTCTACGACGATGTCCTTGATCTTGTTGAATATCTCGTTCCTGTCCATCTCTTACCTCCTTTTGATGTAAGGTATTTTAAGGGGGTAGTCGTGGAAATGTATCCCCCTGTTGTTACCGATAGGGGTGCAGCTCAGGGTAAACCCGCCTTAAAATACCCATCGGAATGGGTAAACTTCTAACCGCACTCCTTGTAATCGGTGCGGTCCTCATGGGCTGCGAAACGGAGGAGATAGGGGAGGACGGCGGTAACGGCGGCACCCTGACGAACGTTGATCTCTTCCACGGTTATTACGACGTCGGCCCCGGTTATCACTTCAGGTTGAAGTTCAGGGCGAGGAAGGGGGATACCCTCTACTTTGAAGCCCGATCAAGGGATGGGGATGGGAACATAAACTACGCCTTCTGGGCGGACAGCGTGAACTACGTAAAGTGGCTCAACGACGACTCCACCTTTTCCCTTCGGGGTTACACCGAGGAGGTCCAGACGGTTTCCTACACCCCGGCACTTGATTCGGCCGTCTACTACGTCGTCCTTGGCAACTCCTCCTCCATAACGACGAAGCGCTTCTGGATAAGGGCTTACCTGAGGGGGTTGAGATGATCCTGCTTATTGGCATATTCCGTCTTGCGATACCCGAGGGGATAGGTACCCCGGATCTGGAGGCGCCCCTGCGGGAGATAAGGGAGGCCAGACTCTTGAGCAGGCCCTACGCGTGGTACAGGTTGAAGGGGGACGAGACCAGGTACTGGAAGGCGTGGGACGGCAGGAGGATAGTGGTTCGTCTGCGTCCCGGATACTCACCGGAGGAGGTGTTGCAGGGGTTTGATTACCGTAAGGCCAAAGGTACGCCATCGTACGTGATTACACTTCCCGAAGGGAAGCGGGACGTGGGGAGTGTAAGGAACCTCCTGAATTCCCTTAACGCCCATCCCGGTGTCCTCTTCGCCGAACCCATGCTCACTTACCGTACCCAGTACTGGCCGAACGACCCCGGTATGGGTACATACCTCTGGGGGATGTGGGCTATATACGCTGACAGGGCGTGGGACATAACGCGGGGGAACCCTTCCGTCAAGGTGTGCGTCGTGGACGAAGGCGTGGACTACAACCACGAGGACCTCAGCGGGAACTACGCCGGAGGGTACGATTACGTTGACCTTGACAACGACCCCTTCCCGGCGAACGCCTCCGAGATGCACGGCACACACGTCTCCGGGACCATAGGAGCCGTCATGGACAACGCCAGAGGGGTTGTGGGCGTAGCCCAGATAGGTATCCTATCCTGCAGGGCCCTGGCCGGAGGGTCCGGTACGAGCGAGGACATAGCCTCCTGCATAAGGTGGTGCGTCTCTCAGGGGGCGAAGGTTATAAACATGAGCCTCGGATCGTCAGCACCGGCCTCCGAGATCCACGACGCCGTAATCTACGCCACGGACAGCGTAAGTAACCCTCCCCTCATAGTCGCCGCCTCCGGAAACGACGGTATGAACGGAGTACTCTACCCCGCGGCCTACCCGGAGGTCGTGGCGGTCGGTGCGATAGACACGGCGGGCCAGAGGGCGTACTTCAGCAACTACGGTTCCGAGCTGGAGCTGGTGGCCCCCGGAAACCTCATAGTCTCCACAGTCCCCTTCACCGACGCCTACGCCTATGCCGACGGCACGTCCATGGCTTCCCCCCACGTGGCGGGTGTTGCAGCACTCGTGTTCTCAAAGAACCCCAACCTCTCTGCGGATACGGTCAGGGCCATACTGGACGCCACAGCCATAGACATGGGGGAGTACGGTAAGGATTACTACTACGGTTACGGCCTTGTGAACGCCTATATCGCCCTTCTGTCCACCCCGTCACCCACACTCGGCCCCACCCGGAGAAGCAACCTCGCCTATACGGTAAGGGACGGCAGGTTAACGGCCCGGACGGAGGTCGGCACACTTACCCTCTACTCGGCCGACGGAAGAACTGTCGCCTCTGGCAGGAGCATTTCAATCACCCTTCCGACCGGCGTGTACTTCCTGCACGCGGAAGGCTATACGTACAAAGTTGTAGTGAGGTAAGTATGCTGGCTCTCCTCCTGAGCGGTGTGGTAGACGATATAAGGCGCATGTACGATACGGTACGGACCTTTCGGGCGGATATCGTTCAGGAGGTGAAGTTCGGAAACCTGGTCGTCTATAAAGGGAGGGTGTACCTGAAGAAGCCCGACCTCTTCCGGTGGGAACTGACGGAACCGGAGGAGTACGTCATCGTGGCGAGAGGGGACAGCTCGTGGGTGAAGTACAGGGGGGAGATATACTCCCAGCCGGTACCCTACGACCTCAAGTCCCTCCTCATGGGCGACTACTCCTCCCTGAACGTGGAGGAGAAGAGGAGAGATGGGCGGTGGGCCCTCAAGATAACCAGTGAAAAGGTCGGGTACGACTCCCTTCTCGTTTTCCTGAGGGAGAACCTCCTGCCGGAGAGGATAGAGGCCTTTCAGGACGAGAACTATATAAAGATAACCCTGAAGGACCCGCAGGTAAACGTCGAGATTCCGGATAGCCTGTTTAAGTTGAGCGTACCCTGAAAGGTTTCCCCTTTAAACTCCCTTCTCCATGAACAGATTTACAGTGGTGGTGGTCGCTCTAATAGCTCTGGCCACCGGAATATTCGTGGGATCGTTAGGTATGATGTACCTCACCGGAGGAAAGAAGGGTGAGACGGAGGTTAAAAGCGTTAAGGGAGAAAGTATAGACACCCTTGAGGTTGTGGGGAACGTGGTAATAGCGAAGGAGGACGTACAGGCTGCATCCCGTATACCCGGCCTCAACCCGACTCAGGACCTTCAGAAGGCCCTTGAGAGGATCGCCCTCTTTTACAACGCTGCGAAAGAGAAGGGTATAACCTCGGACCCTCAGGCACGCCGTATGGCCTACTGGGCTGATAAGAGCGTCTATGCCGACCTCTACTATCAGAAGTACGTTGCTCCCCTGATAAAGGTGGACACGTCCAAAGTCAACGAGTTCATAAACTCCCATAAAGACGAGTTCTCTAAGGAAATAGCCATGCTCATGGTGGTCTATCAGGATCCGAAACTTACGGATACCTTAAGGAAGTTGCTTAAGGACGGCAGTTACGCCGCCAATTTGATGTTAGAAGAGTTCGCAAAGGCCGGGAAGATAGGCGTACAGCCCTCCCCTTACCAGAACCTCGGTCTGGGCAGGTTCGCCATGAGCGAGGAGGAGTTCAAGAGCCTGAAGAGGGCCAAAGTGGGGGACGTTGTGGGACCTTTTCAGGTTGCGCCCGGCACCTATGCACTCGCAAAGGTGGTTGATATCCGCAGGGTTAATCTGAATAAACTTGACCCCAACGTAAAGAACGTGGTATACCAGTACCTCCTTGAGCAGAGACGTAAGGAAGTTGAGGATTCGCTAGTAAAGGTATTCAGGAAAAAGTACGCTGGAGGTAGGTGATGCTATTGCTTTTAACCGTTCAACTGGATACACTGGACAGGGTGGCGGCTGTGGTGGACGATAAGGCCATCTGGCTCTCGGACGTGGACGAGAAGGCGATGCTCTACGCCGCCACGTACGGCGTGCCGCCGGAGCAGATACCCGCTCTACGCCGGGAGATCCTTCAGCAGATGGTGAACACGGAACTCCTCTACCTGAAGATAAAGGAGGATACCACCATACACGTGAGCGAGGACGAGGTGGAACGGGCGATTGATATGCAGATACAGCAGATAAAGGGAAAGATGAGCGATGAGGAGTTTGAAAAACAGCTCAAACGGGCTGGTTTCACCCTTGAGTCTTACCGGAGGTTCCTGAGGGACGACATACGCCGCACCCTCTACATTCAGAAGTACGTTGAGTACAGGATAAGACCCCGTATAAAGGTGAGTGAGGAGGAGGTTAACGAGGCTTACAAAAGGCTTGCCGACTCCCTCGCCACTCCCCCGGAGTTTAAACTCGCCGTCATAACCCTTATGGTGAAACCCTCAGCCTCCGCCGAACAGGAGTACTACGCAAAGGCCAAAAGGATATATCAGCAGTTGAAGAAGGGAGCCCGATGGGAGGAGATGGTACAGAAGTACTCGGACGACAGGGAGAGTGCAAAGATAGGGGGAGACCTCGGCATAGTTCCGAAGAACGCCCTGCCTCCGGAGTTCGTAAAGGCAATAGAGAAGACGCCGGAAGGCAGCTATACCAGACCTCTGCGTGGACCACAGGGGTACCACATATTCTACGTTAAGGGCAAGCGTAAGGACGCCTATTTACTCGCCCATATCCTCGTAAAGGTGACCCCCTCCGAGTCGGACGTAAAGAGGGTCATGCGTAAGGCTAAGAGCATAGTCAAGAAGCTGAAGGCGGGATACTCGTTTTCCAGACTCGCAAAGAGGTACTCGGACGACCCCATATCAAAGGAGAACGGTGGGGAGATCGGATGGGTCAACGCCCGCGCCCTCCCTCCGGAGATAGTTGAGAAGCTGAAAGAAGCCAAACCCGGTGAGATCGTGGGTCCGATACCCACACCGGACGGTACCATGATAAACATCTTCAAGGTCCTTGACGTACAGGAGGGTCAGAAGCCCACGAGGGAACAGATAAAGCAGATCCTCATACAGAGAAAGATTGAGGAGGAGTTGAACAAACTGGTGGAGGAGGCGAAGAAGGACTACTACGTGAAGATATACATCTGAAACTACGGGGGAGCTACATTCCCGGCAGCCTTATCCCTCTGTACTGATAGATCCACCGGGCGAATTTTTTATAGGGGATAATCCGTAATCAGTAGTTTCGCGCTTAGACAGAGAAAAGGGGATTACGTTGAGGCTGAAGAGCGGCTCTACCGAGCCATCGTAATCGTTGCTGAAGGGAGAAAGGGGAAATACCTTTAGAAAGTCTAAGCCTCTCAA
>JALWYV010000057.1 GCA_027003075.1 Caldifarciminota bacterium | reverse complement strand
TCCACGCTCCCCACCACCTCCTCCACCCCCCGAGAAGCCGGAAGAACTTGAAGGGGGCTGGGATGCCGAGGCCACGGCGGTCGTTATTCCACTGCTTACATCCCTGACAAATCCAGAATAGGCACGGGATGAGGTGAACCGTGCGTAATGGGGGCCCTCGTACCATTCGGGCCTGTAACCGACGCTTTTCAGATCTTCGGCGAACTTATCCGCCCACGTTTCAACCACGTCTAAGGCGAGGGCGTAGGGCAGGAACCTCTCAAATATACTCGGTATACTGTCCTTCGGGAACAGGGCCTTAAGCCTCTCCTTCTCTGCAGTCTCAAGGAACATCTTTAGACCCTCTATCCTGTCCATCAACCTCCTGCCCTCGTAGGTGGGGGCGGACATGTACTTTCCGAAGAAGAGATTTATACCTGTGAGGATCAGGACGGCCGTAATCTCCGGAACGGAACCTCCGAAAATTAAGACGTAAACCGCCACTACGACCAGAACGAACAGAGTACGTACGATCACAAGCAGCACTTTGTTTCTGTTTACAAGGCTCTCAAGCCATGCCAGAAAACCCATGCTTACAGCCAGAACGACCACCATCTTGATCACCTTCTCAATACTCCCGGAGATAAGAAAGGCCAGCAGTGCGCCCACGAGCGATAACACAACCCCGATCGCCACGTAGGAAGAGTTCAGACGGAAGAGATGTCCCCACAGCCTTGCAAGGGAGATGGAGAGGCTGTCTGAAAGCTTCTTTACCCGTTTGGAGTAACTACCCTTCTCTATATTCAGGGTGTCAACTATTAACTTCAGCATCTTCACCTCGTCCTCCGGCAGACCTTCGGGTGTCTGACCTATTCGTACGATAGTGTAATCCCCTTTCCCTCTCTCCTTAATCTTCACCCCTCTTTTAACGGCGAGGTCAAGGAGGTTGGCTGCCAGAGCCACGTCGTCGTACCCCATCTTCATAACGTACCTGACGGCCGCGGGGGACATGCCTTCTGGAGGCTTGAACTCCGGCATTATCGTTCCCTTCGGCGGATCCTTGCCGACCTTTGCCCACGCCCAGAGGTAGTAAAGGAAGACGGCAACGACCGTGAGGAGCAGGATCGCCACGTGAACGTTATCCCGGAGGAACCACGTGAGCCTGCGTATCAGTCCCGGCTCCTTCACGTACCCCTTCGGCCACCCCACCACCACCGTAAGGTTCTCCCCGGCCATCAGGGGGCGGGTAGTTTCAAAGTGGATCCGTCCCTTCTCGTCAACCCACGCCTTATAGTCCTTCCCCCTCTCACCGTACCCCCCGGTATAGGCCGTGTACCTTATGCTATCTTTCGGGACGCCTCGCGGCAACTCCACCGCCGCCCTTACCTTCAACATGGGCAGCCTCCACCCCGTCCCGTTCACGTTCCAGTAAAGCTCGTCGTGATCTTTGAAGAAACCGAGTTGCCTGTCCGTCTCGTACATCAGCGTGTACCTGTAGGTTCCCGGATCAAGGAAGACGTCCTTCTTCCCTATGTAAACCCTCACACCGTTGGATAACTTCTCCGTGAACCAGTTTTCAGGTTTTCCATCCCGTAGAACCCTCTTCACCCTGAAACCCACGGTGTAGTTGTTACCCTTCCACCTGTACTTCGTGGGAAACTCCCTGAAGATACCCCGCCTGATGTTTATTCCTTTCGCCTCAACGGTTATATCCTCCCTCACGGTCAGGGAGGCGTCCCTGTTGACCTTTACCCTCTGGTTGAACTCAACCACACACTCCGGAACACCGAGACTTTCCGAACACACGGATGAGATCAGAAGGATAAACACCCTGTATTTTACGTCAGAATTCCCCTACGTCCGTAGAATCGCCGGAAGTGAAAGTTAAGGTCCTGGGAATAAACGGATCTGCCCGCCCGGACGGGTGGACGGCTTCGTTGTTGACCGAAGTTCTGAAGTGGTCGGAGAAGGCGGGTGCCGAGACGAAACTGCTTAACCTGTCCATGCTGCATATTGACTACTGCACGGGGAGTTATAGCGAATCTCCGGAGCTGTGCAACCTTGAGGCGTGTATAAAGGGGAAGATAGGGGACGCCTTCGGAAATATAGTCTGGGACCTCCTTGAGGCCGACGCCGTAATCTTTGCAAGTCCAGTTTACTGGTACTCACCCTCTGCCCTGATCAAGGTACTTCTGGAGAGGATGACCTCCCTTGAGAACATGGGAGCGTTTATGATGAGGGGAAAGGTGGGAGGGGTTGTCGTAGTTGGGGAGGAAGGTGGCGCAATTAATGTGGCTTCATCTCTACTGACGACCTTAACTCACATGGGGTTCGTTATACCGCCCATCGGGGCGGTATACCTTCTGAGGAGATGGGACGATGAGCGCAAGGCTGAAGCCTACGAGGACGCCCGGACGCTCGGGGTGAACGTCGTTAAGATGGCGGAACTTATTCAATCTGTGGAATGGGATTGGGTGGAAGGGTGGAAGGAGGTTTAAGGCGTCGGCGGCCTTATAGGTAGGCTGAAAACGTTCTCCCGGCCTCTACATCCCCGCCAAGGCAACCGTGTTTCAATCCCTTATAGGTAGGCTGAAAACACGATAAACCTTTACACAATGGATATACGTATATTTGAGTTTCAATCCCTTATAGGTAGGCTGAAAACTCACCCTCAAATATCTTTATATACTCTTTACTCTCCAGTTTCAATCCCTTATAGGTAGGCTGAAAACCTGAAATCCTTCGTATATATCAGCGTACATATAAGAAGTTTCAATCCCTTATAGGTAGGCTGAAAACCGGATGCGTACCTTCACGCCGGAGAGTATGCGATCCTTGTTTCAATCCCTTATAGGTAGGCTGAAAACGGGCAACTTTGAGGGTTGGACGTGGAAACGTGAAGGGTTTCAATCCCTTATAGGTAGGCTGAAAACACTATTCAGTAATTTTTGAAGAGTTGGTCACTACCCTGTTTCAATCCCTTATAGGTAGGCTGAAAACCTGGATGGTCAGGTATGGATTCGCCCGCGCAGTCCCGTTTCAATCCCTTATAGGTAGGCTGAAAACACGCCGAGGAGAGGGAAGGGAGCGTAGAAGTGGAGGGTTTCAATCCCTTATAGGTAGGCTGAAAACCCTGTTTTCGGCGACCTACGGGCAGCCCAGTTAACTGAAGTTTCAATCCCTTATAGGTAGGCTGAAAACCCATCTCTCATCCCTCGCCAAATTCTCAATTCTCATGCGGAACTACCGGGTATTATAAGGGCGGGAAAATGAAGGTGGAAGAGCGGCAAACCTCCAATCCTGCAGAAATCCCGGGGGGTTTGCGAAGTGGGTGTGGATGCCCATCACTATTGAGAAAACGACCTTTCAATACGTTTGAACGGTCGTTCAAGCACCCCACGTAAGTTAAAATTTTCCGGAGGTTTGCGAAGTTAGTTTGTGATGTAAACTTGTCTACAATACAGATAGGGGGTACCCATATCCCTATCGTGTCCCTTCCATGAGGTACTGGATTAGAGGAAATCCATGCTCTTTACCACCCGCACACTCCAATTTTAATCCCCCGTAAAATACACGACTATGGCAAGCAAGAAGGCCGGTGGAAGCACGAAGAACGGAAGGGATAGTAACCCCAAATATCTCGGCGTAAAGAAGTACGGGGGGCAGTTCGTACAGAAGGGGCAGATCATAGTACGCCAGAGGGGAACCCGTATCCATCCCGGATGGGGCGTGGCTATGGGGTCCGACTTCACCATCTACGCCACGGTGGACGGAGTGGTAAAGTTCCACGAGAGGAAAGGGAGGAAGTACGTATCCGTTATACCGGAGTAATTCTGGCCCTCGCCCTTTTCGGCTGTAAGAACGTCTTCCTTCCAAAAACGTACGACGATAAAGGAAGGTATTACCCACCTGTGAAGCCGGAGTACGTGGTTAAGAATCTGGAGATAGCCTACACGTCCAGGGATCTGGAAGGGTACAGGAACTGCCTTGATCCGGACAGCTTCGTATTCTACTTTGACCCCTCGCAGAGCGACATCCGCGACATCCTCCGGGACAGGTGGGGTATAGACAGCCTCTCATGGGGGTACAACGAGGAAATACTCTCGGCCCAGCAGATATTTGAATACGCCGACGAGATCATCCTCAACTTAACCAACGGGGCTCCCATAATGGAGGACAGCAACCGGGCCACGTGGGTATGGGACTACTACCTCCGCATAGAGCCACCCTACGAGGGAGGGGGAGAAGCCGTGGGTAGGGCGGTTTTTACCTTCGTTAAGAAAGGGCAGTACTGGTACATACGGACATGGCAGGACTTCCGAAGAGGACAGTAGGCGTAATAGGGGGTGGGGCATGGGGTCTGGCCCTGGCCCATCTCCTTGCTAAAAACGGTCACGACGTCGTTGTATGGGACAGGAACCCGGAGAGGGTAGAGAGGCTCAGAAGGGAACACCGGGACGACACCCGCCTTCCGGGGGTCACCCTGAACCCGAATATAGAGTTCACGACGATCCTTGAGGATCTGAGGGGCATGGACTTTCACGTTCTGGTAGTCAAGTCGGCTGCCGTTTCAGAGGTCCTTCCCCGTATAAGGGAGGAGGTGGGGCCCAAAAAACTGGTGAGTGCCGTGAAGGGTTTTGTGGGAGACAAAATAAAGACGGTCTCACAGGCCGTTACAGAGGTGATGCCGGAGGTTACGTACGCCGTACTCAGCGGTCCCTCCATAGCCCTTGAGGTGGTGAAGGGGGTACCCACGTCCGTCGTGGTGGCCAGCAGGGACGACGACTTTGCTCAGGAGGTTCAGCACGCCTTCTCAGGGAGAACCTTCCGGGTGTACAGGCAGGACGACGTCCTCGGCGTTGAGCTTGGGGGAGCCTTGAAGAATATAATCGCCATAGCCGCAGGTATAAGCGACGGCCTCGGCTTTGGGACCAACTCCAAGGGGGCGCTCCTGACGAGGGGACTTTACGAGATGATAAGGTTCGGCACTTCCCTCGGAGCCAGAAAGGACACCTTCTTTGGCCTCGCCGGCATGGGGGACATGATAACGACGAGTTTCTCCCCTAACTCCCGCAATCGGTACGTCGGAGAGCAGCTGGGAAAGGGGAAGAGCATAGACGAGGTGCTTGGGGGTATGAGTATGGTGGCGGAGGGGGTTCGCACGGCCTTTATGGTTAGGGAAGAAGCCAGAGCGAGGGGGATAGACGTTCCTATAACCGAGGTGGTGTGTGACATAATAGAGGGAAAGGTTTCACCCCTTGATGCCCTTGAGAGGCTCATGAGCCGCCCCCTGAAGCGGGAGTTCTACGTTTAACACCCTTATAATCATTCCTTATGACCCTGTTTTTATTCTCATCCTTCATGATACAGGAGGTTGTGTTTGAAAATCTCCCAATTCCAGCATACAAATGTCAAAAGTATGCCTTTGATGTCCTTCAAGATATGCTTTACGTTGCGTGCTACCGTGACGACACCTTATCTGTGCTTTGGACGGAGAACGGAGGAGATTCGTGGAGCAGGGACGTTCTATCAATAGTAGATACGGTTCTGGGTCTTAAGGTCGTACTGCATCCGAACAGTAGACACGTGATCGCTCTCGTACAGGGTGAAACCTTAAAGATTTTCTATAGAGATTACGACGATTCGGAATGGAAGATCTCTCAGTTTGAGGCCGAATTTGATTGTTATCTGTGCGGAGTATGGGAAATAAACAAGCCCCGCATGGAGTATATACACCTTTTACCTTTAGATAACCGGGTAGCCTTAGCATACGAAAGGGTATGGACGTACTCTATGGACACATGTGGAGTAGCATGTGGTTCGGTACTGTGTGGGGATCCTATGCATGCGACAATAGTGATAGCAGGTTCCTTACACGCCTTCATCCGTTACTATGGAGATACTATATGGCAAAGTGGACGGATGATACCTATGTGTGGCGCTATAAACAACTATGAGGAGGCGGGTTGGTTCTATAATCTTTTAGGATTATCATCGGATAATGGAAAGCCTTATGCTGTTGTTTACGAGTGGTTCAAGAACCAAACTTTTTACGCCCTATATTTACCTCCGGGAGGCTTAGTATATCTCTCCTACAATCCTGCAGTGTATTACACTATTTCCAGATCGTTTGTTTACCAATCTGCTGTTTCCAAAACAACCTGGGATACGTTGTACTTCCTGGATTATGCAGATAGGGGCGTGTTGGCTATAGCGTACGTACATGGATTTCACCTTGACGGTCGGTTCTTGAATATGCCTTTTGGGGATAATCATATGAATTTCGCTATACTGATGGATTCTTTGATCGTTCTATCCAATAGGTATCAGTACGCATACTCATTTGACGGATTTAATAATAAATTTATAAGCGATACTATTGGTATGAAAGTTAAGATGTCGTGGTACAGGGATAAGGCGTACCTTATGTGGTTGGACGAAGATACTACTCTCAATCTGGGTGTCGTGTACTATAAAGCACATGAAAATAAGACCGTTCTGTCTCAGAACGATCTCAATATCGGGTACGTATACGACGTCTCAGGCAGGAAGGTGGATCACATCAACCGGAAAGGGGTGTATTTTGTTAAACATAAAGGGAAATGGATAAAAGTACTTAAATATTGACACAACGATCTTCTCCCGTGCCGGAGGTTCTTTAGGACACATCTTCTAACCTGAACGGAAAGTTTCCGACCTTAAAATGCTGGCTTTATGAACGGAGAAAGGATTCGCGTAGAAAACGGAAAACTCATCGTTCCGGACCATCCCATAATCCCCTTCATAGAGGGGGACGGAACTGGGCCCGAAATTATGGCCTCAGTACGGAAGGTCGTGGACGCCGCGGTTAAGAAAGCCTACGGTGGGAAGAAGGCCATAGTCTGGAAGGAACTTCTGGCCGGCGAGAAGGCCATAAAAGAAGTCGGAAATCCGCTTCCGGAAGAGACTGTTGAGGCCATAAGGGAACACCACGTGGCCATAAAGGGACCCCTGACCACCCCCGTGGGTGGAGGGTACAGGAGCCTGAACGTCGCCCTCCGCCAGATGCTGGACCTGTACGCCAACGTCCGCCCCGCAAAGTACTACCCCGGTGTCCCCAGTCCGCTTCGCTATCCGGAGAAGGTGAACATGGTGGTGTTCCGTGAGAATACGGAGGACGTGTACGCCGGAATAGAGTGGAGGATGGGTACTCCGGAGTGTGAAAAAGTCCGCCGCTTCCTGAACGAGGAGATGGGTACTAACATCCCCGAAGATGCCGGAATAGGAGTAAAGCCCATATCCCGTACCCGAAGTCAGAGGCTGGTCAGAAAGGCCATTGAGTACGCTATAACGAACGGTTACCCTGTCCTTACCCTTATGCACAAGGGTAACATAATGAAGTACACCGAAGGGGCCTTTAGAGACTGGGGATACGAACTTATACGGAACGAGTACGCCGACCACGTCGTCTTTGAGGGCGAGGGGGAGCGCACAGAGGGTAAGGTATTCGTGAACGACAGGATAGCAGATAACATGTTCCAGCAGATCCTCCTGAGACCCGGCGAGTACGGTGTTATAGCAACGACCAACCTCAACGGTGATTACATCTCGGACGCCCTCGCCGCTCTCGTTGGTGGTCTTGGTATGGCCCCCGGTGCCAACATAGGGGACTACCACGCCCTCTTTGAGCCGGTTCACGGATCCGCCCCCAAGTACGCTGGCAAGAACGTTATAAACCCCACAGCCGGCATTCTGGCCGCAAAGCTCATGTTGGAGCATATAGGATGGAGGGAGGCCGCGGACCTGATAGATAAGGCGGTGGCGAAGACCATAGGGGAGAAAAAGGTAACCTACGACCTCGCCCGCCACATGGGTGTTGAACCTCTCTCTACGACGGAGTACACCGAAGCCCTTATAGAGAACCTGTAGTGTTCCGGAAGATCCTCGCCTACTTTGACGGCTCTCCGACCGGCAGGAGGGCCGTTAAACTTGCTATATACCTTGCGGGTATTACGGGTACGGATCTGCTTATAATATCTTCCATAAACCCCGTAGACGAGTTAGATACAGGGTTTCTGGACTACGAGGAGGACATAGAGAAGGGCTTAAAGTCCCTCATGGAAGACGCACAGGAATCCGGGATCGATGTGGAGAGTCGTATCCTCTTCGGTTCTCCCGAGGATGCCTTGGTTAAGACTATAGACGCCGAACATCCGGATCTGGTCGTCCTTCCCCTCCTGTATACAACCAGCAGGGCCTTTTTCGGGCGGGGGGAACCCCTACACGCAAAACTTACCAGCATTTACCCGGACAGGGGGATATCCTTTCTGGTTGCAACGATAGAGGAAAAGTAGTAACGACGTATTGAGAGTAATTTAATACTGCAAAACGATGTGGAGTTTTTAGGTTTCCGGCTGTATAATCACCTTCAGTATGCTGGGAATTATAGGATGGGTTGTACAACCTGTGATAAACGATACGGTTTACGTGGGGGATACGTGCCCCGGAACGGCCGTTGATAGTGCCTTGCTCGGTGTGCCTTCGGCCTACGCATGCGCTGATGTGATGTTCCTCTTTGACCTTACCGGATCAATGTCGGGGGAGTTGTCGTACGCTCAGGCCAACGCGAACGCTATAATGGACTCCCTTATGTCCTCCATACCGGACGTACGGTTCGGTGTGGCATCGCACATGGACTACAACGCCTACTACAGCCACTGTGGATACTCCGCAACGTACGGTTCGTCCGGCGATTATCCTTACAGGCTTGATCGTTCCCTCACCTACGATACGGCATCCGTACGCTCAGCCATTTATTCTCTCTCCATAGGGTACGGATATGACGGTCCGGAGAGCTACGCCCGCGCTCTCTGGGAGATGATCCACGATACGACCATAGGATGGAGACCCGGTTGTGCCCGCTTCGTCATTCACTGGCTGGACAACATCCCCCACGCCTGTGACCTGAACGACCCCAGTCGTCCGTACTACTCCAACACCGGTGTCTCACCCGGACGGGACGCAACGGCGGGGACGGCCGACGATATACTCTGGTACCCCCTAATGAGGGAACTCCGCATGTCCGGCATACGTCCCATCATAATGGTAAGTGCTTCCTATACAACTTACCTGTCGTGGTGGAGATACTGGATGAGCGACACCCTCGCCAACGGCATAGCAACCATACGGGGAAGCGGTATAGCCCACCAGATAGACTCTATCGTGGGCGCCACATCCCTCGTCATAGACTCCCTGTGGCCTATGGTAAGGGAGACCACCTATAGGCCGTGGGTAACCTTCACACCTCCCTACTATACCGGTATAACCCTTACCCCTCCGGAAGATACCTTCTCCTTCAACATAAACTTCAACGTACCCTCATCCACGTCCCCCGGCCTATACACCTTCCACATAGACTACTACAGGGACGCCATTCGTGTGGATACCCAGTTGGTGAACCTATGGGTAATTAACTGTACCACCGGATGGGACGATCCCACGTCCGTCGCTGAGCGCAAGGAGAACTCGCTCTACGTAGCAGGGAACGTCATGAACGTACCCTCCGGTTATATCGTCAGCATATACTCGGCCGATGGAAAGAAGTTGCTGGAATTGAGTGGTGGAAAGTACGACCTTAAAGGTGTTCTAAAACCGGGCGTATACCTCGGTGTGGCCGAAGGGGTGAGGACGGTAAAGTTCAAGGTGATCGTGAGGTAAAGACCGGCGGGGGCTTTTGCCCCCGCTTTCTTTACTATCGTAAAACTAATGCAACGCTGGTTACCGGTTCAGACCGCGCACCAGCCTTTCAACGTTTCTTTTAAGAAATTCCGTATATTTTTCCCTGTGCGCGGGATGAAGGTTGACCGTTATTAAGTTTACTCCCTCAGAGAGAGCGGGCAGGGCATCCGAAGTGTCTTTGACCACTATTCCCACTTCTTGAGCCTTTTTCATAAACTCCTGCACCTCCGATGGTGAAGGCTCCTGGAACTCGTCGCTCTGAAGGACGCACGGCACCTCTATTCCAAATTCGGACAGGAACCTTTGAACTAGAACGGACGAGGCACATACCTTCCCATCCAACTTCACGGAGAAAAGAGAATCCACGACTTCCTTGAACCGGACCAGGTTTTCGGGATCGTAACGTTTCGGCTCACACCTGCGGAGAACGGCGTCAAGACTATCTGCCACGGCCTCAACCCCATCCCTGAAAAGCCAGAAGTGGGGATCAGGTGTCGCTATAACCGCACCCTTCCATCCCCTCGCCCACTCGTCCAACCCTTTAATCCGCACAAAGGCGCAGGCGGAGGTGGCAACGACCTGATCCTTTGGTGACGGCTCGTAGGAGTGCATATGCCCCATCCCCCTGACGATAACGTGATAACGGCATCCATCACACAGATCTAAAGCCACAGAGTAGAGGGGTACGTTTGAGAGTACCACTTTTTCTTTCTTTCCGGAATTGCACGCCAATAGGAGTAGGGGCAAAAAGATCAGAAACCTCTTCATGGCCTTATTTAAGGCTCTGAACTGCGGCCTTCAGGGTATCAAGGGCGAGGGTGGCGCATTTGAACCTGCCCCGCATTATATCCGGCCCCACCCTCTCCTCAAGAAAAGTGTAATCCATGTTAAGAATTTCATCCGGTGTCTTACCATCGGCCGCCTCGCATACTATGGAGGCACAGGCCTGAGAGACCGTACACCCCTCACCTGTAAAGGACACCTTTAGGGTACCGTCCTCCTCACGCTTGAGGTATATAACGACCACGTCGCCGCATCCGGGGTTCCCACCCTTCAGGACGACGTCCGCCCCTTCCATCTCCCCCTTCCTGCGGGGACGATGGTAATGGTCAAGTATGTAATCCAGAAACTCCTGCATCAGGCCTGAGACTGCACGAACTCCTTAAAGTAACGGGTGAACTTGGACTTGAGACGGGCAGCCTTGTTGGGGTGGAAGATCCTCCTGCGGGCCATCTTGTCAAGGGTGGAGTAGAGATCGCGGAGCAGCTGTTCCTTCTCCTCAACGGTGGTGGCCTTCCTGAAGCGTTTACGCAACATGCGGTAGAGGTTCTTCCAGCGGAGGTTCCTTATACGCCTGCGCTCCTGTCTCCTCTGCGTTCTCAACACCGAAAGTTTCTTCTTGCTCGCCATAAGCGGGTATTATATCGCCGTTTTATTCCTGCTATATCTTCATCCAGCGGAGACCGGGTACGTTGTGCTGGACGTAGATCACGAAGTCGGCCTCGTAGCCTATGCCGGAGGTATCCAGCCGGGTGACCTCCACAGCACCGAAGTAGTCGTTGGTGTCTATTACGCCGTTGCCCGTACCGTTGTAGTCCGCCCAGAAGAAGTAAAATCCACCCTCTGTAATCTCCTGTACGTTGGAATATGCCCCGTATCCGGGTGCGAGGTCCCCTCTGGCGTTGATATTAAAGGCGAGTTCTATATTTGCCCATGAAAGGCTCGTGGCGCTGATGTCCCTCAGCTCGGGAACGCCTTCGTTATAGTAGAGGACGAAGTACGCCGTTCTCCTGGCGAAAGGATCCACCTCGCTCTGCGGGATAACCTCCACGGAGATTGTATCCCTGAAAACTATCCTCACCCAGGAGTTGCCGGGTAAGTTGGAGGAGACAACGCCTTTTAAACTGTCCTGCCGGGGTGTGAGATCCAGTGTACTGCAGGATCTGTACAGCTCGTTCTTAGCACATACCTTAACGGTAGAGTAGACCCCATCCGTTCCGTTTAGTATGACCGCCGGGTAGGTTGTGCGGACCAGAAACGATCCGTCTCCGTACACCACGTACTCCTCAGCGTTCTCGGAACCCGTCCACGTCAACTCCAGATCGGCGCCGTCGTTTATGGCTCTGGCCATTAACTGCGGTTTAGCGGGGGGTAAAATCGTCTCCGTTGGTGCGTTTTTCTTACATGCTGAAACGATAAGGACACCTATAAATACCACCCATACGACTCTCCTCATACCGTAAGAATTTTAATCCCGATGACCCTTCAACCTATCAGGTTTCGCTTCCAAAGATTTCCCGTAGATTCTCAGGTGGTCTCATGGGACGGAGATCGGGGCCGGTAAAGGCGTGAACGGTGCGCCCTTCGGCTATCTTCTCCCCCTCTCTGTAAACGGTGTAGTCCACGAAGAGCCTCGCCCCCTTGATGAAGGGGGACACCTCTATCTCAAGGACGTCCTCAAAACGTGCCGGTTTTATGAACCTGACGTGAAGTTCCAGAAGGGGAAGTAATACCCCCTCCCTTTCCAGTTCACCGTACGGCTTACCAACATGGCTCAGGTACTCCACCCGCGCCTCCTCAAAGTAGACGGCGTAAACACTGTGGTGAACTATGCCCATCTGGTCGGTTTCCGCGTACCTAACCTTTACCCTGTGCCGGAACATCCGCCTCCTCCAGTGAAACGTTCCCCACTATTGACGCTCCTTCTTCAACTATCAGTACTTTGTACCGCAGGTTCCCGGAGAAGCGGGCGCTTCCTCTGAACTCCACCCTCTTTGCGGACAACTCCCGTGTCCGAACTTCCCCAGCGCAGACGAAGGACCCTGCCTTTATCACCTCAGACGTTATCTTCCCGTTCTTCTCAACTATCAGTTCCCCCTTAACGTCAACGTCTCCACTTATTTCTCCTTCCACTATGGCGCTCCCACTCACCGTAACGTTCCCGGTTATTTTGCTATCCTTCCCCACGAACAGCTCAACCGAGGAGAAATCTTCTCGTTTTTTCCCGAACATCTCCGTACCTTAGAAGAGTGCTTTACCACCGAAGGCTGCGACCAGACTCCCGGCGAAGGACGAGAGTTTGGAGAGGAGAATCGTCTGCTCCACGGTTAGACGGAAGGCGGGAACGCTCATGGCGGCGTATCCGAGAACCCCGGCAAACAGGGAGGACTCAACAAGGGCAAAGAGAGCACCGAGTACCGGATCCATCCCACCGACAGAGAAGTTGAGTTTAAAGAAGGCTGCGGCAAACTGTATCCCCTGATGCAGAATCAGGAAGACTATGAGGAAGGCCACCATCCTCCTTACGGCCTCATCCTGAAGGAAGGAGAGGGTAGAGGCCACAGATCCGGTGAAGAGAATTCCCCCCCATATCGCCACGACCAGAGCCACGAGCGCCCAGAACTGTGTACCTGCCCTTGAGCGGAAACCCTGATACGTGGAGTAAAGGACAAACAGTACCACTACTATATCTAAAGCTATGACCATAGTACGGTATTTTACGGCAGGGATATTAAGGACGTTTCCGTCCGAGGTTCTCCCACGCTTCCGCCGTCCATGGCATCTTTTCCCTGAAGATCTTCAAAATTACCCGGGCGTACTGCCGTATCTCCCACTGGGCGTCTGGAGCTTCCCGGAGCCTGAGGAAGTTCATGAGGCTGCGGGCGTTTACCGTCCAGTAAAACTGGGTATATATTCCGAGGGGCAGGACTATACGCGCCAGTTCGCGGGCCACACCCCTATCAAGTAGGTCCCTGTAAGTTTCGTAAACCGTCCTGTAGGTCTCCTCTATCTTTTTGATGATCTCAGCCTCATCGGGGAAGTCCGTGAACTCGCTCGCCTGCTTGTTTCCTTTACTGGGCTTACGGAGTTTGTTTGGAACGTAAAACTCGTCTTTAACCTCAACGTACCTCTGGCTTATCTCGTTGTAAGATGCCATACGGTGTCTGAACCACTCCCTCGCAACGAATATGGGAGATTTAACGTGGAACTTGAATACGGCGTGTTCAAAAGGGGTACCGTGTTCGTGTTTCATCAGGTAGTTTATGAGCCTGCGATCCCTCTCTGGAGTCTTAAGTCCCTGACCCACGGATACACGGGCCGCCTGTACCACGGCCCTGTCCCCTCCCATAAATTCCACAAGCCTCACAAACCCCTTATCCAGAACGTTGTAAGCCCCGCACTCCGGACAGGGCTGGGTGCTAACCTCTTTTCCGCAGGAGTTACATATCATGGACGCCCATTATAAGAGTGGAGGGCGTAGGAAATCGTCCCTCGTTAGAATTGATGCTTCACCCATGCTGACAATTATCGGCGTACTCCTTGAAGGCAAAACGGAGCCTCATACATACGTTTACGTCCTCCCCGACAGGCGTGGGCAGTTCTCGGACGCGGAGGGGAGGTACAGGTTTGACCTTCCAGAGGGAAGGAAAACCCTCATATTTTCCCACTCGGCTTACAGATCCGAAACGTTGACCGTAACCCTGAAGGCCGATACGTTTCTAACGGTTCAACTCAAGCCGAAAGCCTACGTTATGCCCGAAGTACTGGTACCCTCCGACCTTCAGGAGTTCAGGGAGGAGACCTTTGAGCCGTATCGGGTAAACTACGATATGATCCGGGAGGCACCGGTTTTCGTGGAGCCGGATCCCGTCCGTGCCATAGCCGGGCTTCCGGGGATCAGGTTCGCCAGCGATCTCGGTTTAAAGATGTCCGTTATGAACGCCCCTCCGGACGAAACCGCCTACTTCCTTGACGGTATACGGGTGTTTAACCCCATACATTTCGGGGGCCTGGTCTCTTTCCTTGACGTGAACCAGATGTCCCACGCTGAGTTCTACGACGTACCCTCATCCGCCGAAATATACGGCCTGTCCGGGGCCGTGAATATCAAGACCTTAAACGACCTCACGGCACGGAACCGTAACTTTCTGGACCTCAGTTTCATTTCGGCAAAGGCCGGGTTCACGAGGAACTACGGTAAGGGTTACGTTTCGGCTTCGGTGCGGGGATTCCATCTGTACTACATCTCCCTGTTTGCCGGAAGGGATCTGCCCTATGCCTTTTACGACGGCTTTTTAAAGGGGGGCATAAGAGTCGGAAAGGTACTGTGGGACTTCGGCGCCCTGAAGGCCAGAGGTTACTTTGACTACGCCAACGATTCAACCGGTACCCTTCTGAAATCTCGCTGGGATAACGCCCTGTTTTACACCTCCGGTACTGTCGGGGATCTTTCGGCAAAGGTGTTTTACTACGGTTACGTACAATCCTTCAACTCATCCCTCTACGGCCTTACTCCGGATGGAACCCCCCTGACGTCGGAAGTCTCCAACCCTATCGTGTACTACGGTCTGAACCTCTCCTACGACGGGACGTGGATAAAGGCCGGGTACGAAGGTACCGTGTACGACATCCTCTACACAGCGAAGTACAACGGGAAAGACGAAGACATAGCCAGTCGGGACTTCAAAGGCTGGGCGTACTTTCAGGTTACCTATCCGACGTCGCGCTTCATCGTGTCAACGGGGATAAGATCGGACGGCCTTTACTACGATCCCAACCTTTCCCTCAAGGTCTTCCTTACGGATAACGTGGCGGTCAGGATGTTAACCGCCGTAAGCACCGACTACCTTTACGGTTTCCCACCGGAAGGGGACGGGAACGTGCGGTTCTACTACTTCGTACCCTCGTTCTACGTCCTGACGGACCTGCCCCAGAGGGCGATTTTCGGGGTCGGTGAGGTGGTAAGGTCCACGGAGAAGTATTCGGCCTTCGTCCGTTTGATCTACAAGAAGTACCTGAGAGTGTACGACGACTTCAGACCTGCCGAAGGGTACGCCCGCGGTTTTTCCGTAGGATATACGGGAAGCCTATTTAAAGGGTCGGCCTCCCTGTGGTACTC
Source organism: Caldifarciminota bacterium (assembly GCA_027003075.1). Classification (GTDB taxonomy): domain Bacteria; phylum Hydrothermota; class Hydrothermia; order LBFQ01; family LBFQ01; genus JAADCS01. The sequence goes on along the minus strand of JALWYV010000057.1, from coordinate 23,889 downwards.
CTACTTCCTCAGGATACCGAGAACCTTCCTTGATGCCCCCCATAACCTCCGGGCGTCTTACTCTCTCCCCTTCAGGGGTAAACGGATAGGTATGGTCTTCTCCTATCATACCGGGTACCCATCTCCCGACGGTGGAAGGTACCCCGATTACCACAAGCTGGACCTCTTCGTATCGGGAAGCCTGAGGTTCTGGAGGTTCAACGGACAGTGGAACTTCACGGTCATGAACGTCTACAACCGTAAGAACGTGTTCCTGCGGTACTACAGTTACAGGGACAGAAGTGTCCATACCGTTCCCCAGCTTCCCCTCTTCCCGTCGCTCTACGTTAGTCTGAGGTTCTGAGAGATATACAACAAATTTTTCGGATATTTCGTATCATCTTTAAAATGTGAGTATGTTCTTACTGTACATACGTTACCTCATAGCATTCCTCTTTCTCTCAGGATCTGCCATAATACTGACGCGTCCTGAAATCGCCGGTCTTGTGCTGGCATTTATGTTCATTATAGCGAGCTTCCTATGGTTCAGGAGGACGGTGGTGGAGTTCGGATGGGACAGCGTACGGGGTCAATTCACGGCCATACTGGGCTTCTCTTTTATCGTTCAGGCTGTGGGGTGTCTGCTCATGGAGGTTAAAGGTACCGTTCATCTTACGACTGCCGCGTTTCTGATGTTCATGCTGGCCAGATTGATGTTCCTGTCGGCCAACGTGCGCTACACCTTCCACTTTCTGGGCAAAGGGTACCTATTACCTGCAAAAAGGCTCATGGCAGTACTTATCGCCTCTGCGGGGGTACTCTTTCTGATCCTCCTGTTACCCAACGCCCTCAGGGAGATTCTGAAATTCTCCCCCTACTCGTTGTTCGTGATCGTTGATATGCTCCTGATCCTGTCCGTATTCTACAACCTCGCCCTCCTGTGGAACACCCTAATAACGAAGCGATGGATCTTCGGGGCGCTGGTTGCAGTTGTGTTGGTAGTTGGAGATGCTCTACTCGTGGCACGGGTGTGGGAGACGGCCGTGGTATGGATGTGGTACCTTGCAGCCACACTCGTATCTTTGACAGGGACTATACGGACCTGAGCGTTATACGGCGGCCGTAGAATAGGAAGAATGCCGGTGATGATGAGCGTAGACGAGATCAGGGACCTTCAGAGGAAGGTTCTGGACCTTAAGAAAAAAAAGGACGCTTACATAATCGCCCACAACTACCAGCTCCCTGAGATACAGGACGTCGCCGACTACGTGGGCGACTCCCTTGGCATGGCCATGGAGGCGAAGAAGACGGACCATCCCCTCGTGGTGGTATGTGGCGTACACTTCATGGCCGAAACGGCGGCCATCCTCCTCCCCGACCGAAAGGTGATAACACCCGAAAGGTACGCCGGATGCTCCCTCGCCGAGAGCATAACGCCGGAGCAATTGAGGGAGTGGAAGGCCCAACATCCGGATGCGGTAGTGGTCTCCTACGTCAACACTACGGCCGAGGTTAAGGCGCTTTCGGACTACACGGTCACGTCCTCCAACGCCGTGGACATAATCCGATCCATACAGGAGGATAAGGAGATACTCTTCCTCCCGGATATGTTCCTCGGTATGTACGTTAAGGAGGTGACGGGCAGGAAGAACATGCACATCTGGCCGGGGGAATGCCACGTCCACGCGAGGGTGACCCCTCAGGACATAAGCAAGGCTGCCGTTGAACATCCGGGGGCGACGATGCTCGTACATCCGGAGTGCGGGTGTTCCACCAACTGCCTCTACCTCAAGGCGAAGGGCGAGCTTGACGTTGACATCAAGGTGTTCTCAACGGGGGGGATGGTCAGGTACGTTAGGGAGCATCCCGAAGGGGAGTACGTCGTCGCGACCGAAGTGGGAATACTCTATCGCCTCAGTAAGGAGATAGGGGACGGGAGCGACAGGCTGAAACCTCTACGGGAGGACATGGTCTGCGAGTACATGAAGATGATAACCGTAGACAAGCTCGTGAGGTCCCTTGAGGAGGAGATCTACGAGGTGAAGGTACCGCCCCACATAGCCGAGAGGGCCCGCGTCCCCATAGAGCGCATGCTCCAGCTATCCTCTAAGGGCAAATGAGGAAGTGGTTAGTTGCGGTTATACTCTTTGTCGTCCTTCTCCTGTTCGTCGGCATAGGTGCGATCTCCTATTTTGTGATCTACGGTGTACCCTCCGTAGGAACGGATCTCCTCCCCATATCCTCGTCCGGCTCCGATCGTCTGGAAAGGGCGGTTAAGAAGTGGAGGAAGGGGGAGTTTGACGGGTACGACAGGGTTTTCGTTAACCCGGAGAGGTTTGAGGAGGTCCTTTTCCTAAACTTCGTGAGGGGGAGGCTTACCCTCGGATGTGAGGTGGAGGATGGGAACCTGCTGTGTAACGGTTTCTCACCGATAAGGGTAAAGCGGAGGGGGAGTAAATACGAGATAGTATCCACGTCCATCTATCTTGTTGACAGTACGGGGTCCCTCGGCAAAAGGCGCAAGAGTCTGGCGGACTGGATATCTAAACTGAAGAACACGGACTACTACGGCGCCCTTGAGATATGCGTTGGCCAGATAAGGGACAGATCTCCAACCGACAGCCTCTACCTTGAGATGAAGGCCCTTGAGAGGGATACCGTCGTACTCTCCCGTTTGAAGGACAAGGAGTTGAACTTCCGTTTCTACGAGATATTTGAGGACAGGATGGTGGAGGGACATATCTGCCTGCCCTTTGAGGAGATCTGGAACGCCCACAGGAGGTTTGACAGTTACGTTGACGCGCAAAAGGGGAAGGTAAGCCGTATAAAGACCCATCTCGTGCGCAAGAGGGGAGAACTTAAGGAAGTCGTCAGGAAGCTGGAAGAGACCCTTGAAAAACTCCACGATCCCCTCGCTCTGGCCTTCTACAAGCGGGGACTGCAGTACTACTCCGAGGGGGACCTTGAGAGCGCCCGGATATTCTTCAGGAAGGCCCTAAAGATAGAGCCGGAGTTTGAGCAGGCCAGAAAGTCCCTTGAGAGGGTTGAGGCCCTGATTGAAAGTGGCCGGTAGTCATATTCCGAGGCGCCGGCTCATATCCGACGACATAACGCCTCTTGGGTCAAGTTTCCTCCTTATCTCGTACCACTTCGGGAAGTACGGGTAGGAGTCCCGGAATATGGCCCCGTCCATAAGGGCATCTTTGGTAAGGTAGAACCTCCCTCCCTCCTTAACTATCTCCCGCATGAGGGGCCGTAGGAAATCAAACAGGCCCGGTTTTATTGCGAAGTCAAGGGCGAGGGTCCACCCCGGAATACCGAAGGGAAGGTATCCCCTCTGTTTTCCCATCCTCTTGAGGACGGCGAGGAAGGAACCGCCCCCGTGCTTTACGATCTTCTCCAGAATCCTGACCATGGTTTCGGACTCCGGGACGACGAACTGGAACTGTATGAAACCGCGCTTCCCGTAGGCTTTATTCCACTCGTCTATAGCATCAAGGGGATAGAAGAACCTCTCGTAATCTACGAAGCCTTCGTAAGTCGGGTGGGTGGTGTAGTATAACCAGTTGAAGACGGCCATCGTCAGGTCGTTGAGCAGGAAGGATGGGGCGTAGAAAGGGAATCGGAGTTTGAACTTATCCACGTAAAAGAGGGGTTTCCTTCTCAACTTCTCCGGAAGCTCTTCCACGGTGGCATGCTCGCCGAACATCACGACACCCCTGCCCATGTTCTTCCCGGAGGACAGACAGTCTATCCACGCCACGGAGTAGGTGTAATGGGGGTCGTACTCGTCAAACGTCGCCAGCATCTCGTCTATGTTCTTGACCCTCACCGCCTTATATCGTATGTACGAGGACTCTATACGGCGGAGCCTCATCTCAACCTCCAGAATTACGCCCGTCAGTCCCATGCCGCCTACGGTGGCCCAGAACTCCTCATCCTCCGGTGTGAGCGTCAGTACCTCACCTTCGGGTGTCAGGAGGGTTAAAGAAGTTACGTATTCGGATATAGACCCCTCCCGATGGTGATTCTTTCCATGGACGTCACTGGCGGCCATACCTCCGAGGGTGACGTACTTCGTCCCCGGCGTAACGTGGGGGAACCATCCCCTCGGCACGAAGGTCCTTAGAACCTCCTCAAGGGAAACCCCCGCCTCCGCCCTGAGTACTCCCGTGTTCTCGTCAAAGTGCAGGAAGCGGTTCAGAGGAAGCATCCTCAGGACGTACCCACCGCCGTTAACGGACTGGTCCGCATAACTCCTTCCCAGACCTCTGGGGATCGTGGTTTTAAATATCAGATCCTTAACCTCTCCGTACGTGAAAGGCTCCACTATCCGGCTTCTAACCCGTGGGTAGTTTCCCCATCCGGAGATTTCGGCTTCGTATATCCGGGCCACACGTGTATTCTAAGAGCGCCCACACCCCTGAAGGGTAAGTTGTCGTGTACACTTTAGAATCCTTTCGTGATCCTCCTCCTGTCCGTTCCGGAAGACACCCTAATATCCCGCTTCGTGGAGAGGAACCTGACGCACCTTCAGGCTTACATGAAATATTACGACGCCTCCGTATCTCTGGCAAGGGGCTACCTGTTCCCGAAATTTTACATATTTTACGACGACGCCCATATCACCCCCGTGCCTTACTTCCGGTACCAGTACGTGGATACCGTACACCTGAGGCTTGAGGAGAGGGAGATGGATCTTGGCTTTTCTGATGTTAACAGGGTAGGGAGCGGGTTCGTGTGGTCCCTCTTTGACCCTCAGGTTCTGGCGTGGAACATGGCCTCACGGGAGGCTTCGGCCTACGCCCGGAGCGTTTTAAAGGTATCCCGTAAGAACGCCGTAACGAACTTCAGGATCCTCCTGCGTACCTTAAACACTTCCAACGAGATACTTAAGGCGATAGACAGCGCCCTCAGTACGGTGGACTCCCTTAGAGCCGTGGCCGACACCCTCCGCTCTCTGGGGAGGATCCCCCCTCCGGACTACCTTGAACTGAGAGTAAAACTTCTACGGTTGAGGAAGTTAAGGGAAGGTATTTACAGGAAGTACCTGAGGATAAGGGACACCGTGGAGTCCCTTACGGGTATGCGGGTTGAAAGCGTGGAGGTGAAGGGGGAGTTGCCCGAATGTGAACCTTACGATTCCTCACACCTCGTAAACGCCCAGAGGTGGTCCACGAGGGCGGAGATGGCCCGCTTCCTCCCGAAGATCTTCGCCTTTGGAGAGGTCTGGTACGGAAGACCGGCAGGATTAAATCGGGACTCCCTCGGAATGGGTACGGTGTACGGCCTGCGGATAGTCCTCACGTTTGACGAGACGGGCAGGTTGAAGGTGAGGAGGGAAAAGAGCCTTCTCAACCTACTCACGAGGCGCAAAGAAAGGGTGAATAAGGATCGTAAAGGGAGGGAGGTTGATACTACGACCGTCACCGAGGCTCTCGGCATCTACGGGGAGGCCCTCTCCCTGTACCGCATGGGCAGGATAGATCGGTTTACCCTGGCGAGGATAAAACTGGAGTACTACACCCTCAAGGTTGAGGCTCTAAAAGAGAAACTGGAGGATTTAAAGGAGAGAACCTGCCCGGTTATTCTTCCGGAGGTTCCCCCTCAACGTACACCGTTACCTTGATGACGTCCGGTCTTCGGGCCAGTTCAAAACCCTCTGCTATCCTGCTCAGGGGAACGCGAAAGCTTACGTACCTTGACGGCCTTATCTTCCCCTCGCTTATAAGTGCCATGGCTATGCGGGTGTCGTCCGGTCCGGCGGAGTAGGAGGGTATAAGGCTTATCTCGTCAAAGTAGAGGCGGTTGAAGTCAAGGTTCACGTTCTCACCCGGAGGAAGGGGGGCGAAGAGGATAAGGCTACCTCCCTTGCGGACGAAGTCCAGGCCGGAGAGGACGGCGGCGGGAGTACCCGGATTTACGAACACCTTACGGAACTTCGTACCTTTTAAATCTTCGGGAAGGTACGCCCTTATACCCCACCTCTCCCTCACGAGGTTGACCCTATCCCGGTTGATGTCCACACCCCACACGTCCCCCCCGAACTCTCTGGCCACCTCGTAGTTCAGGAGTCCCATAAAACCGAGACCCACCATGAGGACGGGTTCCCCCTTGACGATCTGCGCCCTTCTGACAGCCTTTACGGACGTGGCCAGCGGCTCAACGAGGGCAGCATCCTCGTCGGAAACGTGGTCGGGCACCTTCAAAACGTCCGTTTTCCAGATATGCTCCGGCACCCTCACGTACTCCGAGAAACCTCCCGGCTCCAGACCCCCGGCCCTCCAGAGGTCGCAGTGGACGTAGTCCCCGAAACGGCAGTACTCGCACTCCATGCAGGGGGCGTGGTGGTGGACGAATACCCTGTCCCCCACGTTGAAACTCACGACCTCCGGCCCCACCTTCTCAACGACACCCACGAACTCGTGGCCGGGCGTATACGGGGCCTTTCTGTTGACGTACCAGTCCATCAATTCGCCCGTACATATTCCGCAGACCTTCACCCTCACCAGCATGTCGGACGGCCCCACCTCCGGGACGGGAGCCTCAACTACCCTTATGTCCCGACTGCTGTAAAGTATCGCCTTTTTCATCTTCCCTCGGGAAAATTACCTGCGTGCCTTCGGGTCGCGGTATTATGAGGGAATCGCCCACGGAGAATGCCCTTAGCCGGTCTATGCCTTCCACCACCCGCTTCGGGCCTACCACCTTTACGGTGAAAGAGGAGTCCTTCAGTACTACCGGTACGTCCCTCGTTATTACGGTGTCTATCATGACGTGTACGATTACGCTTCCGGGCTTAACGGAGGACAGGTTCAGACCCTCCGCGAACACCCGAACGGTCGTCTTGAAGTCCCTCCTCCTGCCGGTCAGGTCTATCGGGTACGTGGGTAGGGAATCAAGATGCTCAACGATGCTCTTCGGTCCCTTGACGTTCACGTTGTTTTCCACCTTCCACCCGTAGAGGACGTACCCCTTCATCGGTTTACCCTTGAGCGTGGGCATAACGGATACCGTACGGGAGATCTCCTCGTCTAAGGCGTACCGCACGCCACTCGTGAAGAGAGGCTCCATAGAAACCCTGACTTTCGGCCGGAGATAGGAAGTGTCTATAGGTAGTTCGCCCTCCGGCCCCACACCGGAGAGGTCGTATACGAGGCGTGGTCCCGACAACCTTAACCTGATTATATCAAACCCCGACCCCTTGATCTTTAAAACCACGCTGTCCGTCCTCTCAACGAAGGCCATATTCCGGGGGACGTTAACGAATATCACCGGCACCTTCATCACCACCTCGTAGGTGCGGGACATCTTGGCATAAAACCATACGAGGAGCGCGATGGAGAACGCTATCAGAAGTTCTTTCAGGGTTTCACTCCTCATAGTTTAGCAGGTCCTTCAGCAGTTTCCTCAGCTGCGGTATGGTAAGGTTGGTGTAGGGTTCACCCCTGTGAAACAGGGTAATGGTACCCTTCTCCTCGGATACCACTATGGAGATGGCGTCGGACACCTCCGTTATCCCGGCACCGGCCCGATGGCGGGCGCCCACCCCCTTTATCCGTACGCTCATGGGCAGCATAACCGTTGAGGCCAGTATCCGGCTCTCCTTGATTATTACGGCCCCATCGTGGAGGGGAGAACCTTTGCTGAATATGGCAACGAGAAGGGGTGCCGACAGGTAAGCGTCCATTATGGTACCCGTCTCCTCGGCGTACTCCATCAGGGAAACCCTCCTCTGGATCACGATCAGTGCCCCCCACCTGTTCTTCCTTATCTCGTCAACGGCAAGGATCAGTTCGTTGAGGGGAACGCGCTCCGGAGGGAGTACGAACCTCAGGAAAGGGTTGGAGCCTATCTCTATAAGGAGGCGGCGTATCTCCGGCTGGAACAGGATGATGAGGGCGACTATTCCGAAGGCCTTTACAGTGGATATCAGGAGACCGAGGGCAGCGAGGCCCAGGCTCTCGGCGACGAAGCCGACCAGAAGGAGGACTCCCACGCCCATGAGGAGTATTATGGCCTTGGTACCACGCAGGACCCTGAGGACGACGTAAACTATGAGGGTCATCAGGAGGACGTCCAGAACGTCTATGAAACCCACCTGAAAGAAACCGAACAGTTTCAAGGGGCAATTGTACGGTGGACGAGCGGCCCCACCCCGTAAACCGTGCTGAAGTGCTTCGGGATTAGAATTCCTTACCCTATGAAGTTCGTATTCGTGACGGGGGGTGTACTTTCCTCCCTCGGTAAGGGTATAACGTCCTCCTCAATCGGACTCCTGCTTAAGAGCAGGGGACTCAGAGTCACCATCATCAAGGTGGATCCCTATCTCAACTACGACGCAGGGACGATGAACCCCTACCAGCACGGCGAAGTCTTCGTTACGGACGACGGGGGAGAAACCGACCTTGACATAGGGCATTACGAGCGGTTTTTGAACGAGGACCTATCCAGAAGGAACAACGTGACGGCAGGTCAGGTGTACCTGGAGGTGATAGAGAGGGAGAGAGAGGGCAGGTACCTCGGTGCCACCGTTCAGGTAGTCCCCCACCTGACGAATCTCATAAAGGAGAGGATCAAGGAGGTGGCCAGAGATTACGACGTCACGGTCGTTGAAATTGGGGGAACCGTGGGAGACATTGAGAGCCTTCCCTTCCTTGAGGCCGCCCGCCAGATGGGGCTTGAGGAGAACTCCTTCTACCTCCACGTCTCCTACGTCCCCTTCGTCAGGTCCGTTGGAGAAATAAAGACCAAACCCACCCAGCACTCCGTCCAGAAACTCCGGGAGATAGGTATCCAGCCGGACGCCCTCGTAGCCCGTGGCGAGAAGCCCCTGACTCCGGAGGCCCGCCGCAAACTCGCCCTGTTCTCCAGCCTTCCCCTGAGGGCGGTTATAAGTGCCCACGATCTTGATAACGTTTACCGGGTCCCCTTCCTTCTGGCGGAGCAGGATCTTGACAACCTCATATTTGAGAAACTCGGGATCGGGGTTTACAGCGACAGGAACCTCACCGAGTGGGAGAACTTCGTTCGCAGGGTTGAGGAGGCCGGTGAGAGGGTAAAGGTGGCCATAGTTGGCAAGTACATAGAGGTGCGGGACGCCTACAAGAGCCTTATTGAGGCGATAATCCACGCCGGTGCCAGAATAGGGGTTAAACCCGATATAACTCTGGTGGACGCCATAAGTCTGGAAAGTAAAGGTACGGATGCGTTGAAAGGGTACGACGCCATAATAATCGCTGGTGGATTCGGAAGGAGGGGAATAGAAGGGAAGATAAACGCTCTAACCTTCGGAAGGGAAAACCGGATACCCACCCTCGGAATATGTCTGGGCATGCAGCTCATGACGGTTGAGTGGGCGAGAAACGTTTTAAATCTTAAAAACGCCCACAGCGAGGAGTTTGATCCCGACACTCCCCACCCTGTGATACACCTGTTGCCGGAGCAGAAGGAAGTGGATCGTATGGGGGCGACCATGAGGCTCGGGGGTCAGGATATAAACCTCGTTGAGGGGAGTTTGATCCACTCCCTCTACGGCCGTAAGGTAATAAGGGAGAGACACAGGCACAGGTACGAGTTCAACAACGCCTACAGGGAAAAGTTTGAGGAAAGCGGCCTCAGAATAACGGGGGAGGCCGGTGGACTCGTTGAGGTCCTGGAGTGGCCGGAGCATCCGTTTTATGTCGGTGTACAGTTCCATCCCGAATACACCTCCAGACCGTTAAGGCCCAACCCCGTATTCGTGGGGCTATTAAAGGCTGCTTTAAAGACCTGAGACTCCCGACAGCATAGTTTACGAAGGGGATGCCAAATGAAGAAAGCGTTAGATTATCCTTTCAGACGAGAAGTGTACGAGTTAATAAACGGGAGGTTGAAAGGGAAGCCCGCACCGGAATTTGAGCATCAGGTAGTTTTACGGGATATGGGATTCCTCATCCGGGGTGCGTTAAGGAGAGGAGGGACCATCGTTGTCCAACCGGATTTCATATCCGACGTAAAGGAATACTGGATGGTTTGTTATAATTCCATCGCTGTGGAAAGGGTGAGGTGGAATTGAAGAGGTGTTGAAATAGAGAGTGGATATACGCGTGGCTAAATTTCGGGAACCCCTTAAATCTTTCGTTCTTTCCTTCTTTAGAATCGCACCTTGAGGAACCTCGCTGAGATCATAGAAGAACTGCTCTACGGAGAGGAGGGCTACTACACTAAGCACGTTAAAATAGGGAAACGGGGTGACTTCTTCACGGCTCCACACGCCTCTCCCATGTTCGGGTACACCGTGGGACGTTTCTTAGAGCGTGAGGGTGTGAAAACGCTCGTGGAGGTCGGAGGGGGTGAGGGGTATCTGGCCCTTGATATCCTGAACTCCACGGGGATAACCGTCCTTTCCTACGAGAGGAGTCCGAGGCTCAAAAAGAAGCAGGAAGAACTCCTGTCAGAGTACAGGAAAACGGGGCGCTGGAAACCCATAGATGACTTCGTGAGAGCCGACACCTATCTCCTTAACGAGGTACTTGATGCCTTCCCATCCCGGAGGTACGTGTTCAAAGAGGGCAGATGGTGGGAGGTGGTGGAGAGGGAGGGGGAGTACGGCCTGATCCCTTCGGAGGGGCCGGAGAATTACAGGGGGCCAGTAAAGGAGGGGTTTACGTACGACGAAACCGTCGGTCTTGGGCAGTTCCTGAAAAGTGTATTCACCCATACGGACAGGGTCCTTATCTTTGACTACGGGTACGACGAAGACGAGTTTCCCCTACTCGCTCCTTCCGGCACCCTTCAGGGGTACAGGGAACACAGGGTATTCCACGATCTTGAGGCCCTGAAACCGGCCACCGATATAACCCACTTCATAAACTTCTCCCACGTTAAACGCCTTGCCGAAGAGGACGGATTTGAAGTGGTTCTGTACATGGATCAGACGAACTTTCTCCTAAAAAAGGGTATGTTAGATATCTTTGAGGGACTACCCGACGAAAAGAAGGAGGAGATAGCGCCCGGAATGAAGACCCTTATACTTCTCTTCAGGAACCACCGTGTGATGTACTTAAGGCGTAAAGTCGGTTAAGGGCCTTGCACTCAGGTATCTGCACCTCTCCCAAAAGGTCCACGTTTATCATCCTCTTGAAGTCCAGAGGGTGAGGGAAATCTTCCAGATAGGCCTCTACGAGTTTACTCCACGCCGGTTTCGTCATGGTAGGAGGAGGGGTAAACCTGACCTCGTTCAGTACCCGATTCACCCATTCAACGTACTCCCCATAAACGGTAATCAGCTCTTCCCCATCCATAAGAATTTCCCTATCAAGAGAGACGAAGTTACCTATATGTCTAAAAACGCAGGTAAGAAGACCGGTCCGATCCTTCAAAAGGACCTTTGCGAGAGGTACGCCCACCTCAATAAACTGGGAGATAGGCATCCTTTTTATATCCTCGTCCTGCAGATCTGCCACATCGGAACCCGTTTGTTTAGATATCCACCGCAGAGTCTCCACCGCCACCCTTATACCCGGAGCCAGGGCCACAAACTCAAGACCTCCCAGATTGCCGACCAGAACGATCCTCTTAGGATAGACTATCAGAAAGGACCTTCCACCGCGCCGGAGGGATTCACATACTTTAAGGTAATGAGCAAGATCCTCATTCCCCTTTCCGTTTATGTAGTACTCCCTGTAGCGCAAAGCTTTCAGATGATCCTCAAGACTCTCCAGCGAGAGCGATTTAACCTCCAGCCCCTCCGATGTAAGATCCTCACCGTTCTCAAAAGTTAGATCTGCAGGCAGACCGAGGATCTCCCTTACGTGTTCTTCGGGCATGGATATCATCGTGATATCTAAATCTTCCCGTTGGAAGGTCCTCTCAACCTCCTTCAGTACATCCCTCGTGAACTTTTCAAAGTGCTTTATATACTTCTCCCCGTACTTTTCGTAGGCGTATCTCATGGGGTTACCCATCCTCTCGTTCTCGTACTCCACCTCGCTGAGAAGTCCCTTATACCATATCCTGTTAAGTGCTGGGGCCTCAACCGCGAAGAGCCTGCCGTTAAGATAGTATCCACTGTATATCACCCTATTCCCATGTCTTACCTCTACGTATCCGCTTTTCCCTTTGAACTCTCCACCCATAGGTAGGGAATTCTACGGCATACACATAACTTACCTCTACCCGCGTAGCTCCTTACTGCTGTTTTCGGCGAGCCCGTACGTGAACTCCAGCTTTGGAATGGGAAACTCCATACCCACATCTACCCTGATTATCCTTGAGAAGTCCTCAGGATTAGGGTACTCGTCCAGATAGGCCAGAACCATCTTCTTCCACGCCGGAAACGTCATATGGGGTGGCCTGGTTCTGAAGAGTTCGTGTTCCACGTAGTTCACCCACGTTCTGTACTCTGAAATTACCTTTTTAATCCCGGGGAGGTCAACCGTTATGACCTTACGGGGCTTTATGAACCGGCCGGCTCTCTGAAAGATCCTGAAGAAGACTTTACCTGAAGGCTCCTTGAGGATGCAACCGAAGGGTACGCCTACCGGAGCGAAGGCATCAACGTCCATATTGCATTTGCCCTCCTCCTCCGTATCGCCCTTCCACTCCTTTATGAACTCCACGGTTGAATTAACATCCGACGTTATGAGACCAAACCCCTTACCGTTATTTCTCCCGATCAGGAGAAGGTAACCGGGGTATACCATTACTCGCAGGAAGTCACCCTTCGGTGCCACCCTCATAAGGTGTTTCAGTTCCTCGGATTCTCCCTCTATCATAAGTCTTCCCTTAATACGTCTGAGAGAATCCACGATCGGATCTCCGGTAGGTCCCCTCCTATCCGAAAGGCCGAGAAGGGTCCGTATGTAATCCTCATCCAGTTCCTTCAATACGTACCGTATATCTTCGGGCTTTACATCGTTTTTGAGCCTGTTCAGCACCTCTTTCGTGAACTCCTCCAGATGTTTAATGAGGGCCTCACCGTACTTCCTGCGGGCGTACTCAAGGGGATTACCCATAAGATGATCCATATACTCTTCCTCGCTCAGTAGCCCCTCGTACCACTTCATGCCGTACATTGGGGCCTTAAGTATTACGAGCTTACCGTTCAACAGGTAGCCCTCGTAGGCTATGACGTCGTCCACTACGGCCACTAAATAGCCATTTTTATTGACTTTTTGGGCTTTAGTCATCTCCTTCATAGAACGAATTTTACACCGGAAAATGTACTATGTCAAATGGTATTGCGGAATGAATTTTTACAGTTCCCTCCATGCACCTATCTTAACGTACTTCTGAAGTCTTCTCATACGGAGGGTACGGGCGTACTTGCCCTTCAGCTCCTTTAGAGCCTTGAGGAACACCCTCTTTATCCTCATGGCCGTGAGCCGGGGATCCCTGTGGGCGCCTCCAAGGGGTTCCTTTATTATGCCGTCTATTATCCCGAACTCGTATAGGTCCTGGGCGGTTATCTTAAGGGTCTCGGCGGCTTCCCTGTTTCTGGAAGCGTCCTTAAAGAGTATACTCGCTGCCCCCTCGGGAGATATTACGGAATATACGGCGTACTCCAACATGTATACCCTGTCGGCTACGGCGAGGGCGAGGGCGCCCCCGCTCCCCCCCTCCCCGGTTATAAAGGAGACGCTGGGTACCTTTAACTGGAGCATGCGCTTTATGCTGTAGGCTATAGCGGAGAACTGCCCCCTCTCCTCCGCCCCTATGCCGGGGTAGGCACCGGGTGTGTCCACGAGGGTAAGAACGGGGAGACGGAGTTTATCCGCCAGATCAAAGAGCCTCATGGCCTTCCTGTACCCTTCGGGATGGGCCATACCGAAGTTCCTCTTCAGGTTCTCCTCCGTGTCCTTCCCCTTCTGTATACCGGCTATCACCACACCGTAGTCCTCTATTTTCCCGAGACCCGCCACTATGGCCGCATCGTCCCCAAACAGCCTATCCCCATGGAGCTCTATGAAGTCGTCGCAAATATGGGAAATTATGTCCAGAGGTTTCGGCCTGTCAGGGTGTCTCGCCAGTTGAACCTTCTGCCATCGGGTCAGTTTTGAGAATATCTCGTACCGGAGCTTTTTAACCTGTTTCTCCAGTTCACGTATCCTCTCCAGAAGGCTCTCGTCTTTTTCCTCCTCGTACTGCTTACGGAGTCGTTCCAGCTCCTCCTCAAGGGTTGCTATCGGTTTTTCAAAGTCAAGGTAACGCATTCCCAAGAGGCGATTTTAACGGTGCCGACCGTAGAATAGGAGACTTTGAAGGTCGTAGGTATACCAGCCCGATACGGATCGTCCAGATTTCCGGGAAAACTCCTGCACCCTCTCGGAGGTAAGCCTGTTATACGCTGGGTGGTTGAGGCTGCTCTGAGTTCCTCGGCGGATCGGGTCATTCTGGTGACAGACGACGTAAGGATAAGGGAGGCCGTTTCGGACCTCTGCGAGGTAAGGATGACCCCTGCGGACCTCCCTTCGGGTACGGACAGGTTGGCCTATGCCATCCGGGACCTTCCCTCAGATACCCTCGTCATGAACCTTCAGGGGGACGAACCCTTCGTTAAGTCTGAGGTTATAGACGCCCTCTTTTCCTTTGCCGGGGGTGGAGATGCCCATATATACACCCTCGCCCATCCCTCCGGTGAGGGGGACAACCCCAACAGGGTGAAGGTGGTTCTGGATGACAGTGGATTCGCCCTGTACTTCTCCCGCAGCCCCATACCCTACGGTGCCAGAGAGTACCTGATACACGTGGGAATATACGTATACACGCTTGAGAACCTCCTCCGTTTCAGTAAACTGGAACCTTCGCCCCTTGAGAGGATGGAGAGGCTTGAGCAGCTGAGGGCGCTCTACCACGGGTGGAGGATAAAGGTTATGGTTTCGGACTACGAGGGTTTCGGCATAGATACGCCTGAGGACTTACAGAAGGCGGAAACTCTCCTTTTCGGGTCCTCCCGGACGGATCGGTCCTAACTATCTCACGACGACCCTTACGTTCCTACGGCCTGCCATTACGAAGTACGCTCCCCTGGTGAGACTCAGCCTTTTCCTGCCCTTAACCGTTCCATCAAACACGGTCCGGCCATCTACACCGTATACCCTCACCCTTACGACCTCCGGGGCGATTATGTCAACGTATCCTTTGCCACTCACCACCTCCACGTTATAGCCGGACACCTGCCTCTCCTCAACGGACAGATCCCCCTCGCCCACGAGGATGCCACAGGTGTCGTTGTAGGGGTAGAAGCCACAACCGGTTGCTGGCCCGTCCAGCACGATGATGTCCTCGTTGTCGCAGCAGGAGGGGAGGAGCATCAACTCGGCGCACATATCACCGTCCACATCGGCCATGGAGGCTCCCTCCGCGTCAACGCTGAAGGAGTAGGTCCATTCGGTAGTCCCCGTCGTAGCGTTGATCATCCGGAAGGTGGCGTCCCCGCTGCACCACGACCCGTAAGGCACTCCGGCGACCTCAAGGGTGCCGTCGTTGTCAAAGTCTGCTATTACCCTTCCACCGCCGTGCATGGCGTTGGGTGTCCATCCGAGGTTCTGCCATAGGAGGGAACCCGTTCCGGACACGGCTATTACACCCCTGCCCGAGACGCACCAGCTGGGACTGTTCCTCACGCCGATGATTATGTCCCTGAGGGAGTCTCCGTTGACGTCGGCCACCGAGATGGGGCCGGCTATGTACCCGCCGGTCGTATACGACCACAGGGTGGTTCCATCGCTTCCGTTCAGGATGTACAGGGTCCCGTTTATGCCGACTATGACCTCGTCCACACAGTCCCCCGTAACGTCCCCGAGTGAGACCTCGGACCAGACGCTCGTACTTCCAAGATAACGGCTCCACAGGAGAGAGCCGGAAGAGAAATCGTAAGTGTAAACGTACCCGTTGGATCCCCTTACGACCACCTCCAGATGGCCATCGCCGGTGATGTCGCCGACGGCAGGTGTGGCCGAGTGGTAGTTGGTACCTCCGGCCGTTCCCGACCACACTAAGTTACCGTAAGGGTCCGTAGCGTAAACCGTCGTACCGTTACTTGATATGATGAGGGTATCCGCCCCATCGGCCGCTATCACTGCCCCCGGGGTGCCTCCCCTTCCGCTCCGGCTCCATATAACGGACCCGTCCGTACCCCTGAGCAGATGCAGGGTGCTTCCACAGGAAACGGCTATCTCCATGCCGGGTATATCGCTCCTCGCGTCCCCTATGGACGGCGCGGACGTATGAAGGCCCCCAAGAGAGCGGGACCACTGAAGCGTTCCCGTTGCACCGTTGAAAGATTTCGCGATGCAATCCCAGTACTGTACGAATATGATATCCGGAGTACCGTCCCCGTTGACGTCTCCTACGGCAGGCTGGGATTCCCCTTCCCCTGCGTAGACGCTGTACTTCACGTTCCACGAAGAGATATCACCTTTGAGGGCCGAGAAACCGTTGTGTCCGGCGCTTCCATGTATCGCCATCCAGTTGCCCAGGTTTACGTGGAAAGGCGGCATCTGTGCCACCGTTTTGAGGGGAAATACAAATATTATCAACGATGCTCCAACTATATAATTCCTCATAACGAGATAATTATACAGGGGAATACGCCTATGGGGGTTATAATCTGCAATACGCAGTTACGGAGTGGGAAGACCGTTCCCCTGTCTAAGTTTAAAATAACGTCTTATGAGGTACGTTCTGTTTATAGTAGCGGCTCTTACTTTATCCTGCGCCAGCCTGCAGAGGAGAATAGAGAACGACCCCTACGTTCTGGATTACACCTTTTCTCCGAAGTTCAGGATTGATAGCATCGGGACGGTCGCCATATTCAGCCGACTGGAAGGCTCACCTAAAGCCTCCCTTGATAAAGTTGCCTACGACGTGGCAGCGATGCAGCTTCTCAAGACCGGCAGGATAGACGTGGTAGATCGGGCGCGCATAGAGGATATCCTTAAAGAACAGGAGTTCTCCAGATCGGGATTCGTGGATCAGAGCGCCGCCGTCAATCTGGGGAAACTCCTCGGTGCCAGATCCGTTCTCTTTATGGACTTTATAAACTTTGAAGAGGACATAGACGCCTACACGGTAAGGGTGAACGTCAAACTCATAGACGTTGAGACGGGAAGAATTCTCTACGTCGCCAGTGCCCTTGGTGGTGGGTGGGACATAGAGTCCGCCGTGGGGGACGCTATAAGAAGGGCGCTGAGACCGTTCCTGAAACGGGCGGTTCCCGGAGAGGGTCAGATGAAGGACCGGGAATAGGTTACGGTTTCCACCTTAAAATCTTCGTATGATGTTGATCACACTCGTAAGTATGAGCGGTGGGGAGCTGGTGGCGAAGGTGAAGGAAGCAGAGAGGAACCTCAAAGATTACACCGCCCGCATGGAATCCAAGACCCACGACGAGAAAGGTAAGATGGAGTACAAGCTGTACATTCAGAAGTACATGAAGCCCGGATACGTTTACATGAAGGTAATACGGGGTGCCAACAGGGGTGGCGTGGCCGTTTACCATCCCGATAAGAAGAAGGTGCGGGTAAAAAAGGGATTCCTAAAGCTCTGGTTATCTCCCGACGATAAGCGCCTTCGTTCCCCGAGAGGACACAGGATATACGAGAGCCATATACCGTGGTTCGTCTCAAGGCTGAATAACGGGGCGAAGTTCCTCCACGAGGCCACGCTTTTCGGCAGGAAGGTGTACGTACTGGAGCAGCCCCTTTCCCCAACGAAGAATTACGGGGCTGTAAGGGCAAGGTACTGGATAGATGCGGAAAAGTTCCTTCCGGTAATGGTGATAGATTACGACGATAAGGGGAAGATCGTACGCTCTGTTAAGTTCATGAATCTTAAGGTGAACGTGGGTTTAACCAAGGAAGACTTTAAGATTTAGATAGACCCATGTACGAGAAGTTCCTGAGGGTCCGTGGCATCTTTTACGGTGTTCTTCTCTTCTCCGTTATCGGTATGCTCGTTATGTCCTTCCTCGTGAGGAGGATATACGTAAGGGAAGTTATGCTCGTACCTTCCCTTGAGGAGGCGACCCAGTTACAGTCCCCTGCAGCCATGTTCTTTCAGTTGAGTCGTGGTTTTATGGCCTCACCCGTCCAGATCTTCCTTGATATTACTACCCCTTACGCCTTCAAGAAGGAGTTTATAGAGACATACGGTCTGGATAGCATCCTTGATATAAAGAACCCCGACAAGCAGGTGGAGCTCCTTGAGAGTAAAATAGAGCTGGAGGTGTTGCCGAGTGCGAGCATCCTCCTGAAGGTATATGACCCCGACCCGGACAGAGCATCAAGGCTGGCCAGCTGGTACCTTGAATTCCTCAACAACAAGGCGAACTACGCCCTCAACGTGAAGGGGAGGGAGTTGAGGAAGTTCCTTGAAAGGAGGTTAAAGGAGGTTCGGGCGGATATAGAAGTCCTTCAGGACAGTATAGAGACCCTTGAGCGTACGAGCCATATACTCGCCATGGCACCGGAAGAGATACTGGGCCCCCCTCTGAGCAGCATACTGGAAACGCTCGCCCAGAAAGAGGTGGAGTACATACTTCTCAGAAGTTCCTTCTCTCCGGACGTCCCGGAAGTGAACAGGGTGGGCAGAGAGGTGGAGGTACTCAGAAAGAAGATAAACGAGAAGTTTCAGGAGATCCCCCCCGCCATACGGAAGGCCCTGCGCTACCGTACGGAACTGGAGATAAAGAGCAGGGTCTATTCCACCCTCTACGAGGAGTACGAAAAGGCCCG
The DNA here is from genome assembly GCA_027003075.1 of Caldifarciminota bacterium. Classification (GTDB taxonomy): domain Bacteria; phylum Hydrothermota; class Hydrothermia; order LBFQ01; family LBFQ01; genus JAADCS01. The sequence continues at coordinate 5,191 of JALWYV010000057.1, read as the reverse complement.
CCTGATGGAGTTAAAGAACAACCCCATGCTTCAGGCGGTTTCTCCCCCCTCCGGACCCATTAAGAGGGTGTGGCCCAAGAGGGTGGTGCCCGCGATAACCATGGTCGTGGGCCTATCCTTCGCCTTCGTATTCCTTCTCGCCCTGTTCGCGGCTGTTGACCGCATAAGGGAAACGACCCTCGGTAGAATCCTTCTATCAATAAGGAGGGATCTGCTCCCATGAAAAGGGGTAAAGTACTTCTGGTATCCGACGTCTATTACCCTTATCCGGGGGGAATATCCGAGCACGTGCACCAGCTGGCGAAGCACCTGCGTAATCTCGGCTGGGACGCTTACATATTGACCACGAACTTCAGGGGAGGAGTGGAATTTGACGATCCACCTTACGTTTTCAGGGTAGGTTTTCCTGTGAAGATACTCTTTAACGGATCAATAGCCCCTGTTGCCGTTTCCTTCCGCATAAACTCCTACGTAAAGCGTCTAATGAACAGGATGAGGTTTGACATCGTCCACATCCACGGACAGGTCGCCCCCGTCCTTCCAATGGTCTCCCTGAAGTTCTCCACAGGGTACAACTTCATAACCTTCCACGCCGCCCATAAAAAGAAGTTCCTATACAAACTTTTCAAGCCTTACGTACGGGATTACTTCAACCGTCTCCACGGACGCATAGCCGTCTCAAAGGCCGCCATAAAGCCCATTCTGGAGATATTTCCGGATATTGAGTACAGGATCATACCGAACGGCGTGGATCTGGAGAGGTTCAGACCGGATCTTCAGCCTTTGCCCCACCTGAAGGGGTACAGGAACATCCTCTTTGTCGGGAGACCTGAGCCACGGAAGGGCCTGAAGTACGCCATACTCGCTATGCCCCACATACTCAGGGAGATACCGGACACCCGCCTCGTGGTCGTGGGGGACGGTCCCCTGCTCGGGTGGTACAAGTCTATGGTTCCGGAGGAAATAAAGGATAGGGTCCTGTTTGAGGGTAAGGTGCCGGCCTCCATACTCCCGCGCTATTACAGGTCGGCTGACGTGTTCGTTTCTCCGGCGACCGGTATGGAGAGTTTCGGTCTGGTGCTCCTTGAGGCCATGGCCACGGGCACACCCGTAGTCGCGGCCCGGAACGAGGGGTACTCTCTGGTCATAAAGGACCGGGTAAACGGTCTCCTCTGTAACGTGGAGGACGAGGTGGATCTGGCCGACAAGGTTATAAGGGTCTTAAAGGACCGGGATCTGAGGGAGAGACTGATAAAGGGCGGTCTGGAGACGGCCCGTCAGCACGGATGGGATCGCATTGCTACCGAGGTGGAGAGGTACTACTTTGACGTCATGAAAAGGGAGGGTAAGCATGAAGGCGGTGGAGTTCGTACGGTGTAGTGTTGGGTACACCTCCCCGGTCCTTGAGAATTTGAACTTCTCCGTTGAGGTCGGGGAGATACTGAACCTCTACGGGGACAACGGCAGCGGTAAGACGACCCTCCTTAAAGCCCTCATAGGGGCGGTCAGCGTACGCGGTGAGATAAGGGTATTCTCCCGGAACATACTTGATCTGAAACCCATAGAGAGGGTAAGGTACGTATCCGTCCTCTTCGCGGAGGTGCTTCGCGGTGAGATAACCGTACGCCGTTATCTCGCCCTTTCCTTCACGTCCGCATGGAAGGATCTGGCCGATTACTACGGTATAACGGACCTTTTAGACAGGCCACTGCGTTCACTTTCGTCCGGCCAGAACAGAAAGGTGCAACTTGTCAGGGCGCTATCTTCCCCCGCTCCGGTGATTGCCCTGGATGAACCCTACTCCCATCTGGACGAAAGTACAAAGGAAAAACTCACACGCAACATTTACGACCTGCACCGCAGGGGAAGAACCATCATAATAACCTCACACAGACCCCTCGGTATAGGAAGACCTCTAAGGGTCCCACCGTCAGCTTAGATCCTGCTCCACATGTAATCTATGAGTTCCGTAAAGTGATCTTTGAATCCCCCTCTTTCCAGTTCCCACTCTACCCTTTTCAGGTACTTTTTTGCCATTTCAAGGGTTGCACCTCTCGGATCCGGATGTCCCTGCCTCTCGTAGATGTGGGGTAGCGTGGGTTTTCCCACGTCCTCCTCGTAGTCGTCCCAGTCGTCCAGTATCTGAAACGCCATTCCGAAGCTCCTGCCAGCCTCACGGAGGTAGGGGTCGTCCCGTCCAGCTATCAGAGAACCTGATACGAAGGCTAACTCGTAGAGTGATGCAGTTTTATTGTATATGACCTCAAGGTACAGATGCTCATCAAACTTCTCCGGCGGTGTAACGTCCTCCAGATACTGACCGTAGGACATTTTATAGACCGTGTCCGACATTGAGGAGAGGTAGAGGGGAACGTTCACCTTCGCCACCTCCGACAGAGCCCTGGTAAACACGAGGTCCCCCACCAGTACCGCCCTTCGTATGGAGAAAATATCGTTAAGCGTTCTTCCTCCCCTCCGGGTGTCCGCCTCGTCCACTATATCGTCGTGTATGAGGGATGCGGCGTGTATCATCTCAAGGGCGTACCCGGACAGGACGGATACGTCCTCGCCCACCCCGAATATACCACAGCTTATATTGGAGGAAATGGCCCTCAACCTTTTACCCTTTATGAGATAAACCGGAATATCAAGCCATCTTGCCGTATCCTCAAGTAGTTTCTCCAGCTTTTTCAGGTACTCACTATGCTTCTCCCATATAGTGTTAAGGTGTTCCCTCAATTTCAAATTTCTCCTTTTTTCCGTCCTCGTATCTCAAAACGTAGTATCCGGCAATTACGTTAACTTCCACCACCTTTGCCTTCCCCTTATCGGTGTCTATTATAGCGTTGAGCTTCGGTACCTTTCTGGCCATTTCGTCGTAAAAGGGTAACTCGTAAGTAAGGCAACAGAGCAGACGTCCACAGGCTCCCGTGAGTTTGTCGGGTGCCGCAAATAGGTACTGCCTTCGGGCCATATCCTGCGTTACGGAGGGTATGTTCTTCATCCACACGTGACAGCATAGCTCCAGTCCACACCGTCCGAGCCACCCGACACGTGCCGCGTACTTCTGACGGGGAAGGAATATAAACTCCACTCGCACGTGGAGGAAGTGGGCTATACTGGCCGCCAAACTACGTATATCGTTTATGGGTTTATCCGATATGTACTCCACAGTCAGAATGCCTTTATCGGGGTCAAGGTGGGTATCCCCTATTTTCACGTTCAGGCCCTTCTCCCACAGTATACCCTTCAGCATGTTGGTCATCATCCGGAGGACCTCCTTCGTGGAGGCCTCCCGCACGAACCTCGCCTTCCGGATATCTTCACCCTCTTTGAGGGACCTTACCCTCAACACCTTTACAAGACGGTCATGTTCTTCCCCCTCTATCCTGATGAAAATATAGTTGTATTTCCCCCTTAACCGCCCCAGAAGGGCAAAGTGCTCAAATCCTCCGCCTACTATGGAAGTCTCTATCACTTGCGGGCGATTATCCGCCCCCTTGTCAGATCGTAGGCGCTTAGCTCTACGACCACTCGGTCTCCCGGGACGATCCTTATCCATCTTACCCTCATCTTTCCGCTTAGGTGCGCCTTTACCTCTATCCCGTTGTCAAGTTTGACACGGAACATGGTGTTAGGAAGGACCTCAACCACGGTCCCTTCCATCCGTATAGTGCCTTTCTTAGCCATCTATATCCTCCGTCAAAATTTCCGGACCCTCTTTGCTCACGTAGATCGTATGCTCGTAGTGGGCGGACCAGCTACCGTCGGCCGTTACGATGGTCCAGCCGTCCTGAAGGGTTACGACCCGCTCCGTACCCACGTTTATCATGGGCTCTATGGCGAGGGTCATGCGGGGCTTTATTATCCCGTCCTTATCCAGATCTTTGGGGTTGTTGGGTATTATGGGGTCCTCGTGCAGCTCTATACCCACCCCGTGGCCGGTAACGGTCTCGGCAGCGTGAAACCCGTACTTCCGGGCTGTCCTGTATATGGCGTAGGTGATGTCGGAGATGCGTCCTCCGGGCCGGGCTGCCTCTATCGCCCTGTATAGGGCCTCCTTCGTTGCCCTCATGAGATTCCGTATCCTTGGTGGAACGTCGCCGAGGGCGAAGGTCCACGCCGTATCGGCGTGAAAACCGTCCTTGTTGACCCCCACGTCCACCTTCACCAACATGGGGGCCCTGAAAACCTTACTCCTTAAGGGAAGTCCGTGAACTATCTCGTTGTTTATGGATACGCACGTGCTGTACCTGTAAACCTTATCCTCCACCTCGTAGTTCAGGAAGGAGGGTTCTGCCCCCTGAGAGAATATAAACTCCCTCACGGCGTCGTCCACGTCGGCAGCGGATACCCCTTCCCGTATCATGTCCCTAACAAGGCGAAGGGCGGCTGAGGCTATGCGGGACGCCTCACGCAGGCCCATCAAATCTATATCGTTCTTCAGGATGACCATCGGAAGACGCTATTATACGGCAGTTTAAGGTGGCTCCCCTATCTTAGAGGTCAACCCGTGCGGCCATGCCGAAGTAACCGTCGGCCGAAAGAAAGAGGGATAACATCCGTCCGAACCTGAGTGAGAAACCGTAAGCGTAAGCCGGTTTCCTGTCCCTCTCAAAGAGGGCATCCGTAAATGGGCCGATCCTGAGCCTGCCGAAGCGGAGTACGTGAAGATCCAGACGGAGAACGGCGAAGTTCCGGGCGAATACCCCGTTCGGTGGTAACCTGCGGAACCTGTCCATACCGCCCACCCTCTCCCTCCAGTTCCCCACCCCCCTGAAGGCGAAGGTTGAGAACCACCCGTAACGGAGGGATAACCGGTACCCCACATCTTCTCCCGAGGCCATGAGGAGGAGGTCGTACGCCGGTTCCTCTACCCTCTCTGTGCCTCCGATCAGTGCGGGACGTCCGGCGTATCCCAGGCCCACGCCGAAGCGGTAGGGGTAGTACCAGACGTACGGCAGGGCGAATCCGGAGTAATACAGGCTATCCCCCGATCTCAGGACGTTCCCCTCACCCTTGAACGCCACACCTAAGAGAGGCGGTACGTCCCCGGATGCGCTGGCGTACATTCCTGAGGAGTCAAAGGAAGCGAGAAGACTCAGGAGTATACCCGACGCAAAGAGATTTCTACCCTCAAGGGATACCGAGCCCGTCAGTTTTCCTCCCCTCTCTCCCCGTATCTCCCCTC
>JALWYV010000056.1 GCA_027003075.1 Caldifarciminota bacterium | reverse complement strand
TGTCGTCTATCACCAAGTAGATATGCTCTCCCCCTACCTCCCTTAACTGCTTTATCCCCTCCCTCATTACGGATTCGTACCCTTCCTTCCCTATCTTCCTTATCCTCCTCCACACTCTGTAGTGTTTTTTATGCCCAAGAAACTCTGCTATCGCCTTTATACTACCCTTTCCCGCCACCATAAGGGCGGTGATGATTTTTTTCATCATGCCCCTATTCTCAGGGTGTAAGGCCCTGAGGTAGGGGCATTTTTCAATCCTTGAGTTGCCTTGATCAGTGTAAATCCATCAATTCTAATCCTTCATTGCCCGGACCGCGAAAGTACTGACATATCTCCGATCTCTTTCCCTCTCATTTTCCACACCTCTTCCCCCGTTCAGGTTTATAATATTTGAAAGGATCAACACCTGTTAAGTGTAAGATTATCGGATTTTAGATACCTCCTTATTATTGCAAAACTCATTACATGGAATTTTTATTTCATTTTCAGACCTCGTTATCAAGATGCAAATTCTGAAAACTGTCAATTTTCATCCCGCATATATGCAAATATACGATAAAATTTTTGCGAAATATAAACGCTTATCAAACCGCCCCAAACCCTAACGTACCTCCTCTATAATTCCTCGTTCATGCCAGCCGTTATCAGGGAAAACGTTCCCCTTGCCCCGTACACGACTTTTCGCCTCGGTGGGCCAGCGCGTTACTTTCTTAACGCCCGCACGGTGGAAGACGTGATAGAAGGAGTAAAGTTCGCTGCGGACAGGGGGTTAAGGGTGCTTCCGCTCGGTGCGGGGTCCGACATCCTCATCCCCGACTCTGGCTTTGACGGTCTGGTGATACGGCTGGCCAGCCTCAGAGGATTCAATATGAACGGGAACCTCGTTTATCTGAAGGCCGGTGAACCTCTCCCCCGCGTTGCGAGGGAGATGGCCGAAAGAGGTCTGAGCGGTTTTGAGTACGTCGTGGGGGTACCCGGTACGGTTGGGGGAGGGGTGGCCAAAAACGCCGGTGCCCACGGTGGTGAGATAAAGGACATACTCGTGGAGGCCTACGTGATAGATGAGGAGGGAAACGTTAAAACCCTGCGTAGAGACGACCTCGGGCTTGCTTACAGGTCTTCATCCCTGCCATCCAGAGGTATACTGGTAGAAGCCCTCTTCAAACTCCGTGAGGACGACCCCGAAGTCATAAAACGCAGGATAGACGAGTTCCTGTCGTACCGGGAGACCAGACAGCCGTGGACGGAACGCACGGCCGGATGCATGTTCAAGAATCCACCGGGGGATTACGCTGGCAGGCTCATAGACCTCGCCGGTCTAAAGGGATTCCGTATAGGCGGGGTCAGGGTTTCCGAGAAACACGCGAACTTCTTCATAAACGAAGGGGGAACGGCAGACGATGCCATAAGGCTCATAGAGTACGTGCGCGACCGCGTAAGGGAGGCCTTTGGCGTAGAACTGGAGGTAGAAATTGAAATCGTCAGATAGGGAAATCTCCGGCGTCTTAGTGATAGACTTAGGAGCCTTCAGCACGAGGGCGGCTATGGTGGGACCCTCCGGGGTCTCCAAGATTGAGAGCATCCGTACTAAGGGATTTAACGGCTACATCTCCAACCTAGACACTCTGGTGAAAACTGTCCACAGCGTGGTGCGCAGTCTGGCCAGCACAGTACAGCTCCCGCAAAGCGGAAGCATACCCACCATACTGCTCGTACATCTGAGGGACAGTATGCAGTTCAGGGTAGCTCACCACGAGATATCGGTCTCCCATTCCTCCGATGACGGCAAGGTTACGAGCGAACAGGTGGAGAAGCTCCATTCGGAACTCAGAGATAAGATAACCGGGACCGACGGACACGCCCTCTTCTTCTCCGTATCCCGGTACCGGGTAGTGCAGAGGGGTATAGAGAGGGACGTGGAGAACCCGAGAGGTCTCCGGGTTGATATTCTCAAAGGTACAGCCGTCGGGATCGTGGTAACGAAGGACATATACGAGAACTTCCTTGACGTCTTCAGGGAGTACAACGATAAGTACGGTGATGGCATAGAGCTTGAACCTATCGGAGTGTACAGTTCCACCGTATCCTCCGCCCTCGGAGCCGTAGATCAGGGTGTGGACGTTCACCTGCATATAGATCTGGGTCATACGTCCTTCAGGGTTATAAAGTTGATAAACGGCAGGGTCTTCGCGTACGAGGAGTACAACAGGGGTGGAGACAGCATCATAAAGAACGTCAGTTCAACGCTCAGCATACCACCGAAGTACGGATTCCAGATCCTGCAACAGTACCTTAAGGAGGGACGTAAGACCGTTCAGGTACACGGGAAGACCATAGACACGGCCATAGTTGAGGAGATCCTCCGCAAGACGTTTCTGGAGTTCCTGACGAGCAGGAAGATACGGGCGTTGATTGACAGCAACGGTGACAGAGCCTTTACCCTGAGCGTATCGGGGGGCCTGGCCAGTTACCGCAGGATAAACGAGTACATATCCGATGCGGGTTTCCCCGAGCCCCTGATATTCTCCGATATATCGCCCGACACTCTCGTTTTCCACGGCACTCACAAGCTCATAGAGGAAGAGCTTTTACCGGACGAACCGGTATATAGAAACGGACATACGAGGGAGAGGGGATGGATGAAGAGGGTAGCAGAGTTTTTCAAAAGGGAAGTCTTAGGCATAGAAGAAAAAGGAGGTTAAAATGGGCGAATATAATGAGCATCAGAACACGCAGATCCTGTTAGTAGGCATCGGAGGTGCCGGATGTAACATCGTGGATCAGGTGGCCGGGCAATATTTTACAGCAGATTACCCCTATAAGGTGAAGGTATTTGCTATAAACACTGATAGCCAGAACCTGAGGAATCTCAAGAACATAGGTATGACCATCCAGCTGGGCAAGAAGGGCAGGGGGGCCGGTTCGGATCCCGACAGAGGAAGGAGAATAGCCCTCAAGGCGATGGAAGATGGAGCCTTATACGCCCTGAACCATGCCCCTGATGGTAGCGAGGAGGCACCCGAATACGACCTCATTCTCGTTACCGCTGGCCTCGGAGGTGGAACGGGAACGGGTGCGGGTCCGGTGATAGTGGAGTACCTGCGGGAGCAGTTCCCTGAGGCCATCATAATGGGGATCCTCATCTATCCGGAGGATATGGAGTCGGGGGTAAAGACGGAGATAGCAAAGCAGGGACTGGCGGAGTACTACAGGCTACTGGATTCCGTAGTGGTCATAAACAACGGAAGTATAGTAGACCCGAACAAGCCGATAAGTGAAGCCTACGATCTGGCAGATAAGTACGTGGCCAACACGATAATGACCATACTTGATATAAGCGAGGATTACGGTAAGCCCAACCTTGACTTCAACGATATCCAGAAAGCCCTTGAACCTCCAAAGCCCCACTACCCCAACGTCTCAAAGTTCGCCTTCGTCTCTACGATTGAGCTGCCCAGCGCCAACGATATAGACAGGATATACGAAGAGCTGAGCAAGCGGAAGAAGCACCTATCCATCAAGAGCTTCAGTGGAGCCCGTACCCTCCTGATAGGGTTCTTCCATAGCGGCAAATCCCTCACGTGGGAGAAGGCCCAGGCGGTCGTGAGGACACTCAAAAACGAGATAATCATGGCCGGAAGGCAGCCCTACATCAAGGCAGGGGACTTCACCCAGAACAAGGAGAACATGCTGGACCGGGTCAAGATATCCGTGATAATATCCGGAGTAAACCCCGACTCCTACATCCTAAACGCCCTGAACGACGCTGCTGCAGAGAAGGAAGTGGAGGAGATCCTCAAGGGTTTCAGGGATGAAGGAAGCGTTTAAGGCCTTCGTATCCGCCTCCTACCGTAGCGCCTTCGCCGTACTCGGTATAGCGCTATCCATATTCATGCTCGTTATCACCGCCAACGCGGCGTTCGTATCCTACTCCACCTACTCCAGAATAAGGGACGATATACGGATAGAGGTCTTCCCGAAGGTGCGGACAGAGGAGGTCGTATCCTTTCTGAAGGTTCTGGGAGGTGTGGATAGCGTTGAAATTGTGAGCGAAGAGAAGGCCCGTAAGGAGTTTGAGAAGTTCTATCCGCAGCTCTCAGACCTCCTCTCACGCCTCGGCGAGGACGTGTTCTATCCGATGGTAAGGGTGTATCCCAGGGATCACTGGAGGGAAGTTGAGTTCCTTGACATACTCAGCGGCGAGATAGGGGCCTACAGGGGCGTTGCGGGGGTGTACTACGGGAGGGAATGGCTCAAGGCTGCTCAGGATTTCTTCAAATTTCTCCTCGGAGCCAACGTTATAGTCCTTCTGACGGCCTTCGTCGTAAGTCTTTTGGTTTCTTACTATACCGTGAGGTTCGTCGTACACCACCGTCGGAACCTCATAGAGATTCTCAGGCTTGCTGGCGTATCGCCCTTCAGGTTGAGGTATCCGTACGTCATCCTATCCGTAATGTACGCCCTCATCTCGTGGCTTCTGATCGCTCCTGTGGTTCTGTACCTCGTGAGATACTACGGACCGGTTCCGGGTATGTTGAAGTTCAACACCGTACTCCTTGGGGGAGTACTCGTGGTTACGACCATTACCACGGTCATGGGAGGACTGCGGGCTCTATCGGATCTGGAGAGAGGACTCCGGTAGAGATCAGCCGAAGAGCGCCCTCAGACCCTCAACTATCATCCTGACGGCGTAAGCCGATAGTATAATCATAAAGATCTTGGAAATTGCCGTGGACCCTCCCTTTCCGAGCAGGCGCATCAGTAGATTGGCGTTAAAGAGGGCAACCGACGTAACGAGGATGTTGAGGGCCATAGCCGTCATCGTATTCAGGTGTCCCACAGTATCAACGAGGCTCAGAGCGGTGGTCAGGACGGCGGGACCTACTATGAGCGGTATGCCGAGGGGTACGAGACCGAGGTCCTCTGTGTGTCGCTTGAAACCTTCCGATGATAGGAGATCCCTGACAGACAGGACGAGGAGGAGGATACCACCGGCAACCTTAAAGTGATCTGAGGTTATGGTGAACAGGTTCAGTATGTAATCCCCTAACAGTATGAAACCTTCTGAGACCACAAAGGCGAATATGGCCGACTGGAGTATGACCCTCCTCTGTGCTTTCTCGCTCAGGTCCCCGGCCAGCGCGATAAAGGTCGGTACTATACCTATCACGTCTATGGCTATGAATATGGATACGAACGCCTGAGCAAAACCCTCCATCAAAAGCCTCAATTCTACGGTGGGTTAAAAGCATTATTAATACGGTTGCAAGGCCGTTCCATATCGGGCGATCCAGATTTAGAATAGGGAGTTATGTCACATTCTCTCGTGGGTTTGACTTTCCGCCCGTCCGATCAGGATTCCCTCCCCGTCTACGCGGTCCTGGAGAAGAAGAGGGGAAGGATATATTTCGTGGATGTTGGGGTTCTGAAAGACTGGGAGGAGATATTTGAAATCGGGAACTTCAATCGGTTAGCCTTCAACTTCCTTTACGTACCTGACGGTTTTTATAGGCCTCCTAAATTCCGTTTGAAGATGTACGTTGACACGGTGTCTTCCGTTCTCCATAAGGCCCACGAAAGGGATGTGGAGATCTATCCTGTTTATACGTACGGTTTTTACGCACGGGATGGGGTGGTCCCTTCAAAGAGTACACTTGCAGGGTTACACGCCCGGTTTACTCGTATCAACGAGTATATCACCGGTTTAAACCGGTTCAGGCTACTTGATTACAACTGGAAGATCCTGCCTTCGGACCTCTTAGATGCGATAGCAACCGCCCTTACCCTCTACTTTCTGGATACGGGGAAGGGATACTTCGTTGAGGTTGACGGTATAAAGGTGTTCGTCCCCGAATGAAGGCTACGGTAAAGGAGGAAAACAACCCGCGGGGAGCCTCCGTAATAGAGAGGTTATCCCGGGAGGTCTTCACCCGTTATGCCCGGTGGGATAGCACTTCGGTTATGATGTATCTTCGCTTAGGAGGAAAAGTTTTCGTTGCCCGTAGTGATGGGGAGGTTCTGGGGGGTGCGTTTCTGCGGAGGTTAACTGACGAGTTATGGGAACTTACCATGATAGGGGTGTTCCCCGATTACAGGATGAGGGGGGTGGGAAAGGCCATAATGAGGAAGATCTTAGAGAGTGTACGGGGTGAGATCTACCTGCACGTCAGCGTGGACAACTCCCCGGCGATAAAGTTGTACGAGGACTTCGGATTTTTAAAGGTAAAACGCATATCCCGATTCTACTCCACGGGAGAGGATGCCTATCTAATGGTTTTAAAGCGTACTCCGAGGCGACCGGAGAAGGAATCCGACGTGCGAGGGTAATCCTTCCTGTAGTGTACACCTCTGCTCTCCTCCCGCCACAGGGCGGCCTCTAATATCGCCCGGGCCAGGTTACCCAGACTTCCCATACCTCCAATCTCCTCAAGTCCTCTGCGGAGATCCTCCCCGTCCCTCTCAACACCGGCCACGTCTTCCATTACCTTCCTGATCTTCATCAGATCCTCCTCCCCTTCAGTAATCTCCATCTCTTCCTCATAGAGGAAGTTGAAACGGGGCCACTCCGAGATGTCGTTCTCAATATCAAGGGCCACCCGGTACCCGAATACGAGGGCCTCAAGGAGGGAGTTGGAGGCCAGGCGGTTGGCACCGTGGGCGCCCGTTGCCGAACATTCTCCTACCGCCCAGAGACCTTTGAGATCCGTGCGTCCCCACAGGTCGGTCTTTACTCCACCTATGCTGTAGTGGGCGGCAGGGGATACGGGTATCCTCGGGCCGTACCTGTCGTACAGCCGTTTTGCCACAGGAAAACGGTCCATATCAACCCGGTTGAGATCAAGATAAACCGGACCGTACTTCTTCCTGTAGTTGTATATCGCGCGGGCTACTATGTCCCTCGGAAGCAGAGGATTTACTACGTCCCTACCCTCATCGTTGACCAACCTCGCCCCCGTACCCCTGAGGGCCTCCGTGAGGAGTACGGGCGGATCCGTGAGGCTCACCGTGGGGTGAAACTGTACGAACTCCAGATCCGTGAGATGGGCGCCGGCTTTCCCGGCCATGAGTATACCGTAGCCCACGGTTCCGGGTGGGTTGCTCGTCCTCTCCCAAAGGGCAGCGTAGCCACCGGTGGCGAGTACCACGGCGTCGGCCTCTATATCTCTGCCGTTTCTTAACCGTACCCCGACTACCTTACCCCTGTCAACTATAAGGTCCTTAACGTACGCTTCCACCCTTTCAACCCCATCCTTCGCCTTTGAATACAGGAATTCCATAAGCTTCCTTCCCGTTTCATCTCCCACGTTCCAGACCCTCGGGAAGGAGTGGCCCCCCTCAAGGTGGGGACGGGGGTTGAACCTGAACCCCATCTGTACGAGTTTGTTCACAACTGTAGGGCCGTAATGGGTCAACACCATCGCTGCCCTCTTGTCGTTGAAGTACGCCCCCGCCTTTAAGGTATCTTCGTAGTGGAAGAGGGGGCTATCGTTGGGATCAAGGGCGGCGGCTATTCCCCCCTGCGCCCAGAAGGTGTTCGCATATGAAGGGTCGTCCGGTGCGATCAGTACTACCTCTACCTTACGGAAACTGAGGGCCGTCCATAGCCCTGCTATCCCTCCGCCAACGACCGCGACTTTCACGTCGGTATTTTAGCGGGGAAGGTCGGTGTTGAGTCCTCTTACCCGATTACCTCCGCAGGGCAGGGGAAGAACTATGTTGCCGTCCGTCGTATCTAAAGATAAACTTCATTTGAGATCAAAGTCATCACCGTTCTGTACGGTAGATGGTGTCCCCTACACCCTCCGGTAGCTCTACGGGGAGGGATTACGCCGATAGGGGAACAGGCTATTTGATACCTGATATTGCATTCACGTGGAGGTACAAAGGTTTCAAAAGCCGAACGTTATCTTTAACGACGCTGGGAACAACATGCATTCAAAAAATTGAAATCCGGGTTTCAGGAATTGGAATTTTAGCATCTGAGATACAGGAAATTTCTCGCCAACGGCTCCCTGGAGGCTGCATCGTCCCATCCGCCGAATGCCCTCTGGGGAATGGCCTGTGTCCAGCATCGTCACCTTTCCGTAGATCGTGGATGCTTCAATACTGCTATGGTAAGGTCCCTGTCCTCTCCATTCACTGAATACCGGCGAAGGTCTATATCAACCTCTGACCTGTCAGGACTTCAACGATCCGGACGGTATGGTGATGCCAGTACTTATCCCTTATCTCCTTGATCCTCCTAAGATTACGGTGTGAACGTGGAGTAAGGAAGTGGAGGGTAGTACGTGCGAGGACCTCGTGTCCTCTGTATCCCCTCTGCATGTAAAAGCGTATCATGCGTTTTAGAAGATTCTCAACCTCTCCTCTGTTCTCAATAAAGGGAAGGTTCAGGGCCATACGGTAGATGGAAAACCACTCGTGCATGTACCTGTTTTTCTCCGTCCGAGCCGTTGATATGGCGGCGTTGAGAAGGTTCTTGGCCGTTCCCTCCTTACCTATCATAACGGCAAGAGGGATAAAGACCTGAAGTAAACGGGAGGTGGTATGATCGTAATTCTCGCTCAACCCGAACATCACAGCCTTCTTTATCCTCCCGAACGTCTCAAGGGATACGTCACCCACAAGTAGATGGTACAGGGCTATGGCGTAGTTCTTCGTTATTACCTGTGCTATGAACTCAATCTCATCTTCAGTAGTCTCCAGTTTCTCTACATCGTTAACGTTAACCTTCAGTCCCCTGTACATCCTGTAATAGATCTTACGTATCTCCGTCCAGAACCCTCCGAGTCCCATCTCCTTCTCACCCTCAAGGAGGTAGTGGTACGCTCTCGGATGGCTACCGAGGTATTCGTGGAATATCCTCCTCTCTATCAGGTTGTGTCTGGAACGTATGTACGGGAGAGCCTTCTTTGGTCTCATGTCCCGGATTACGTACATCACGACGTAAAACAGGTTGGGGAATCGCTCCCTGTTCAGCTTCTCCATCTGCTCCGGAGTCAGATCCTTCAACATCCGGTTAAACCGTTTCAGAAACCAGTCCAGGCGCCCGAACCACCCCATATGGAGCATCCTGACACCGAGAGCTATGACCTCGTCAACGTCCCCCTTTTTGAACGCCTTTTCAAGGTTGTTCAGAAACTCTACGGTGGCGGGCATTTTTTACTTATGGTCTCACCCGCTCCGGTGTGCGGGCGAAGGGTATAACCTCACGGACGTGCGAGGCTCCGGATACCCATGCGACCGTTCTCTCTATTCCAAGGCCAAAGCCGGAGTGGGGTACGGAACCGTACTTCCTGAGGTCAAGGTACCAGGAGTACTCCTCTTCGGGAAGGCCCTCTTCCCTTATGCGCCTTATAAGCTCCTCGTAGTCGTCTTCTCTCTGACTTCCACCAATTATCTCACCGTATCCTTCGGGGGCTATAACGTCCACGCAGAGGACCTTTGTGGGATCCTCCGGATCCGGTTTCATGTAAAAGGGCTTTATTTTCCTCGGATATCTCGTTATCATTACCGGGCGGTCGTACCTCTCGGATATTACCGTCTCTTCATCGCTACCGAAGTCCTCACCGTAGGTGAAGTCTATGTCTCTACCCTTCTCCTTCTCCTCCAGAAGGATCTTTGCCGCATCGTCGTACGTTATTCTGGGGAAGGGCTTCTTTACGGCCTCCAGTCTGGATATATCCCTGTTCAATATCTCCAGCTCCATCCTCCGATTCTCCAGAACCCTCTCCACTATGTAGACTATGAGGTCTTCGGCCAGGTCCATGATGTCGTCAAGGGTTGCCCACGCCACCTCCGGCTCCACCATCCAGAACTCCGTCAGGTGTCTGCGGGTGCGGGACTTCTCGGCACGGAAGGTGGGACCAAAGGAGTAGACTTTACCCAGAGCCATCGCCCCGGCCTCAAGGTAAAGCTGGCCGGATTGGGTGAGATAAACCTCCCCCTCCTCAAAGTAGGGTACGGGGAATAGGGTCGTCGTA
This sequence comes from Caldifarciminota bacterium, assembly GCA_027003075.1. Classification (GTDB taxonomy): domain Bacteria; phylum Hydrothermota; class Hydrothermia; order LBFQ01; family LBFQ01; genus JAADCS01. The sequence goes on along the minus strand of JALWYV010000056.1, from coordinate 29,720 downwards.
CCCTCCACGGACGCCGGCGTAAATATGGGGGGATCGAACCTGACGAACTTCCTGCTTCCGAAGAAGTCGTGTATCGCCCTCTCCACCTCGTCCCTTATCCTGAGTATGGACCACTGCTTCCTTGACCTTATCCATAGGTGTCTGAACTTAAAGAGCTTACCTACGTCCGGAATATTTTCCGGCCTCACCTTCGGGATGGGGTACGTGTCAAGGGATTTGGAGTGTATCTTCAGGTCGGTAAGGAGCAACTCGTACCCCCCGGGCGCCCTCTTCTCCCGCTTCACCACCCCGCGCACTATTATGGCATCCTCGTAAGTGAGCTGGTCGTACAGGTTAAAGATTTCGGGGGCCAGGTCGTTCTTTATCATGACCACCTGAAGGAAACCCGTACCGTCCCTCACTATGAGAAAGCGCACTTTACCCGATGACCTTTTATTAAAGAGCCATCCCCTTACCTCCACCTCCTTACCCACAAACTTACCCAGATCCTCTATCCAGACCCTTTCCATAGGAAGACGTGATTATACGGTGGGGTTACGTTTTCTCTTCCGATTTTTCCATATTCTCCGGGTTCTCTTCGGCACCTCTCTCCATCTCGGACGACGCCTTACGGAACTCCTTCATAGCTTCCCCCAGACCCCTCGCCAGTTTCGGTAACTGGCTGGGACCAAAGAGGAGCATCACGATCACTAAGATTACGATGATCTCAGGCAAACCGATGTTCATACGGAGTATTTTAAGGCTGCCATAAAAACGAAAGGGGCGTCGCAAGTGCGACGCCCCCACCTAAAAGGGCAAACGCTACTTCTTCCTGCCCTCTATCTTCCCCTTGGACTTCTTCATCTCCTTGCGGAGGGATGCTATACGCTTTCCGGCGGCCTCGCCGCGCTTGATCATCTTCTCTATGTTCCTGACCTCTTTGAGCAGACGGCCATAGGTCTTTTTATCAACGTATCCGAGGACGTGGGCCAGTTCCAGCTTACGCTTTACGACTTTCAGAAGCTCAAGAGCAAGGACCTTGTCCTCCTTCTGTACTTCGTTCACGGTGGCCATCAGGTAGTAGGCGTCAAATATGGGTTTGGGGAATACGGTTTCCACCGTCTCAACGGAACTCAGCATGAGGTTAAGGGCATCTATAGCCTCCTTTATACGACCCTTCTCAAGCAGGCTCCTGGTAAGTGCAAGGGAGTGTTTCAGGACGTCCACGGGTACCACGACGGTGTTTACAACTATCTCGTTCCTCAGGAGGTTCAGGGCGTCCCGTGCGGCAGGTATGTTGTTCTTCTTAAGGTAGCGCTTCGCCTCGTTCACCAGTTTGCGGGCGGTATCCGGGTCCTCCACGCCAAGGATGAGGAATACGGTGACGGATATGGGGAGTTTCCTGATCTTGTACTTTTGGGATATCTCGTCAGTCTTCTTTACGAGGGTATCTAACAGGGCGGTGGCATCTTCAAGGGACCCGTACTGGAGGACGGATACCAGACGGCTTATCCCGTCCATTACGGAGACGGCCTCCCGCACGATCTCCTGCTCTCCGGATACCCGGAGTTCCTCCATCCCCTTCCGGGTACTCTGCTGGATCGCCTCCTGTACCCTCTGCTGGAGGGTCGTATCGGTTGCGGCGAACAGTAACGTAAGGCTCCACATCATGTTACACCTCCTTTACTTCCTCTCTGGTCTTTGATATCTCCTCCTTCAGAGCAGTCGCCTTCTCCTTGCTCTCGGGCTTACCGACGCTCTCCTCAAAGGCCTTTATCTTCTCCTCTATGTCGGCGATCTGCTTCTCGTCCGTGATGTATCCGAGGACCTTCGCCAGTTCTATCCTCTCCCTGATGTACTTCACGACCTCAAGGGCGACTTCTTTCTCCTCCTCCTTGAGCCTCTCCAGCTCGTCGGCAAGGTAGTAGGCCTCAAGCAGAGGACGGGGCAGTATCGTCTGTACGGTCTCTACGGCCGACAGTATGAGGTTGAGCGTGTCCACAAGACGGGTTACGTTGTTCCTTTTGAGGAATTCGTGGGCGAGGTTTATAGCGTCCTTGAGAATCGTGAGGGGCATAACGTCCGTCTCTATGACGATTTCGTTACGGAGGAGGTTTACAAGCGTACGGGCGCGAGGTATCCTTCCTTCGTTGAGGTTGACTTTGGCGTCCTCGTAGACCTTGCGGGCGGTTTCGGGGTCGTCCACACCTATAACGGCGTACACGGTACTCCTTATCGGAAGGGATGTATCACCGTGCTTCTCGTACAGCTCGGAGACCCTCTTCCTGAGATCCTCAAGGCTCTCCTCTAGGCCGGCCAGATCCCCGGCCCTGAGCTTCGCGATCACCTCACCTATCCTGCGGACAATGTACACCGCCTCCTGAACGATCTTCCTCTCCTCAACCTCACGGGTCTCGGTCTCCGGTTTTGCCTTTGCACGTGTCAGTATTTCCTTAGTCTTTCCGAGCATCTTCTACCTCCTTGCTGCTTTAAGATAGTATTATAAAGCCGACTTATGTTAACTTGTGAGGCGGTTTACAAGGTAATTAAGGCATTTAGGATGCCACACCTCTTTTACGTGCGTATTATAATTGGATGGGTCTTCCATCTCCGGGAACCACATGTAGGTTTATTGTGCGACGATACCACCTATCTCATTTACCGAGAATGGCGAGCGATGCCCAGATTACGGCCAGTATACCCAGGACGGTTAACAGAAGAACGTAAGGGAGGGTTCTCTTTAGAGGAACCTTGACTCCTTCCACGGTGCCGGAGGTCAATACCCGGTAAGACGACACTACCACCACTACGCTCAGGATCAGTATGGCCACTTCAAAACCCAACAGCAAGGGGGACATCGGGGTCGGGGATTTGGGGAATATCTGGAGTATATCCAGGAGGGATAGGAGTACAAACGTTGATCCGGAGGTGATACCCAGCACGTATCCAAACCGACTCCCCGCAACCATCAGATAGACCGCCACGAGTGAGCCCATTCCTACGAGGGTAATGAGGCCGTTAAAGAGCCATACCACGGTAGGAGAGAGATGGGAGAAATCTCTGTTTTCAATCGGACCTCCGGGGATAAGCAGGACCAGAAGGAAGAACGTGATAAGGAGTGATAGAGGTGCAACGGTATTGGCTCTGAGTTTCATATACAGATTTTACGGTTGTAACTAAACGTCAGTATTGCGTTTATAGTTTATAGAACGATACCATTTTGATGAAGACAATGCTCCTATCCACCTTGAACTGCCCCATATCTGGGAAGATTCTTGGGTCTTTTATCAGCAAGAAACATGCCAATTCTACCGCTTGTATCACACCGTTACTGAATACCTCATTGCCGTACTAACGCATCCCTATTTCTGAGCAGCATGCCCGACTAACGGGGGCCGCAATAAGAACCTAAGCGTTAGACGGACTGAAACGGTGTAAGTTATCTGACTACTACCTTAAACACCTTACCCCTCGTTTTAACGAAATACACACCGGCGGGCAAGGAAACCCTGTCCTTGCCTCTGAAGACGAGCCTGCCGCTCACGGAATAAACCTCACCCGTGTCCCGGAGTATAACCCCATCCCTGAGGACAGCGTACGCAGGAGTAGATCCACCATCCTCGCTCTCACGAACATACTCCCCTATACTATCGTTCCGGGCGTACCACACGTCCTGCCCATAGGTGGCGTACTTGTCGTTTCCCCAGACCACGTGCAGATGACCGTCCCACTCGGCATCGTTGTAATGGTGGGCAGCCTCAAAGACCCAGAACTCGTAGGCGTGGGAACTTATCACAGAGGCGTAAGACCACCAGGGCGATGAGTATGACCTCGTACTACTCATCATGGTGTAACATAAAGCCCCACACTCCTGCCATATCACCCATAGCCTTCCCCAGGGGGATGAAGCTATTGTAGGTGTATATTGCTCGTATCCCCCTGACCTTGATATGCCTGCATCCATCCACGTGTTCCCATCGTCCGCCGTTGTGGATACGTACACCCTGCAGGTGTCGGATACGTCGTACCTGTTGTCCGTCAGCAAATAAACAACGGCCACAGCACCATCCACAGAGGAGGTTATGCCGTGCAAACCCTTGCTTACGGACGTACTGTAGTACCTGCAGTACCTGTATATCGGATCTCCAATGATGAACCGGAATGACGTGGCGGGATTTACTAGCCGTTGCCATGACATGAGGTTTTTGTACTTCCATACACGGATGTAGATGATATCTTCGTATTCATTATAGCTCTCTGCGGCGATATAGAGAGAGTTCCCGTTGTAATAAGCATACGGAGAAAAAGGATGTTCGGAGCCATGGGATAGAGTGGTACTCCTTAACCACGTAATTCCCCCATCGTTGGTCTCCATAACGAGAAGCCTCCGGGTGTTCATCAGACTATACACAACAAACACGCGATAACTCCCCACGGCGACGACCCACGGATGATCCTTGTTCTCATAGGCGTAGTCTTCTATAACCTCACACTGCCAAGACGAAGGCGAATCCGGAGGGCCGTAGTTGGTGCAAAATATGACGCTATCTACGTTCCCACAGTCCGCAAGGGCAGTGAGGTAGAACTTATCCGGTATAATAGGATCCTCATCCACCACAGGGTCTGCCACTCTGGTACAGTTCCCCCACGTTACGCTCCGTACGTAGTTCCACGTATAGCCACCATCTGCACTAACCCTTATCTCAACCATCTCACCGTTCAAAATATACGCCGTCACCATGAAAGAAACCCCCACTGCTATGTTGGGTTCAGTGTACCTGTCCGAGTGAACGTAATTGGTTACCCTGCTCTCAAACCATACGAGCATCAGGGCGATCATCTCTCCTCCTCCTTCTTCAGATACACGTAAAGGGGCGATACCTCAAACCGGACGTAAAACACACCTACCTTCTCGTAGGCTTGCACTGCAAGAGTTATCATACCATAAGGGAACAAGTGCTTGTATGAAAGATAATGCTCAATTATGAATTTCATAACATAGCTTGTATCCGTGGTATCAACGTCGTACATGTCGGCAGGCCTGAGAACGATTCTTTTCCACCCTTTCGTGCCTTCGGGGAAATTGTATAAAGGTCTTAACTTACCCATACCCGTGCGGGTTATACCGTATCCTCCAACATTGCATGAGAAGTTGCACTTCACGAATAGGACTATACTGTCAATATCATCAAGAAAGAGCTTGCCCTTGATGAGAATATAAGGCCTACTACCTTCGTACTTCTCAAAACCGTACTCGTAGGTGTTATACCACGTGTCCTGAAGGGCTATGTGGTTTCCGAGTTTTAGGTCGTACCCCTGAGGTTCATCCGGCAGGGGTGTGGTGTCGGCTTTCTGAAAGTACTCCCATACCTCCCACCTCCCAAAGAGGGAGTCCGGTGCAGGCTCAACCGAAAGTAATATAGAAAGCAGCATGAGGTTAAATTTTAAGGGTGAATTAACATGCGTACAGGTGGTCATACTGGACGTGTAGCGAAATGGATAACCGAGGTATGAAAGAGGGTGAGGCATAAAATCACTTCCGGAGAAACTTCCAGAATTCAGAGTTTGAAATTTCTCAAAGGCTATTAATGGGAATCGTCAATCCAAATTCAGAACGCTGGAGAACGCTGGCATCTATAAAACGGATTAACTTAAAAATAAAAACCGGGGGATCGTTTCCCCCGGTCATACTTTGCCGATAGGCCTATTCGCCCTTCAGCTTCTCTATGAGTTCCGGAAGGACGTCCTCCCACTTGGCAACGATGCCGTAGTCGGCCAGACCGAATATGGGAGCCTCCGGGTCCTTGTTTATGGCGATTATGGTCTTGGACGTACGCATACCCGCCTGATGCTGTATCGCCCCCGATATACCTATGGCGAAGTACACGAGGGGAGATACCGTCTTACCGGTCTGCCCGACCTGATGGGAGTGATCCACCCACCCGGCGTCAACCGCCGCACGGGAGGCACCATAGGCCACTTTCATACCGGTCGCCTTTGCGAGGGCGTCCTTGAGGGCGGGGATCCACTTCTGGTAGTTCTCGGCACTCCCCATACCCCTGCCACCGGAGACGACAATATCAGCCTCCGTGACGTCTATGTCCTCAGGGGACTTCTCCTTTATCTCCACAGGATGGGCGGCAAAGAGGCTGTCGTCAAGCTCCACGGAGAGATCCACGTACTCCGGCTCCGTCTGGTTATCCGTGGGCTTAAAGGCCTTGGGACGGGGAGAGAGAACCACCATATCCCCGTCTATCTTTATGTGGGCGAAGACCTTGTTGGAGTAGAAGCCCTTTACGAAGAGGCCGTCCTCGTAGCCGGTGAAGTCGTCCAGAATGGGAGCGTTGAAGAGGGCAGCGAGTCTTCCACCGAGCTCTTTACCGAAGGGCGTGGCGGAGAGGATAATGTACTTAGCCCCCTCTTTCTTCTGAGCCTCCTCAACCACCTTCGCTATAGGGGCGGACAGGGGTATCTCCAGCCTGTCGTTCTCGTAAACGTATGCCTTCTTTACGCCTTTAAGGTTTTTCTCAACCCCTTTGCCCACGACCACGGCGACCACCTCGTCGGCCACCATATGGGCGAAACCTATAGCCTCAAGGGATGCTTCCTTTACCTTCCCCTTTACGGTCTCAACGAAGACCAGAGCCTTCATAGTATCTTTACCTCCTCTTTGAGTACCCTTATGAGGTCGTCAACGCTCTCAAGGAGTTTAACACCCTTACGCGGAGGCGGCGGGGTGAACTTAACGATCTCGTACGTGTAGGAGGGCAGGTCCATCTCAACTACGTCAAGGGGCTTCTTCTTGGCTTTCATTACACCCATGACGCTCGGTATCTTGGGCTCGTTTAGACCCTTTTCGGCGCTTATTACAGCCGGGTAGGGAACCTCCCACGTTTCCTTGCCGAGGTCGCTCTCCCTCTCAACTTTCATGGAGGAGTCGCCGTACTCTATTTTCGTAGCGTAGGTGACGAGGTTATACCCTAAGGCCTGAGCTACGTAGGGGGCAAGGGCGTAGGTGTAGTCGTCTATGGTGACCTTACCCATGATGACGAGGTCGGGGTTCTCTTTCCTGGCTATCTCCGCAATGGCGTATCCGATCTGTGAGGGGTTAAGCTCCCAGAACCTGTCGTGCTTCACCAGGATCGCCCTGTCAATGCCCATGGCAAGGGCACGGCGGAGCTGCTCGGTGGAGGCGTCGTCCCCTACCGTCATAACCACGGTCTCTCCGCCCTTAGCCGACTTAATGTTAACGGCTTCCTGAACTGCAAACTCGTCGTAGGGGTTTATGATGAAGGCCAACCCCTCCCTGACTATGTCTTTGCCGTCAGGTGTCGGCTTGACGACGGCTGCGGTGTCAGGGGTACGCTTTATGAATACCAGTACCTTCATAGGGTGGGGATTTTACCGCCGAAACTTACGTAAGAGGCGGATTTTTCGGCACTTTACATTAACTACCACTCTGTCCGCTGGCCTAAAGCGCATTACCCCAACAACAACATGGACAGGAACGACCCCCACACTCCGAGGGTGAGGTTCTCCCATCTCGTAGAGAACATCTCCACGATACCTACGGCCGCACCTATCAGCAGGAGGTCGGCAGGCTGACCGAAGACGATACCCACGAGTCCGCTCCAGATGACGAAGGCCATGAACCCCAACAGGCTCTTATCGTTTACTATCTTTGAACCGCCGAGCGTTTTACCTATCACGGAGGCGAGAGCATCCCCCGGTATGGATACCGCCAGTCCTATCAGGGCGTACTTACCGAACAGGGTAAGTGAGAGCGCAACCCCAAGGGCCATGCGTGTGGCATCGCTGACGTCCCGCCTCTCCCTCTCCTTTATGAACCTGCCCGTTGCCCTCTCAAGGAGATCGTAAAGGCCCGCGTACTGAGGAAACAGCAGACGGGAGTAGTCAAGGTACGCTATGTAGATGGCGGAACCCCACGTAAGGACGGGGTCGGACAGGAGATAGAGCACCACCGCGTAGTAGTAGGCTGAAAGATGGAAGGACTTTCTGAATAGCTCGCCGCTCAGAGCGTATATCCCACGAGATAAGTAACGAGGCTGTCCGATGAGGTTATCGCCACGTTCTTTACAGGCCCTATTCCGCTCTTCCACCATATCTTAAGCAGAGTTATCTCCACTCCGAGACTGCACACCCCTCCCTTTATGAAGTAGTCCACCCTCAGGGATCTTCTGTACTCCTTTGTGCCGTCGCTGAAGCGTTCCGTAACGGGTTTGTACGATATATCCTCGTACCCCTGGGCCTTCGCCCATATATCAAGGACGAGGGAACACGTATCGCTCCCTATTATGATCTTCCCCCTGCTCCGGGTCATGATCCACTCGTTCCCGGGGCGAACGTACAGGGGCAACCAGTTCACCAGTACGCTGTCCTCCTCATAAACGAAGTAGATCATCTGACTGCCGTACGGAATACTATCCGGGAAGAGACCCTTTGTGGGAAGCCACTCCTTTATGAAAGATCTGTGGAAAAATACCGTGTTGGTATCCTCAACGAGACCGGCGTAAGAACTCTCGTGCCTCTTATAGACCCTCCACGCCCTTACCTCCTCATCTCCGAGGCTATCCGAGACGGTTATGGTCGTCTCCTTTAGCACGACTATGGAGTCCAGAGGCACGGGGAGGGTGTCGGGGTAGTCTGGCGGGACGTCTTCCTCGTAGTACCAGACCACCCCCTCCCCTATAGGATACACGAAGAAGTCTTCGGGCAATCCCCTGTACCTGCACCCTAACAGTAGAAGTGCAAATAAGAGGAACCACCTCTTCATACGACCTTAGTGATGTTCGTGTCCGCCCTCACCGTGGGCGTGTCCGTGTTCCAGTTCCTCCGGGGTAGCATCCCGTACGTTCAGGACCTCAATCTCAAAGACGAGATCCCTGCCGGCGAGCGGATGGTTCAGATCCACCACCACCTCGTTCTCCCCAACATTAAGGACGGTCATCCTTATGGGACCTTCCGGCGTACTCGCCTCCAGATTCATCCCCTCACGCAGTTCCATATCTCCGAAGAGATGGCGGGGTATAACCTGAACGAGCTCATCGCTTCTGGGCCCGTAGGCCTCCTCCGCCTTGAGGTCTATATCCCGCTTCTCACCTGCCTCCATACCCATCATCTTCTCCTCAAGGGCTGGTATGATCTGCTGACCGCCCACGAGTATGGTCATGGGCTCACCGTAATCCTTGCTGCTTTCAATGACCTCCCCGGTTGCCTTATCCTTAAGGGTGTAATGGAAGGTCACCACTTTGCCTTTTTCAACCTTCATAAGTGCTGTATTATACGGGTGCCTTCGCCGGTTTCAGGGAAAGGTTAAAAGATAGCTGCAACTCCGTGCGATAGGATATCTGATATTGGGTACTATAGCGTGATATATCGCATCCGCCACTTCTATCGGACAGCAGAAAAACGATAAACGGTATCCGTAGTCCCTTTACCGTCTTGCTTCACCAGAATATCTTTCCGGCTTAAACATATTACGAACGTAGAATACGGGTAATGCCTCTGATGATAGTTAAGCGGGGTTGCCCCAACTGCGGGGGACCCATCACGGACGACCGCCTCTCCATGGGGATACCCTGTTACAGGTGCCTTCCTCAGTACGGCCACGCCCGAACCCTTAGGGACGTGTGCGAGAAACTTAAGAGGGTGGAGCATCTGCGGGAGTACTGCGAGGCCGAGAGGGGCCTTGAGAGGTACGAGGGGATGTTCGTTAAGGCGGTAGGCAGGCCGTGGTCCCTCCAGAGAACCTGGATGAAGAGAGTCCTGAGAGGCCATTCTTTCGCCATAGTGGCACCCACAGGCGTGGGTAAGACCACCTTCGGCCTCATAACCTCCCTATACGTATCCGGCAAGGCTCTCCTTATATTCCCCACCAGGCTCCTCGCCGGTCAAACCTACGAGAAACTTGAGAGAATGGAAGAGGAACTGAAAACGGGCAAGAGACTCCTTCTGTACGAGAGTAAGAAGAAGGTCAGGGAGAGGTTCCTCAGCGGCGACTGGGACGTCCTCGCCGGCACGAACATGTTCTTCCACAGGAACTTTGAGAACCTCATGAAGTTCTCCGGGGAACTCTCCTTCGTTTTCCTTGACGATATAGATTCCTTCTTAAAACGGGCGAAAAACGTTGACCTCCTTTTTAAACTCCTCGGTTTTACGGATCGGGACCTGAGAATCGCCCTGAAACCCGGCAAGGACGAGAGGGATCTGGAGTACCTTGAACGGTTGAAGAGGAGGAAAAGGAGAACGGTTCTGGTGGTATCCTCGGCAACTTTAAAGCCACGGACTAACCGGGTCGTGCTGTTCAGGAACCTCCTCGGTTTTGATATCCAGAGGGCGACGACGAACGTAAGGAACGTTCTGGACACCTACGCAAAGGTGGAGGATTACGAAAGGGCCCTGCACACGGCGGAGGGGTTGATAAGGGAATTCGGTAAAGGTGGGTTGCTCTACCTTCCCTCTTACGCCGGCAGGGACGAAGTTCAGAGGGTGGCGGATTACCTGAGAGGAAAGGGATTGGATGTTATAACCTACCTTGACGGTAAGCCTGAAGATCTGTACGAGAGGATGAGTAGCGGCGGGTTTGACGTTGCCGTGGGCCTCGCCCATATCCACAACCCCTTAGTCAGGGGAATAGACCTGCCCCACGTTATAAGGTACGCCGTATTCCTTGACGTCCCGAAGTACCTGTTCCCGGTTAAACTTTCCTTAAGACCATCCCTGCTATACTCCGTCCTTCTGGCCCTGATGGAAATCTTCACGGAGGACGAGCGAATAGAGGCCCGGAAGATGGTAACCTACCTCCGCCGTTACCTGACCATGAGGGAGGAGGTGCTTGATAGGTACCCGAAGATAAAGGGGGAAGTGGAGAGGATAAAGAACTGGCTTGAGGCTAAACTTCAGGACCCGGAGTTTTTAAGGAGGGTTGGCGAATCTGAAGACGTAAGCCTCGTAAACCGGGAAGACGGGCTTTACATCGTCGTTGCGGACGCTTCAACCTACCTTCAGGCCTCAGGGAGGACCTCCCGCCTCATAGCCGGTGGGATGACGAGGGGTCTGAGTGTCCTCATGGTATGGGACGAGAAGGCCTTCAGGAGCCTTCAGAGGAGACTGCGGTTCTACTTCATGGAGAGGGATGTAACCTTTCAACCCCTTGATGAGGTGGATATAAAGAGCGTACTTCGGGAGATAGACAGGGACAGGGAGAGAGCGATGGCCGTCCTGTCGGGTCAGATACCCCCGGAGACGAAGGACCTCTTCAAAACCACCCTCGTGATCGTTGAGTCGCCCAACAAGGCCCGTACCATAGGTTCCTTCTTCGGAAAGCCCCAGATGAGGATCGTGGGCAACTCCATAGCCTACGAGATCCCCCTTGGGGAGAGGGTTCTCGTGATATCGGCCTCCCTCGGCCACGTTCTGGACCTCAGTACGGAAGGGGGCTTCTTCGGTGTCCTTGACAGGGACGGGGAGTACGTGGGCGTGTACGACACCATCAAACGTTGCCGCGGGACAGGGGAACAACATACGGAGTACGAACACCTCAAAAGGCACTGCCCGGAGGGGGATATTGAGGACAAACTGGAGATACTGAAGGCGCTGCAGGACCTGGGGTACGAGGTGGACGAGGTCCTGGTCGCCACGGATCCCGATGCCGAGGGAGAGAAGATAGCCTACGACCTCTATCTGCACGTCAGACCTTTCAACGTGAACGTGAGGCGGGCGGAGTTCCACGAGGTAACGCCAAGGGCCTTCCGCGAGGCCGTTGAGTCCCCACGGGAGACCTCCTTAAACCTCGTAAAGGCACAGATGACCCGGAGGATAGCCGACAGGTGGGTCGGATTCACCCTATCAAGGAAACTGTGGGAGGTATTCAAAGATACGCATCTCTCCGCCGGAAGAGTTCAAACCCCCGTCCTCGGATGGGTTATAGAGCGTACCCGTGAGAGCCGAAAGAAGGCTTATCTGGTCAGGGTTGCCGTCGGAAATGCGGTACTGGAACGGATTTATGGAACCTGGCGTGAGGCGAACGAGGTTTACGAGCAACTTAAGGCTCTGAAACCCGGAGACGTAAGGGTGGAGGTGATCGGAGAGGAGGAGAGGGGACCCCTCCCACCGTACACCACAGATACCGTATTAGAAGACGCCAACAGGTACCTTAACCTCGGTGCCGCCGAGACGATGAACACCCTTCAGGAACTCTTTGAGAAAGGAATAACCACCTACCACAGAACGGACAGCACACGGGTATCTGACTTCGGTAAGTTCTCCGTGGCCAGACCCTTCATAACGGAGAGGTTCGGGGAAGACTACTTCGTGCCGAGGACGTGGGGGGAGGGGGGTGCCCACGAGTGTATAAGGCCAACCCGACCGATAACCCCGGATACCCTCAGGTCCATGATGGCCGCCGGACTCATAAACTTTGAGTCTCAAAAGGCCGTTGAACTCTACGACCTGATATTCCGCAGGTTCATGGCGTCCGAAATGCGTAAGGCCCTCGTCCGGAAGGGGAAGGTAGTGGCCGGAGAACTGGAGGCGGAGGTCGTCCTTGAGGTTCTGAGGGACGGATTTAACCTCCTGTGGCCCACGTTCACGGTATTTAACGGAAAAACGGAAGTTGGAGATATCCGCATCCGGAAAGTCCCCAGGGCCACACCCTTCACGGAGGGAACGCTCGTACAGGAGATGAAGCGCAGGGGTCTGGGGAGGCCATCAACCTACGCCAAAATAGTGGAGATACTCCTTAAACGGCGGTACGTCTTCAGGAGCAAGAGGGGCTACCTGTACTCCACTCCCTTAGGGGAAAAGGTTTACTCCTTCCTGATGGAACGTTACTCCGAATACGTGAGTGAGGACTTCACCCGCCGTATTGAGAAGGCTATGGACGAGATAGAGGAGGGAAAGAGAGACTGGAGGGAGGTACTGAGGGAGATCTACAGGATAAAGCGGGTGCTTACGTAATCTACAATCCGGTTTTCTCCCTGATGGCTTTTCTCTTTCCCTCCGGTGCGTTTTTCAGAAGGTATTCGGCCATCCTCCTGATATAGGGGTCAGACTTGACCTTTCGTTTAGTCAGGAGACCACTCTCAAGGAAAGTATCGGCGAGCCTGTCGTTTATTTCCGCCCCCGCCTCCAGAACGAGGGCTATGGCCTCCGTGTTCTTCTTAGATCTGTCAAGCAGGATACTCAGGGGCGTGTTGCCAGCGTCATCACCGATGTTGGGATCCGCCCCGTACTGAACCAGCAACTTTATCAGAGGAACGTCCGTGGCTTTTGCCGCCCTTATCAGGACGGTTTCTTTCCCTCCAAAGCGGGTGTTGGGATCTGCTCCCTCCTTCAGCAACTCCTCCATCCTCTCCCTGACCTCCGGGGTGATCTTCTTCCCCCACGGTGTGTAAGCCCTCAGGAGGGTACTCCTTACGTCGTCCATCATGCTATGCACGTACCGGTACAGCCCCTCCAGAATCTCTCGCTCGTTCTCGTTGAGGTCGTAGTTCATCTCTACCCACTCCATTATGCAACCCACGTCGGGATCGTTGCATCTCCTTAGCACCATTTCCGGAAAGTGAAAGACCCCCAGAGTACGAAGTTGTAGGTAAAGGTACCTGCGTATCCCATACGGGAAGGAGACCACATCTTCCCCCTGAGAGGTTATCAGGGCAAGGCCGTACCTGCCGTCCTTTACCCATATCACCGTCCAGGCGTCCTCGCCGGCGTACCTGTCAAAGACGTACATTTCGGGAAGGTTAGCCCTGAACTCCTTCAGTGCCTTGCCCTTCAAACCGAGGGTGTCGTAGTAACCTATTTCCCCCTCGCCCTTATCGGGGTCAAACTTCCAGAATACCCCTTCCTTCCCGGCGTTCAGGTTACGCTTGAAAATGCCCGTTATCGGCGGGATCTCCATCTTACCGACGTAGGAGTACCTGCCCTCCCACGCCACCAGGTTCCACATTAGATCTACCTCCTCCAGTTCGGAGTACAGTCCTCTGAGGATGCTTTTCAGATCATCGGGAAGACCCTTCTTTCTGGATAACGCCTTCTCTATCTTTGAGGGGGAAGTTGGAGAGTGCAGGAGTATACCCCTGTCCCTGTAAAAGGTGTCGCTGTTCATCGCGAAGGTGAAGGTTACATCCTCAAGGATCTGCCTGTAGTACTTGAAGAACTCCTTGTTTGATAGGTTCTCTACCATTTTGGGATTGTAAGGTTGAGGGGTACGGGAGTAATGGAAGTTGTGATTATGAGTGCAATTTGAAGTGTCAATACCACTTTGAAATCCTTAAACGTTCCTACACTCTCATTTCATGAACCTAAACAGGGTGAAAAGGATTCCCATTATCGCTAACATCTGTGTTGCCCAGAATACGAACATCCACTTGATCATATCGGCTTTCAGTTCCCCTATCTCGTCATGCATCTCAGCCCGTAGTTTTCCAATCTCGTTCCAGACCTTCGCTATCTCCCGATGCACCTCAGCACGGAGTAGACCGATCTCGTCGTGCATCTCAGAGCGTAGTTTCCCTATCTCCTCCGCCAATCTCCGGGCGAACCTCTCATCAAGGAGGCGGAAGAGGTTGTCTCTCGTCCTCTCCCTCTCCTCCTCAATCACCTCAATCAGAGCATTTACACCGTCCTCACCGAGCTTTTCCTTTAAAATGTTCAGAGCAGTGAGTTTGCTCATCCAACGCCTATTATAAGGTTGGAAAGCGAAAACTCCTCAAAGTCCCAGGTCTTCCCTGACCCCCTTCATACCCTCAAGGGCTATGGCGTAGAAATCTTCTAACTTCAGGCCGAGCAGGTCCTCACACATCCTCATCTGCTCCCGGCTAGCACCCCTCGCGAACCCCTTCTCCCTGAACCTTCTCATAAGGAACGGTACGTCCACGGCGTCCAGACTCTTCTCTGGCCGTATGAGAGCGGCCGCCACTATGAAACCGCTCGTCGGGTCAGCCACGTAGAGGGCCTTATCCATAAGGGTTTTAAAGGGAACCTTCCGATTGTGGGCGAGTATGGCGTGCAATATCTCCTCGTCGTCAAACCCCATCTCCCTGAGCATGCGGACGCCCATTTCCGGGTGATTTTCGGGGTTCTCGTTCGTGTAATCGTAATCAAGATCATGGAGGATACCCGCCAGCTCCCAGCGATGCTCGTCCTCTCCGAAGTGTCTGGCCAGCGCCCTCATTATCCCGCCCACGGCTATCATGTGCTTCACGAGGTTGGGCTTGCTCACATGTTTTCTGACAAGCGCTATCGCCTCTTCCCGGCTCATCCGTGGAGTTTAAGGATGACGGCAAGTACGGAGTTGCAGGCCTTAAGTGGGTATATTTTTGCAGAGGGGTATCCAGAGCAATACTTTAAAGGTTTCCGACCGGTTGAAAGGTGGAACGGTTCAACCTAAGACTATCCACGTTATGTCAGCGAGGAAGGACTACGACAGCGAACTTTTTAATCGGGTCAAAGAATGGTTCAACGGGGACGAGTTGCGGACCCGCGTCTTCCTTGACAAGTACGCCCTCAGGGATTACGAAGGGAACGTACTGGAGGACAGCCCGGAGCAGATGTGGAGGAGGGTGGCCCGTGAAGTGGCATCGGTAGAGGAGGACGAGGAAAAACGTAAGACGTGGGAGGAGAGGTTTTACTGGATGCTTAAGGACTTCAGGGTAGTCCCCGGTGGCAGGATAATGTTCGGGGCGGGGAACCCTCGCAGGGTTACCCTGAAGAACTGCTACGTCATACCCATAAAGGAGGATTCCATAGACGGGATATTTGAGGCCGCAAGGGAAATGGCTAAAACGTATAGCAGGGGAGGGGGAGTTGGGATAGATATCTCCATACTCAGGCCGGCAGGCGCTCCCGTCAACAACGCCGCCATATTTTCCACCGGTGCCGTCTCCTTCATGGACCTTTTCTCCCACGTGACCGGGACGATAGGCCAGCAGGGCAGGAGGGGGGCCCTCATGATAACCATAGACGACACCCACCCCGACGTCCCTGAGTTCATAACCGTGAAGAACGACCCCGAAAGGCGTAAGGTCAGGTACGCCAACATATCCGTAAAGGTGTCCAACGAGCTAATAGAGGCCGTGGAGAGAGACGACGTCTGGGTGATGTCCTACGAGAGCGAGGAAGTAAAGCGGATAGAGAGGAGAATGCCCGCCCGTGAACTCTGGAACATGATAATAAACAACGCCTGGGCCTCCGCCGAACCGGGTATAATCCTCTGGTCCAACGTAAAGAGGTACGACACCGGGTGGTACACTGCTCCCGTGATAAGCACCAACCCCTGTTCCGAGATACCCCTTGAACCTTACGGGGCCTGCAACCTCTCCAACGTGAACCTCTCCGCCTTCGTCCTTGACCCCTTCACAGAGAACGCCCGAATAGACTACGAGGCGCTTGAGAAGGCTCTCCGGTACAACGTCCGTTTCCTTGATAACGTAAACGACTACAACCTTGACAGGGAGCCACTCCCCGGCCAGCGGGAGGCCTCCTACAGGCGCCGGAGGATAGGGATGGGGTTCACCGGTCTGGGGGACATGCTGGCCAAACTCCGCCTTCGGTACGACAGCGACGAGGCGATAGAGTTCGTTGATAAGTTGTTCCGCTGGATAAAGCACGTTACCTACGACGAGGGGGTAAATCTGGCCATAGAGAAAGGTACCTTCCCGGACTACGACGGGAGCAAGCACCTTGATAACCCCTTCTTTGCCGACTTTGACGGCGAACTCCTTGAGAGAATAGAGAAACACGGCCTGAGGAACGTCGCCTATCTGACCGTCCCGCCCGTCGGCTCCGGCTCCCTCCTCGCCGGTACATCCTCTGGAATTGAGCCGATATTCGCCCTCTATTACGTAAGGAGGGCGGAGAGCCTCTCAAAAGGAGAGTTCAGGGTGTACCACCCCCTCGCCCACCAATATATGGAGATGATGGGGAGAGAGGAGATGGACGAGGAGGAGTTCCCAGAATTCTTCATAACCGCCCATAAGATAGATCCGGAAAAGAGGGTCCTGATGCAGGCCACCATCCAGAAGCACATAGACCAGGCCATATCCTCAACCATAAACCTGCCGAGGGAGACCACTCCGGAGGAGATAGGACGTATATACACCATGGCAGCGAGGGCGGGACTTAAAGGCGTAACCGTATACCGTGAGGGATCCAGAGAGGGCATACTCATAACTGAGAGCAAAAAGGAGCCTGAAGATAAGGAGAAGACTGTTGTTCCCGTTAAGCAGAAGATATCCCCCAAACCCAGGCCCATGGTTATGGTGGGCAAGACCTACAAGTTCAAGACAGAGCTCGGTACGGTCTACATAACCGTGAACACGGACGGTGAAAACGGGCCGAAGGAGGTTTTCATACATCTCGGCAAGTCCGGATCCTCCCTCATGGCTATGTCCGAGGCCATAGGCCGCCTCATATCCCTCGCCCTCCGCTCCAACGTTTCCCCGGACGCCATAATCCACCAACTGAGGGGAATAAAGTCCTCGTCCCCTGTACGCCAGCCCGATGGCAGTCTCGTTTGGTCCGTCCCCGACGCCATAGCGAGGGCGCTGGAAACCTTCCTTGAGAGCGGGAACCTTCCCATCGTTGAGGAGAACGAGAAGCCGCCTATAGGGGTCATCGTCAGGCTCACGCCCGATAAGGACGTCAGGTACGAGGTGGAGGCCGTAAGGGAAGACGGGGACGTGGTTGAGGGTGTGTTCTGCCCGGAGTGCGGTGAGAGGATGGTAAACGAAAACGGGTGCTGGATGTGTAAGAACTGCGGTTATTCCAAGTGCGAATAAAAAGAGGGGGGGAACTTCCCCCCTCTGCCTCTAAGGGACGGGCGAACTCATCCCTCTTCCGGTACGGACGTCATGGCACCGTAGTAGTTCATGAGGGTATCTATGATGAAGGACCACACCCACGCCACTATGGACGTGATCCCGCAGGTTATGAAGCCGGCCAGGTAGAGTACCAGCTGTATGATGCCGTTCCTCTTTATCGCATCCGGATCGGCTCCGGGATTCTTTCCCGTCCTCTTCAGCGCTTCGGCTATCTCGTTAAAGGCTATGAGATGCCCGAGTCCCGGAATTAGAAGGTTCAGTATGAGAACCAGTATCGCCTTGTCTTTTATCTCCTTTGCCGTCATACTTACCCTATTCTAAGGCTGGAGAGGGGACGGTTTGCCCGATGAACTGTAAGTATTGTAAACTTCGGTAAATTTACTTTCCGCCTTCCTTCCCTTTATCCTGAGTTGATGTGTCCCTCGCCTGACGGTAGGTGTACACCTCCACCCTTATGCCGGAGTGGTTGTCCCAGCGGTCGTTGGCCCCTATCTCAAGGGTGTCGGGTAGGAGCGTCTCCCCCTCCCTTTCAAGGACCAGGAAGGTATCAAGGGAGTAGGACCTACCCTTAACCGGGATGAGGGTTATAACCTTTGAACGCCTCTTTATTACGAAGGAACTGAGGCCGGATGAGTCCTCGGCATAGACGTAGATCTTTAAGGTATCCCCCACCGTATCCCCGTTCTCCGGTGAGAACAGTATGACCTTTGGCCCACGGAACTCCCCCTTTCCCGGAGGAGGAACCTTCTTTGCACACGAGAGTAAGAACATTACTGGAAGAAAGAACAGCGTGTACCTCAAACCGTAGCCTCCACTTCCAGAGGTTCCGCCTTGAGGGTCAATCCGCTTATACCCACAATACGTACGGGTACGAACTCTCCGGGACGGAACCTTCCCTTCACGGTTACGGTCAGGCCGTTGAAGAGTTTACCCGCGGACTCGTTAGGATCCTTCCTGCTGGGGCCGTCTATGAGGACTTCGTCCTCCCGTCCGATGAATATCTTCCTCCTCTCTAAGATACCCCTGTTCACCTCCTCAATCAGCCTCCTCTGACGTTCCACCTTCACGTCGTAGGGGAGCTGATCCCTGTAAAAGGCGGCCGGAGTGTTCGGCCTCTGGGAGTATATGAACATGTAGGCTCCGTCGTACTTCACCCTTCTCACCACGTCCAGAGTCGCCTCAAAGTCCTCGTCGGTCTCCCCCGGAAAGCCCACGATTATATCGGTCGTTATGGTGCCGAAGGGCATCATCTCCCGGATCATGGCGGCCTGCTCAAGGTACTCGCTACGGTTGTACCCTCTGTTCATACGTTTGAGTATCCTGTCCGACCCCGACTGAAGGGGGAGGTGTATCCATGGGGTTATCACGTCGCTTTCGGCCACTACCTTAAGGACCTTGTAGGAGAAGTCCCGCGGGTTCGGACTCGTAAACCTTATACGCCTGACGTTCCTAACGTTGTCCTGAACCATCATGAGAAGGTCGGCAAAGTCGTACCTGCCATCAAAGTAGCTGTTGACGTTCTGCCCAAGAAGGGTAACCTCCACTACACCGGCCGCGTCAAGCCTGCGGACCTCGGCCACGATCTCCCCGGCCGGGCGGGAGTACTCTCTACCCCTCGTATAGGGGACGACGCAGAAGGTGCAGAAGTTGTCGCAACCGTACTGTATGCTTACGTAGGCCGAGTACTGCCCCGGATAGACTTCCCTGTCTACCCTGTAGTGCAGACCTATATCCTCGCACACCACCTTCTGCCGGCCTATAGACTCAAGGAGATCCGGTATCTCAACGAAGGCCCTCGTACCCACCACAAGATCCGCACCCTCTTTGAGAAGGTTCTCCTTCTCCTGCTGGGCAAGGCATCCCATCACCACGGTTGTTTTCTCCCGTTTACTGAAGTACCTCACCAGATGTTTCGCCTTACGGGCCGCCTTCTCCCTCACCGTACAGGTGTTCAGAAGTACGACGTCAGCCTCGTCCGGGTTGTCCGTGTAAACGTACCCCCTCTCCTCTAACATCCTCCTCACCATCTCGCTGTCCAGCTCGTTCATCTGGCAGCCGAACGTCTTTATGTAAAACTTCCTGCGCCGCATTACGGTTGCTATTGTAAAGCCGACACTTTTCCCATAAAATCCTGTAGAATCCCCCCTTCATGAGCAGAGTTAAAAGGGTAGGTATACTCACATCGGGTGGAGACTGTCCGGGTCTCAACGCCGCCATAAGGGCGTTCGTAAAGCTCGCCCTCCGGCGAGGGGTGGAGGTATGGGGTTTTAAAAACGGGTGGGAAGGGGTCGTGAACGGAGATTACAGGGTTCTGAAGGCAAGGGACGTAAGCGGCATCCTCCCCATGGGCGGAACGATACTCGGAACCTCCCGCTTCAACCCCCTGAAATCGCGGAAGGACGTGGACAGGGCGTTATCCGTTCTGGATAATCTGGACGCCCTGATCGTTATCGGTGGAAACGGTTCTCTGCACATAGCCCACGCCTTTCAGGAGATGTGGGGCAGGGTGGTGTTCATCCCCAAGACCATAGACAACGACGTATGGGGAACGGAGAGCATAGGCTTCAATACGGCCGTTGACGTCGCGACCTACCTGATAGATCGCCTACATACGACCGCCGAGTCTCATCGTCGGGTCTTCGTGGTTCAGCTCATGGGCAGGCACACGGGGTGGATAACCCTGTACGCCGGGATGGCCTCCGGTGCGGACGTGATGGTAATACCGGAGTTTCCCATGAGCGAGAGGCAGATACTGGAATACATCCTCAGGCGGAAGAGGATGGGGAAGAGTTTCAGTATAGTTGCGGTGGCCGAAGGTGTGCGGTACGCCCGCCAGAGAGAGCAGAACGTGGGCATATACCTGCAGAGGTACATAGCAGAGGAACTGGATATAGAGACCCGTTTCGTTGAAATCGGATACGTACTTAGAGGTGGAACACCCACGGCTTACGACCGCCTTATGGCCCATGAGATGGGGCATCTCGCCTTTGAGTTGATTGAGGAGGGACGGTTCGGATGTATGACAGCGTACGGAGGGTACGTTGAGAGGGGTATGCCCATAAGGGAAGCCGTCGGGAGGTTGAAAACCGTACCCCCCGAAGAGTATTACGCGGCCATCCCGTACTTTGGATAAGGTGGAGTAAAGGGCAATCTGCCTCCGGTTGCTCCCTTAGAATGCAAACGGTAAGTTAAGGATGGACTGGTTATTCGTTTTTATCAAAGATTTTGTGGTGGTCGTTCTGGGTGTATTTGTTGCCCTTCTGATTGACAGATGGAGGGAAAGAAGGAAGGAAAGCGAATTCCTGAAGAAGGCGTTGGGGATACTGGTGGAAAACGTACGCGAAAATAGAAAGGAGATAGAAAAGGCTCTAAACGAGCATACGATATTGCTCCGCAGGTTTTTGAAAGTAAAACCGTGGGACAGAACGCCCTTCTCCGTCCTTTTATCCAGGTTCTCGGATACCGGTGGGATTTTTATCTTCCTTCCAAGGAGGGGGTTGAGCAGTCAGATCTTTATCGGAGAAAAGACCGGCGTACTGGACGCATCTACGCTTGCAATCCTTTCGGATATAGAGGAAGCCACGGAGTACATGTACAGGATGTACCATCGCATTTCGGATCACATCGTAAATAGTTTAAACTCCCCGTTGCATGAGGATCGCATTCGGTTTATCGTACTTCTGAACACCATAGTGGAGGTTGAAAGGGAAACCATACGGCTCTACGACAGCTTCCTGAAATCTGTGGACACCTAACCTTTCTAAACGGCGTAGTACTTAACTTTATAGTGTAAATCCGATAATTTTCCGGGATATACTACCTTCTTATGCTGTTCGTTCTTCTTGTTGAAACGGATCTTGAACTTGATACGACGTACGTGTACCGTGGTAAGCCCGTCGTCGTTATAGGCGACGAAAAGCGCTGGACGGAGGAGATGACCTATACCAGAACCTCTCCCTTCCGTATCCTTGAGAGGAACGGGATAGATATTGTGAGGAAAGGACCGGAGTTCAGCGCCGACGTCTACGTCTCCGGATTCAAGGGCCACGACGTCCCCGTCACCATAGACGGCGAGAGGTTCTACAACGCCTGTCCCAACAGGATGGACGCCCCGACCGTCCGCATAAACCCCCTTGAAGTTTCCGTGATGCAGGTAAAGACCACTTCCACGTCTAACTTCACCGGTCTCGGCGGCGGTGTGATAGTGAGGAGGAGGATTCCACCCTTTAGACCCACCGTAAGAGCCTTTGCCATGGGCACGGCCCTGTCTTCAAACGGAGCAGATGTAGGCGCCTCTCTGGAAGGGTACGGTCAGGGACTGTATTTTAGGTTTACCCAGAGTACGCCTTACGCCGTTGGAAGCAACTACAGGGACGAGCACTACAAAGACGTTGCCGGTAAAAGCATAACCGAGGTCTATCCGTACGTTGCTGATAGTTTCGCCGGCTCTAAGAACCTCGCCTACAGGGTGGTTGAGGCCACCTTCAACGGGAGGGCGATGGGGGGCTTTTTGAGATACGGGTTCCTTGCCAACTACTACCAGAAGGTTCTGTTCCCCTACCTCCTCATGGACGAGATATTCAGCAAACAGGTCGGGGGACACGTCGCCTACATGGGCCACAAACTCTACTTCAACACACTCCATCACTACATGTCCAACGAGCTGCGGAAATCCCTCGGCATGATGTTTATGAGTACGGATGCCTACGTCCTCAACGCTGGCATCACCAACCCCAACTTCCTCCTGTTCGGATACGAGATATTCTACCGGAAGTGGTGGGCATACAACAAGATAAAGCCCCGGATGATGACCGACACCATAAGAAACCACATGCTCCCCAACCTTCAGGTTGCTCAGGCCGACCTGAACCGTACCTTCACCTTTGAGGGAATTCCCGGCTTCTCCCTCTCCCTGAAAGGTGGTATGGCCTACTATTTCATATCTCCAGACGAGAACTACGATCCCATGGTTACGACGAAGCTCAAGGCCATTGACCCCAACGCTAAAGAGGGTAAGCCCTACCCCATATTCAACCTCTCCGCCCGCTATAGCTTTACCATGGCCGTATCCGGCGTGTTTGAACTGGCCGCCGAACCTCCGGACCCGGAGTACGTTTACATATCGGTCAGAAAGCCCATGGGTAAACCCTGGTGGGTAGGGAACTACTCCCTGAAGTGCGCCAAGAAGGTTGGTGGTCGTCTGGAACTATCGCCGTCGTTTAAAGAGTACGGCCTGAACCTCAACCTTGATCTCTACTCCTACTTCGTCAAGGACCAGAGTTACCTTACAAAGGTGAGCCGGGAAGTTACCATGAACAACATGCCTATGACTGTGATGATACAGACCTACAAGAACGTGGACGAACTCCTCGCAGGGTACAGGTTCAGGCTGTCGTGGAAGGATATGGTGGCCCTTACATCTACGTACACCTACGCCCAGAACCTCACTGATAAGGTACCCTTTGCCGAGACTCCACCCCTTATGGTGGGTCTTGACCTTTCCACTCCGAGACTGTACGGCTTCAAAGCCGGGCTGTCCTTCATATGGAACGACGCCCAGACCCGCGTTGATACGCTTCTGAACGAAAAACCGACCACCTCGTGGTGGAGGAGCGACCTCTCGCTTGAGTATGCTTACGGTAGGTTCTCCGCTAAGCTGGAGGTTGACAACCTGACAGATAACCTGTATTACAGACATCTATCCTACATGCGCAACCCCTTCGCCTCCGGTATGCCCGTTTACGAGCCGGGTCGTACGGTAAGGTTTACGGTCTCGTACGGAATATAAACGAGAATCAGGGTGCGCTTGGGCCCCACCCGATGAAGGTGGGGCCTTTTTTATTTACCTTTCCCCGTTATCATACCTTCGTGAGGCTCCTCATCTTTACGGACGTTGACGGTACCCTTATAGACCACTTCACGTACAGGTGGGATGAGGCCGCAGCAGTACTCTCCCTTTTGAAAGTTCTTAACGTCCCCGTTATCCTGAACACGAGTAAGACGTACTCCGAGACCCTCAAGCTCGTTAGAGAGATGGGGCTGAACTCCCCCTTCGCCGTTGAGAACGGTGCGGCCATCTTCTTCCCGGAGGGCTTTTCACCTCTTCCGGAGGGATGTGAGAGGGTAGGGGAGGGGTACTGTGCCGTTGTACTTGGGAAAAGGTACGGGGAGGTAAGGGAATTCTTCCGGAAGTACGCCGAACGCTACGGACTTACGGGTATGGGAGATATGGACCTAAAGACCCTGAGGGAACTTACGGGACTACCCGAAGACGCTCTTGAACTCACGAAGAGGAGGATGTTCTCCGAGCCGTTCATGGCCGAAGATATAGATAAATTGGGGGAGTTTATACGACTGGCCGAGAGAAACGGGTACAGGGTACTACGGGGAGGTAGGTTCTACCATCTCGTTTCAGCCGCCCAGGGTAAGGGGAGGGTCGTTGAGGTCGTTAAGGGTCTTTTCGGTGAGGACGTCCTGACTGTAGGCCTTGGAGACAGTGAAAACGATGAGGACATGTTGAGGGTGGTTGATATACCCATTCTGATACCCAACCCCAAGAAGGGGTACGCCCCCGTATCCATTCCCAACCTGATAAGGGCGAAGTGTCTGGCACCGAGGGGATGGGCGGATGAGGTTATGAAGGTGCTGAGAACTTTGAAATTGGTTTGAGGATGTTTCACGTGAAACATGTTTTATGTTTCACAGATTTTTTGATCTATCGGTGCGGGAGTAGAATACACCCTTATGAGGGTTGTAGTGTCCTTTAAAGCCACTCAGGAGCATAAGGAGATAATAGAGTCCGTTTTAAAAGGTGTGGCGGAGGTCGTGTTCCTTCAGGAACTTCCAGAGGAGGAGAGGAAGGACGCCCTTAAAGGGGCCGATGCCGTGCTCTCCATATATCCAGATAAGGAGGTCGGAGATCTCTCCCTCCTTGAAGGTGTTAAACTCCTACAGATAGTCTGGGCGGGGGTAGACCATGTACCGTTTGAGCAGATCCCGGAGAGCGTAACCGTAGCGAGCAACGCCGGAGCCTACGCCGAACCCATGGCCGAACACGTGGTGGGAATGGTTCTGGCCCTCGCCAAGAGGCTACTTCCAAACCATCTGAAACTCGCAAGGGGGATATACGACCGCCACACCCTAAACAAGGAGATACGGGGAAAGAACCTCGGAATACTCGGTTTCGGTGGTATAGGCAAGGCCGTGGCCCGTGCCTTCCGGTGCTTTGACATGAAGGTGTACGCCATAAACAGGTCGGGCAAGACGGAAGAGCCGGTTGAGTTCATAGGGACCCTTAAGGATCTGGATCACGTCCTCAAAGTCTCCGACGTCCTGGTCCTATCCCTTCCCCTCACGAAGGAGACCAGAAACCTCATAACCCGCAGGGAGTTAAACCTGATGAAGAGGGACGCCATTCTCATAAACGTCGCCCGTGCCGATATAGTGAACCAGAGGGACCTTTACGAGCATCTCAAGGAGAACCCGGAATTTCAGGCCGGATTTGACGTTTGGTGGAAGGAACCTTTCAGGGGTGAACCGTTCTCCGTAGACTACCCCTTCTTTGAATTGGAAAACTTCCTCGGTTCCCCCCACAACTCCAACGTTGTACCCGGAATGTTTGAGAGGGCGCTAAAAAGGGCTGCTGAGAACGTCAGGGAGTTCCTCCTGACGGGAATGGCCCGGAACGTAGTACGGAGAGAGGATTACGTTTGAGGATGAGAGCTGCCCTCGTTCCCATGAAGATTCGGCCGATGGACGTTAAGGAAAACTTCCGGAGGTTCGTTAACAGGGTAGGGGAGGCGGTGAAAGAGGGGGCGTGTCTGATCGTGTTTCCTGAAACGACGTTTACAGGGTACGTGTGGGAGAAGGGGATCCTGAACAGGCTATCCGATAGTGTACCTGGACCGTTAACCGAAAGGGTTGCTGAGGTAGTAAAGGCCCACGATGCGTTCGTGGTGGTTGAATTTCTGGAAAGGGAAGGAGACAGGTTTTACAGCTCAGCCCTCATGTTCTCCCCCTCAGGTGAAATCCTCCTTCACTATCGCAAGATAGAGGAGAAGCCTCCATTTTCCACAGGTGACACCGTACCGATGGCGCTGACACCCTTCGGCAAAGTCAGTATACTGATATGTGGCGATCTCTTCAACGACACCGCCTTATCTATGGTGAATAGGGAAACAGACCTCCTTATCGTCCCCATGGCCAGATCCTTTGCGGGTAAAAACCCGGACCCGGAGAGGTGGTATTTAGAGGAACGCATGGTTTATGTTGAAAGAGTTAAGGAAATTGGAGTAAAAACATTTTTAGTGAACGCACTTGAGGAGGGCGAGGATGGGGCGTTTGGGGGTGCGATGGTAGTGTCAGAGAAAGGGGAGGTGATCGCCGAGTCCCCGCACGGGAGTGATACGATGATTATGTACGATTTCAATTATGGGTGATCCTTAACCCCCATAATAATTCACGTATCTCGTATGGTGCATTCTGAGGGAGGTTTTAAAGGTCATATAGGTTTCTACATATCCACTTGACGCAATATTGCGTAATCTTACCCGTATGGCCTGATTCCTTACAGGTAGGCTGAAAACAATCTTGCAGAGAAATTCATTACATGGCTTGCATCAAGTTTCAATCCCTTATAGGTAGGCTGAAAACGTTAGAAACTGGGCAAAAGGAGCGACCAAAACGGCCGGGTTTCAATCCCTTATAGGTAGGCTGAAAACCTGATCGTCCGTGCTACGGATGGCACCCTCCACCGTGGTTTCAATCCCTTATAGGTAGGCTGAAAACGTGTCCGCACTAGTTGGACTAACATACGCGCTACTGGTTTCAATCCCTTATAGGTAGGCTGAAAACAGTACAGTCCTCATCCGCCCCAGCGCTGATATTAGAGGTTTCAATCCCTTATAGGTAGGCTGAAAACCGTTAGGGGCAACTGCGGCGGAGCTAAGAGCTTGCAGTTTCAATCCCTTATAGGTAGGCTGAAAACTCTTTATGAGGTCGGCCGTGCTGTGGCCGTGGGGTTGTTTCAATCCCTTATAGGTAGGCTGAAAACACGGAGGAGCATCGCCGCATTATCCCGCCTAACCACTAGTTTCAATCCCTTATAGGTAGGCTGAAAACCTCCAGAAACTACAATATTGATGTAGTTATGACTTCGTTTCAATCCCTTATAGGTAGGCTGAAAACGGAGGCGAGTAAGGTACTTCCGAATCAGGGCGTCGCTGTTTCAATCCCTTATAGGTAGGCTGAAAACACTCCGAGGAAAGCGGCTCGATCCCAGTCCGTATTAGTTTCAATCCCTTATAGGTAGGCTGAAAACCGCTTCAGGAGAAGTTCTACCTGCTGTACGTCCCTAAGTTTCAATCCCTTATAGGTAGGCTGAAAACCGGGCTAAGTGGCTGACTATACCAGCCGCCCCATACTAGTTTCAATCCCTTATAGGTAGGCTGAAAACACAGGATCATATGTCCCCACCTCACAGTCTGATCTCCAGTTTCAATCCCTTATAGGTAGGCTGAAAACAGAAGCGGGCGGGGTCTATCTTTACCCACTTACCTTGTTTCAATCCCTTATAGGTAGGCTGAAAACGTTGAATGGCCGGCCGTCTTCCAGAAGTTGGATGTAGGTTTCAATCCCTTATAGGTAGGCTGAAAACCCGTCTCTCATCCCTCGCTAAATTCTCAATTGTCATGCGGAACTACCGGGTATTATAAGGGCGGAAAAATGAAGGTGAAGGTTCGCAAACCTCCAATCCTGCAGAAATCCCGGGGGGTTTGCGAAGTGGGTGTGGATGCCCATCACTATTGAGAAAACGGCCCATTAGTACGTTTGAACGGTCGTTCAAGCACCCCACGTAAGTTAGAATTTTCCGGAGGTTTGCGAAGTCGCTTTGTGAAGCAAAGTAATCTGTATTGTAGACTTAGACACTCACAGCCACATAGTGTCCCAATCTTACCGCACAACTACCTTCCTGAATCCTCCGCCCTCCCTTACGAAGTAAACCCCTCTGCCGGGCTTCCCTGAAACCTTCCTCCCCGTAACGTCATAAACCTCACTTCTGGCCACGGTAGTACTATTAACGGAACGTTCGTAGGCTCGCGCACTAGAGGCGTCGTTCAGAAATATGAAGTTTCCACGGTTGTTCTCCCAGTTACTCACGACCATATCCGGATAACTGGAGTACGTGTAAGATACGACGAGGGTGGAGGATGATGAAACGGAGTCGGAAGGTACGGACAGATATCCGCTCTCGTAGAGGAGGGTATAAGGAACAGGGCGGCCGTCAAGCAGGACAGCATTAACGGAAAGCACGGGTGTCTTAGAGAGTTTTACCACATGCTCCGGGTTGGACAGAGAAAAGGTATCGTAAATCGTCGCCGTAGTATTACGATCAACGTCGTAGAATACTATGTACTCCGTAACCAGATCCGAGGATGGAGATGGGGACCACGACCATACGGGAGAGGAAGAGAACGTTCCCCCGATGTTTTCAAACAGCATCAAAGGGTCCCACCATCCTCCTCCGGCGAGATCCAGATCCCCATCACCGTCAACATCCGCCAGAGCTACGGCCGAATGGTACCTCCCCGGATCGTAAGATACCCACGAAGGTGAAGTTTCAAGAGTCCCACCTATATTGAGGTAAAGTTCAAAACGGCTCCGCACGGTATCGGACTGGAAGGTGTTGGCCACCACCACGTCCACCCATCCATCCCCGTTTACATCCCCCACGGCTATCTGGTTGGAAAAACCCGAACTGTCACTCTCCCACGCCGGAACGGTATCCAGATAACCCCCGAGGTTCAGATAAAGCCTGTGCCTTCCCGGAGAGAGACCGAGGAACAGATCCAGATCCCCGTCGTTATCCACGTCCAGAAACTTCGCACCCATGGAATAAATGGAGTCGGTCGTCCTCCAGACCGGGCCGACGAGGGTGGAGCCGTCGGAGACGTACAGAAGGGCGGGCTGGGAATCCGAAGAGTAATCGTTGCCACAGGAGAAGAGGAAGTCGGCCAGACCGTCCCCGTTCACGTCCCCGGTGGTCACCCCGAAACACCTCCCGCTATCCGACACCCACGCCGGTACGGGGTCAAACCCCGAAGAGCCGTTTATATAAAGTGTGTTTACCTGTTCGTTCCATCCTACAAAGTACCCGCTGAAGCCAGCAACTACCATATCCATATCCCCGTCCCCGTCAATATCCCCGAGGGCCAGATGACCGTGGTACTGGGACCATGCCGATTGCCATGAGGGTGCCGGTGAGGGCAAGGCTATACCTCCGGGATAAACCTCCACCTTCTGGGATGCCATATCGTTACCGTTGGAGACGATAATATCGGGATACCCATCGCCGTCAACATCCCATACACCCAAGCCAGTGGAATAGTTTCCCGTCGTTGACTCCCACGAAGGAGAAGATGGAAAACCTGAAACGATGAGAAGCGGAAGCATAACGCTATTCTAAGGTATGGGACGGGTGATATGGATGACTCCGGGAGACGATCACCTCCGCGAACCTGTCTGCTCTTTCCATCCGACGACGGCTCAGGCTTTACAGGGGACTTCGTCACACATGTTCCCATTTCACCCTTATAATACCCGGTGCATGTGAATGATAGGCTGAGTTCGTGTCTTTAAAGCGAACTCAAGAGGGGGGCCTCCTACTTGACAAATTTGGATACCCCCCACATTATTCTATGCTTCTGTATGAAAGGCCGAGTAGGTAGGGAGGGAAGGGAGAGAAAGAGGATCTTTTCCCTTTAAGGCGAAATCTTTGTGCCTTGGAGGGTTTGATCCTGGCTCAGGGCTAACGCTGGCAGCGTGCCTTAGCCATGCAAGTCGAGCGGGGAGGTCCCCTTCGGGGGGCCTCCTAGCGGCGGACGGCGGAGTAATACACGG
>JALWYV010000055.1 GCA_027003075.1 Caldifarciminota bacterium | reverse complement strand
TTGAGAGGCTTAGACTCTTTAAGGGTATTTCCCCTTTCTCCCTTCAGCAACGATTACGATGGTATGGCAGGGCCGCTCTTCAGCCTCAACGTAATCCCCTCTTCTCTGTCTAAGCGCGAAACTACTGCCCTATGAAGGAACCCCGAGGAGTGTTCTGAAATTCAGACCGGTAACGGACATGCCGGATAGGGTTATGCCGTCAGACGACACGGCCCTCGTCCTGTGTACGGCCCGGAACCTGTGTGAAAGGGGGATTGACCCCGAGGATTTCGCCCGCCGACTGGTCGGATGGCTGGAGAAGGGGGAGTGTACACCCAACGGGAAGGCCGTGGGTGTAGGGAGGACCACTTACGAGGCCGTAAAACGGATAGCATCCGGCATACCGCCCCTCATGGCCGGTGGCAGGGGGGAGAGGGACAACGGGAACGGTTCCCTCATGAGGATGCTTCCCCTGATATTCTACCTGTACGGGAGGCCAGAGACGGAGGTTAAGGAGGTCGTCCGGGCGTACTCCTCTATCACGCACGCCCACATGCGAAGCATAATAGCATGCCACACGTACGTCCTGTTCGGTATGTACCTCTACGGAGGGAGTACACCCGGAGAGGCTTACTTCAGAACGGTAAGAGAAATACGCAGGCTCTACGAAGGAGAGGAGGAGTTAAGGCACTTCTCCCGCATACTTGACGGTTCGCTACCGGACCTCAGGGAAAAAGACGTGCGGTCGGGCGGTTACGTCGTCCACACCCTTGAGGCCGCCCTCTGGGTGCTTATGCAGGGAGGAAGTTTTCGGGATACGGTCCTGCGGGCCGTAAACCTCGGAGGGGATACGGATACGGTGGGCGCGATCGTGGGAGGACTCGCCGGCATATACCACACCGTTCGCGGTATACCGAAAGAGTGGATAAGCAGGCTACCCATGAGGGAGGAACTGGAGAGGGTAGCCGTATGCCTTGCAGAGAGATCGGCAACGGGACGGTAGGGTACGGTTATCGTCCGTAAAATTATCGGGGGAATGCGCAGGTTTGCGGTTATCGTAGTGTTGCTTACCCTCCCATCCTGTACAGAGCGGAAGTATACGGAGAGGTTGTTGCCGGGTCGGATCTACGTTGAGGTGCAGGATACGAGTATCACGTCCATTGTGCTGATCAGGGATGGGGAGACGGTTTACGAGGGGAACGTGAGGACCTTCTACAAGACCTCCTACTACGCCGGGAACAGGTACGGGAACTTGAAAGTGTATCTGCCCACCGGGTACGGGTGCGCCCGTGCCGACGTGGAGTTGTCGTCCACGGGGTGCGGTGTGGTTGTGGTCCCGGATACCCCTTCTACATCCGGTGGGTGTCCCGACTGCGATTCCATGGAGACCCGGAGAACCACGATAATAGACGTCCTCACGTGGGAAAGGCCCGTGGCCGTCAAGATGGGGGATAGGTGCCTGCCCGTTTACGAAACGGACAGGGTAAGGGCGTTTTACGTGGACAGCCTCCTGCCGGGCAGGTACCTGTTAGTGATGGGCGGGGATACGTATACGGTCTTCGTTTCTTCCGAGAAGTGTACTAAAGTAAACACGGGAGGTAACCCATGAGCCTGATCTGGGGGATATGGCTCGGTTTCGGACTGAGCGGAGGTGAGGTGAGGGAGCCTTTGCCACGGGGTAGTATAGCTCTCGGCGCCGACATCCACTTTGGCCTCATGCTGGCCCGTACGTTCACGCTTCAGTTCTCCCTTTACCCCAACGTACAGAGTGCGGGGACGTGCGTTGACAACTGGGTAAGGGGTAGGGCATCCCTGCTCCTCGGAAATCACGAGCTGGGGTTAATCGCATCTCCCCTGTGTGTTTTGAACAGCGGCAAGTATACGGTGTACAGGGACGGTTATACCGAGAAGTACGAATACCGGACAGGGGCATATACCTACGGCGTGGGCGGATTCTATAACATCCGGCTCACCTTTGTAAAGAGCATCAGAGCCTACGTAGGCGTAGACTTCCTCTATCCCGTAAAACCGGTGACCGTCCCGTTAAAAACCGGTGAGAGTAAGGCCCCGCACATCTCCTACCCGACCGTGGGCGTACACGTGGGGTGGCTGTGGGGAAAGAGGATCAGGCTCTAAGTCTCTTAATAGCCTCCTCCCGCAGCACCTTTGCCCACTCCTCGTCCTCATCCCTCAGGAAGTTCCCGAACCGCAGGGTCATGTACATATCGGAGGGTACGAAGCGCAGGTCCGACGCCCGTGAAAGGTTTTCCAATGCCCGACGCTTCGGATCCTTGCTTTCGGGGAAGAGCAGATGGGCGTACTTGTTGAGCAACTCCTTATCTCCGATCTTCACGAAGGCCACGCAGAGAACGTGTTTCTGGGGAACTTTAAGGGTCTCCATGCCCTTCATCACACGCAGGCGTCCGGCAAAGGTTATGTACACCCGGTCCTTCTTTATCTTGTCAAGGTACCACCACATGTTGTACAGGGATCGCAATCCATCAACGGGACGGAATACCCCTTCGTTCCGCACCACGTACCTGAGATAATCGTACATCACCTTCAGTATTGGGAAAGTCTCCGGTATCTCCAGTTCGGGGACGTACCCTTCCACCAATCCGGCGTATATTGAAGCCACCGTGTATCCCATGCGATCCCCGAGGTTCTGGGAGACGTATCGGGCCACCTCTATATCCGCAATCTGCATCTGAAACGCCCCTCTCAGTATCATGGAGTTCAGGGCTATACCCATCGCCCCCTGTTTAAGGCTCATAGAGAGAACCTCGTTCAGGTAAACGAGCGCCCGGTTTATTTCTCCCCCCACGAGGTACCTCTTGCCGTTGAAAAACAGGAAGAAGAGCCTCTCAATAGGTGGTATGTCCCCCGGAGGCTCGTAGTCGTGTCCCTCAAGGAGATTAATCGTTGCTCTCCTTGCCGGTGCTTCTATGTTATATTTCTTTGCTTCCTCCGTGTATCCCAGAGTTGTGAGAAGCCAGAAAGCCACATGCTCAGGGATCGCAGATATGATTTCAAGGAGCCTGTCGGTCTGTAACGTGAGCATGTAGTATATACCCAGTACCTCCGCAAAGCTATCGGGAAATTCGCCGTAGGTTTTCTTCCATCTGTTGAATACACGCTTCATTCCCCTTACGTCCCTGCCCGTGGCAAGTACCCGCAGCAGGTTGAGAACGTTCCTTTCGTTGAACTCCTCCCTGACTCTTGCGTAGGCTATCCTCTTCGCCTTCTCCACCTGAGCGTTGGCCAGAAGGTCATCCACCGATACCTCAGTCCTCATCTATAAGTGTATTATACGCGGGAGTTAAGTGCCGAAACCTGCCGGTTTTAACACCCGTACAATTGGCAGTTGCTCAGGATAGCCCTCGCCTTTCTTCCGGAGATAAGAGAACTCCTTAAGAATCGGGAGTTCAAATCTTTGAAGTTGTTGCTTTCCGAATTACATCCGGCCGAAATTGAGGATATCATATCTGAACTAAAGCCCTCGGAGGCCGTCCTGCTTCTGAAGTTACTTCCTCCGGAGAAGGCGGCAGAGGTGATATCCAACCTCCATACCCACAACATAGACAAGATAATCGCGGGATTTTCCGATAAACAACTACTTGAGATAATTGAGGAGATGGACGACGACGACCGCACCGCCCTCTTTGAAGAACTTCCTCCGGATCTTGTGCGGAAGATCCTCTCGCTCCTGCCTCCCGAGGAGAGGGAGGTGGCCCTCACCCTCCTCAACTACCCCGAAGACTCGTGCGGCCGTCTCATGAACACGGAGTTCGTGGCCCTGAACCGGAACATACCGGTTAAAAAGGCTCTGGAGAAGTTGCGAAAGAGCGATTACCCGGACGAGGTCCTCCTGACCATATACGCCGTGGACGACGCCCACCGCCTCAGGGGGCAGGTGAAGTTGACCCGTCTGGTGAAGTCCGACGAGAACGTTCCCATAGGGAAGCTCGCGGAGAAGGTCCCCTTCGTATCAGCTTACGACCCGGCATGGAAGGCTGCCAGGATAATGGCCGATTACGACCTCCTCGCCATACCCGTGGTGGACAACTCCAACCGCATGTTAGGTGTGATAACCATAGACGACGTGGTGGACGTGATAGTTGAGGAGAGTACGGAGGACTTCCTTAAGTTCGCCGCCGTAAGCGATCCGGAGGACAACTACTTCCTGCTTCCCGTATGGGAGAGGGTGAAGAAGCGTCTGCCCTGGCTGGCAGGTCTGGCCCTACTTGCGAACGTCTCCTCCCTCATAATCGGCGCGTACTCCGACGTCCTGAAGGAAGCGGTTATACTCGCGGCCTTCATACCCATCCTGAACGGAACGGCCGGTAATACGGGTTCTCAGTGTGCGAGTTTCGTTATACGGGCCCTCGCTACTGGAGAGATCACCCTGAACGTCAGGGAAGTTGTAAAACTGTGGATAAAGGAGATGGTGGGGGTACTGCTCGGTCTGGCCCTTCCCCTATCCCTCATAGCAGCGGGTAGTGCCTTTTTCCGCACACACGATCCAGTTATAACCGCCGTCGTCGCCCTCACCATGGTGGTGGCCGTCCTCGTGGCCAATACGATCGGTTTCTTCCTTCCCCTCATAGCAAAGAGACTGGGTATAGACCCTGCCAGCATATCGGCGCCCCTGAACGCCACCCTCAACGATGCCCTCACCCTCACCCTCTACTTCACCATATCAAGGGTCATTCTTCACCTGTAGCCATGGCGTAGGTCTCGGGGTCGTAAAGGACCACCCGGTCCACCTCAACCGTATCACCGTGGTAGACTACCGTAACCTTAACGTAATGCTCTCCCCTATCCACGTCCGGCTCCAGATACACGTAATCTTTCCCCTTCTCCGTAGCGACCACCTTACCATCAACGGTAACCTTAACCGATATCTCGCCATCGCCCTGAACGAGGACGTAACCATCCCAGAGGTCATCAAGCCCCACTATCTCCACCGGTACGGGTGCCTTAGTACCTTCTTCCGTTTCACCGAAGTACCCCTTTACGAGGAAAAGCACGACGAGAAGGGTGGCAACGGCGATACCGGATAGGGCAAGGGTGAGGACGCGTCCACTGAAACCTCTACGCCTTACGGTGGGCAGGGGAGGAGGGATTACCTCGGAGGCCGTACCCTCCATCAGGGCAAGGAGATTCCTTTCGTTCTCGTAGATCCTGCGGCACTCCTCACACGTCCGGAGGTGATCCATCACCTTCCTCTTCTCCTCCCCTTCTAACCTCCCTATGGCTAGAAGCGGTATAAGCTCCTTTATCTCTCTATGGGTCATTTTCCTCCTCCTTTACAAGCCTTTTAAGTTTCCCCTTCGCCCTGTTAAGTCGGGACTTCACCGTCCCCATACTCACACCGAGAGCCTCTGCTATCTCCCTGTAGGTCATCTTCTCAACGTAGAATAGGTATAGTACTTCCCTGTAAGGTTCGGGCAGGGAGTAGTAGGCCCTCTTGAAAGCGTTTAAAGGTACGGCGAAGTCCGGAGTCTCCTCTTCCCCTTCGTACTCGTCCTCGCGGGCGAGTAGAGGGTTATCCAGATCGTCGGCCTCGTCCGAGTACGGCGCCGGCAGTAGAGGAAGGTAACGATTCCTGTAGGACCAGTAATCCTTAACGACGTTTACGGCTATGCTGAAGAGCCAGGTTTTAACCGAGGATAGTCCCTTAAAACCTTTAAAACCCTTCAGGGCTTTCAGAAAGACCTCCGACGTGAGGTCAAGGGCATCGTTGTAATCCCTGACCTTTGAGTACACGAACCGGAACACGTCCCCGTAATGTCTCCGGTAAACCTCTTCAAACGTCACCATGGATTAGACCCATGCCTGTTCCCATTCTAAAGAAGAAAAAGGGGGGCGATCGCCCCCCTTTAAGACGGTTATGCGTCAGGTATCAGCGGATCGTGATCCTGTAGCTCCGGTCTCCGCTGACGACGAAGTACACTCCCCTTCCGAGGGTAACCCTCTGGCCGGAGGTAAATCTCCCTATCAGGCGGCCGTCAACCGCGTAAACCTTGGCATCCTTTGCAAACCGTACGCTTCTTCCCGAAACCGTATAAGGTAGAGCGTTCACCCCTGACCTCGGAGTCTCCTTAACGGATAGCCCCTCGTCGTTACCGCACGGCCCCGCATCCACCACGACGAGGCTGTAGGGCTGTACTCCGCCGGGCTTGGGGTTGTTAAGCGCCCTGCCGTAGACCTTCACCCTCCAGGTACCCCGCTTTGCGGGAGCGACGTACACGACCTCAACGGGGTTCAGGTAGTCCCTGCCACTGGGGTTGGGTACCGAGACACCGTCGTTGAAGACGTTACCGTGGTACACGTTCCCGTCCGCCCCCTCAACTATGAGGTCAAGGTCGTTCTGGAGGTAGGTGCCGGGAGCGTCCGTCCACACCAGAACTATCTTGACGTAGTCCGTGTACATGGACGTATTACAGCCGACGGTGACGTCGTAGACGGCCGTATCGCCAGCAGATATGCCTATGCTGTCGTCAACGACAAAGAGGCGATGGCGGTACTCCGGAGGCATGTCCGCGAAGTAGAGCGCCCGGCTCAGGTTTATACCTCCAAACCCTATCTCACTGTTCGGTGGTACAGGTTCGTACTCCAGAGGCTGGGCGGAGGCTATGAGCATGGCCTTAAGCAGGGAACCCTGCGGAATAAAACCGTTGGCCGTATCCTTCGTACCGCTCGGATACCACCCCTCGCGGAAGTACTGACGTACGAGAAGGGCGGCACCGGCCGCCGCAGGAGAGGCCATGGATGTACCCTGAAAACCGCTACTTACAACGGAGCAGGAGTAGGTCCTGTCCGTACGGTTCCGGGCGGACGCTATGAAGGAAGGCGAGTAGTTGTAATCTCCTCCGGGAGTCAGGATCTCAGGTTTGATCCTACCGTCGTATGTGGGACCCTGCGACGAGTAGTAAGCACGACGCTCGTGGGGCTTGGTGAACTCGTCAAAAGCACCCGTTGCCCCCACGGTAAGGGCGTTCTTAGCCGTAGCAGGAGACCCCACAGTACCGTCCTCGGACGCCCCGGAGGAACTGCTGTTACCGGAAGAAATAGAGACGAGAGCATCGGGATTGTCCCACATAAAGGCGTCTACGTCACGGGCTGAGGAACTGTAAGTGTTAAAGGATGACCCCCAGGAGAAGTTTATCACCCTCGCCCCACGGGTGTAGAAGTCGGTCAGGATATCGTATATAGACGAGCTGTAACATACACTACCGCAGCTACCACAGGAGGGCCCTCCGGCATCTCCGAATACGATTTTGGCACCGTAGGCCATACCCTTGTAGTTGTAGAAGATGGCACTTGCAGAATCAGGATTACCGAGGAAAGTGCCGCTCACGTGCGTTCCGTGGGAATAGCTGCACGATGCGAAATCGTCGGCATAGCTGGATAACACCATGTAATCCAGAACCTTCCTGTGGGTGGGTCCGGGGGTTATCACCGTAGTATCCCTGAAGAAGCATGAGTAGTAGTCCAGGCCTGTATCCATAACACCACCGATTTCACCCTCACCGTTTATACCGTGCGCCCATACGAGGGAATCCCCTTCAACGCGGGTCTGTATGTACCATCGGGTATGGTTGTTCCACAGGTACTTTCTAAGATCGGGTTCTACCTTAGATACTGCGTCCATGGAGGCCAGACGACGGGCCACGTACAGGGCATCTCCCGGAGGAACGGAGACCTTAAATCTCGGCATGTGGGACGATGGGAACCTCTCAGGTGTCAGGCCGAAGGAAGATATGGCGTTGAACAGATCCCCCTCGTCCTCTCCCGGATAACCGGAGACTATCAGACGGACCTTACCGTTGTACACGGCGTCCTCTATCTTCCCCTGGTACAGGAGCTCGCTCACCTTCAGGTTCTCCGGAACGGGACGCACGTTCGCCCCACGGAGTTTGAGGCCCTCCGGGACGTCTGCTATGTATCCGTAACCCGGAACGTATTCGTACACTCGTACACCGTACGATCTCAGAGTTCCGGCATCCACGCCTTCACCGTTGACCAGAACCCATCCGCCTATCAGCACCGTAAACATGACACCGTTATTATAGGGCGGAGAGGGGACCCGTCAGGAGTAGAAGTACATGGATATGAGGAAGTCGGCCGCGAGTATCAGGATGGCCGAAGCGACCACGGCGTTCATGGCCGACCTTCCAACACCCACCGCCCCTCCCCTTGTGTAATATCCGAAGTAGCAACTCACGAGGGATATGATCACTCCGAATACGAAGGACTTGGTCCCTCCGACTACGAGGTCTCTGGGTATAAAGCTCCCCTTTATCCCGTTGATCAGGGGGTTGGCGGGCAGGGAGTAGACGTACACGGTCAGGAAGAGGGCGGCCAGAACGGCTATAAAGGTGGCGACTATGGTGAGCAGGGGTATTGAGATCGTTCCCGCCACTATACGGGGAAGGACTATGAACCGGTAGGGGTTTATGCCCATAACTTCAAGGGCGTCTATCTGCTCGGTTACCCTCATGGTGCCTATTTCGGAGGCCAGACCACCCCCCACCCTTCCGGCCACGACGAGGGCTGTGAGTACAGGTGCTAGCTCGGTGGACACCCCTTTCCATATGCCGAGGCCTATGATGTTGGCGGGTACGAAGTCCTTTATCTGATAGGAGATGAGTACACCTGAGACCAGACCCACGAACGTGGCGCTCCCCATGACTATCGTGAGTGATCCGTAACCTATGGCGGCAATTTGCCGAACGATTTCCCCGAAACTCTTATGAATCTCCTTTACGGCCTTCAGGGTGTTCCAAATGAGGAGGGCGAACTCGCCAACAGCGTTTACCCACGACAGGATCAAAGCCATTTCTCCAGAGAGTTCGTATAGAATTTCCCCTCAATGAACTCTTTACGCTCCAGTATACGCAGGTGGAGGGGGATCGTGGTCTTTATGCCTTCAAGGACGAACTCGTCAAGTGCTCTCCGCATCCTGCTTATGGCTTCCTTACGGCTGTTCCCCCACGATATTAACTTTGCCACCATGGAGTCGTAATGGGGAGGTATAACGTAACCCTGATACACGTGCGAATCCACCCTTATACCGAAACCTCCCGGCTTGTGAAGGAGTTCTATCTTCCCCGGTGACG
The DNA here is from genome assembly GCA_027003075.1 of Caldifarciminota bacterium. GTDB lineage: Bacteria > Hydrothermota > Hydrothermia > LBFQ01 > LBFQ01 > JAADCS01. The sequence continues at coordinate 98,095 of JALWYV010000055.1, read as the reverse complement.
GGGAGAAGTTATTTTCGGGATCCTCGGCGTTTATACGGGCCTCTATGGAATGCCCCCTTATGGGTATGTCGTCCCCGTTGAAGGGTAACCTCTCCCCCATGGCCACCAGTATCTGGGACTTTATTATATCCACACCCGTTATCATCTCTGTAACCGGGTGTTCCACCTGTACCCGCGTGTTCATCTCTATGAAGTAGAAGTTGCCGTCCTCGTCGTACAGGAACTCCACCGTACCGGCGTTTACGTACCCTATCTCTCTGACGAGCCTGAGGGCGTAATCTATGACCTCCCTGCGTTTCTCATCGTTTATGGAGGGGCTGGGGGCCTCCTCAAGTATCTTCTGGTGTCTCCTCTGAAGGGAGCATTCCCTCTCGTAGAGGTGGGTGGCGTTGCCGTACTCGTCCCCGAAGACCTGGACTTCTATATGCTTCGGTCTCATTATGAACTTCTCAAGGTAGAGGCGACCGTCCCCAAAGGCCGCCTCGGCCTCCGCAGACGCTGCGAGGAAACGGTTCTCCATCTCCTTCTCACTCTCCACCACCCTCATACCCCTGCCTCCTCCTCCGGCGGCTGCCTTCAGGAGTACGGGGTACCCTATCTCGGCGGCTATCCTCTTAGCCTCCTCAACGCTCTCTATGGGGCTGTCCGTACCGGGGACCAGGGGTACTCCCGCCCTCCGGGCTACCCGCTTGGCCTCCACCTTATCTCCCATCATCTCAATATGTTCGGCCTTTGGCCCTATAAAGATGAGATCGTGGGATTCCACTATCCGGGCGAAGGAGGGGTTTTCGGCCAGAAAGCCGTAGCCGGGGTGTATGGCGTCGGCCCCCCACGCCTCCGCTGCTGCTATTATGTTGGGAATGTTTAGATAACTCTCCTGTGGGGATGGTCCCCCTATACGGACGGCGTAGTCGGCCAGTTGAACGTGGAGGCTATTCTCGTCCGCCTCGCTGTATATGGCGATGGTCTCTATTCCGAGTTCCCTTGCGGCGTATATGATGCGTACGGCTATCTCCCCCCGGTTGGCCACGAGGATACGGGTTATTTCACGGGACACGGTGGCTATTTTAAGCGAGAACCTGCGGATAAGGTATGCCGGTTGTCTTTACGTAAATCGCAGGGTGGTTTTTATCACCCTCTGAATGGACAGAACCCGTGGAACGATCCGATTCCACAGGAGTAAAGTATTCGGCGAACAGAGGAACGACGTGGTACATCTCCGTAGCAAAGCTAATAGGGGTAAACATCATCCTCCCACCGGTGAGTATCTCAGGTAGAGTCTACTCCCTTAGAATACCCTCCATGGGTGAACTCTGGAAGCTCGGTATAATGCTCGTTGTAGGTCTTCTGGTAGCCTACGGTGGCATCCTCGTGTCCCTCGTGCTGGGTCCCCGTCGCCCGAATAAGACGAAGAACTACCCTTACGAATCGGGTATACAGATACGGGGGGACGCCCACGGCAGAGTGGCCATAAAGTACTTTCTGGTCGCCCTGATCTTCCTCGTATTTGACGTTGAGGCTGCCGTACTCTTTCCGTGGGCAGTAAAGGTGGGGGATCTGAAGATTATCGCTGCCGTAGAGGGTGGTATATTCCTCCTTATCCTGATAGTGGCCTACCTGTACGCCCTCGGTAAGGGCGCCATAAGGTGGCTGGACTGAGGGTTACCCGCCCTTAAGGAGTTTTTCGGCTTCGTCCACGGTTATTTCTCCCTTTTCAAGCATATTCAGTATATCGGAAATTTCCGCCCTCTCTGTCCCTTCGGGCACGATACCCATCGTTTTAAGTATGGCGTGAAACCTCGCCTTTACCGTGGGGAAAGAGAGATCCAGCTTTCTCGCCAGATCGGAGAAGTTCCCTTCACTCTTTAGAAACTCAATTAGAAAGTCAATCTGATCCTTCTCAAGCCTTTCAAAGGGGGATCTCTCAAACCGTCCCTCAATGCGGGTTCCACACTCCCTGCACTCCAGAACCCGGACGACTAAATCCCCACCGCATACCGGACATCTGTTAAGGCGGCCCATATGCGTCTATTATAGCACGGAAGGTGAGTAAAAGGGGCAACTTTAGAATGCCCGGATTATGGCCGGCATACTGACGGTGGTCGTTGTGGTGTTCATCGTGATGATGGGTTTCTCCCTCCTCTTTCCCATACTTCCGTTCTGGGCGTTGAACCTCGGAGCCACCCCCTTTCAGATCGGTTTAATATTCGCAGCCTATCCCGTAGCCCAGTTCGTCTCCGCACCCCTGTGGGGGAAGTTCTCCGACAGGTTCGGATACAAGTGGGGTATAACTATCGGAACACTCGGTTTTGCCATCACTTCCTTTTTGATACCGCTGATCCCGGCGGTCTGGTACCTGATACTCATAAGGTTCCTCGGCGGCCTGATATCCGCCGCCGCCCTTCCCTCCTCCAGTGCCTACATCGGGGCCGTTTCCCCTCCGGATAAGGTCACCCGGAACTTCGGCTTCTACGGCGCCGCCCTCGGTAGCGGTATGGTGTTCGGCCCATTCCTCGGTGGCCTCGCGGCCAACTTCGGCCTCCTCGTGCCTTTCTTCGTCTCCGGAGCGATAGCCCTGATAGCCTTCACCGTGGCGCTCTTTACCGTCCGGAACGTTAAGGCCCACCTACCCCGTCGCAGGATCGGTATCCTCTCCCTTCCTGCCGACAAGCGTATTCTGGTGTTCATGGGTTTTGTGGGTATGCTCATTATGGTCAACTTTGAGGCCATCCTCGCCCTCCTCATAAAGGATAGGTTCGGTCTCGGTGCTAGGGAGGTCGGATACCTGATGGGCGTGGCCGGGCTGTTCGGTGCGGCCGTTCAGGGGAACATGGGCAGGATAAGTAAGGTAATACACGAAAAGACGGCGATACTCCTCGGTCTCCTCATATCAACCGTGATCTCCGTCCTGGTTCCCTTTTCACCCAACTTCTACGCCCTCGGGGCCCTCGTTGTGATCCTCGTTATAGCATCGGGTATAACCCAGCCCTCCGTCCTCAGTCTGCTCTCCAGAGGTGTAAAGGAGAGAGGTCTGGTCATGGGGACCTACCAGTCGGCCAGTTCCTTCGGCAGGATAGTTGGCCCCCCCATAGCCGGATACCTCTACGGTCTCCATTACGCTGCTCCCTTCTTCTGGGCGGCCATCCTCTCCCTATCTACGGCCGCATTCTGGGGACTTTACGGCAGGCACGTAGAATGAAGGTTCTGGCCATAGAGACGTCCTGCGACGAGACCTCCGCCTCCGTCGTTGAGATGATGGAGGATAGGTTTAAGGTCCTGTCCCTCGTCGTCAGGTCGCAGGTCGTACACGAGGAGTTCGGGGGAATAGTCCCGGAGCTGGCCGCCCGTGCCCACGTTGAGGTCATATACGACGTCGTCAGAAAGTCTCTGGAAGATGCCGGTGTGCGCCCTGAAAGTCTGGATCTCGTGGCCGCAACCAAAGGACCCGGACTGGCCGCTTCCCTGATAGTGGGCGTTCAGTTCGCCAAAACGGTCGCCCTCGCCGTCGGAAAGCCGTTCGTCGGGGTCAACCACCTCATAGGTCACGTATACTCGGCGTACCTTACGGATCCCGACCTCCGCCCCCCGTTCCTCACCCTGATAGTCTCCGGTGGACATACGGAACTCGTCTGGGTGGAGGACTGGTACTCCTTCCGTCTCCTCGGCCATACTCTGGACGACGCCGCCGGCGAGGCCTTTGACAAGGGGGGAAGGACCCTCGGTCTCGGTTATCCGGCCGGACCCAGGATAGACCGCCTCGCCCGTGAGGGGAACAGGGAGTTTCACCGCTTTCCCAAACCGAAGATTAAGAGGCGAGGCTACTACTTCAGCTTTAGCGGCCTTAAAACCGCCCTGCTCCACTACGTACGGCAAAAGGGAGAGGATTTCGTAAAAGAAAATCTGCACCACATAGCAGCATCCTATCAGGAGGCCATAGTCTCCCATCTTCTGGAGGTGGTTGAAAGGGCGGTAAGGGAACTTGATCCCCCGAGGCTTGCCGTGGTGGGCGGTGTGGCCCTGAACAGCCGTTTGAGGGAGATTTTTACTGAGCGTTTCGGAGATAGGGTACTGTTCTCCGATCCGAAGTACTGCACGGACAACGCCGCCATGATCGGAGCGGCTGCCTTGAAGAAGTACGAATTGTTTGGCGAGGACGGGCAGGGTGTGGGGGTGTATCCCTATCTCGGAGTGGTTGAGCCGTAAATCTTATACTATATCTGTCGTCTAATGGACGCATGCTTATCAGGACAAAAACGAAAGAGAGTTGAGGAAGAGGCTTGTAGGGGAAAGGGTACTGCATGAAATAGGTGTTCCTTTCCCCCCTTTTCTATCACGGCCTGAGAAATTTTTTAAGTTTGTCTACGTACATTCTGTAAAGTTTATAATTTTTCCATATATACCAATTTTGGGAAGAGGGTTGATACACACCAGTACCTTTTACCTTTTTATTAGAACTGGTGATTGTGAGCCCCACCCTCCCCCTTCGCCCCGTTAAAATCCCCACCTGATGGAGAGAGAGTACAACCCTCGCAGGATAGAGGAGAAGTGGCAGAGATTCTGGGAGGAGAGGAAGCTCTACAGGACCCCGGAGCCGCCCAAACGCAAGTACTACGTCCTTGAGATGTTCCCCTACCCCTCCGGTAAGGACCTGCACATGGGCCACCTCAAGAACTACACCATCGGCGACGCCGTCGCCCGCACCAAGATGATGGAGGGGTACGACGTCCTCCACCCCATGGGTTGGGACTCCTTCGGCCTGCCGGCCGAGAACGCCGCCATAAAGTACGGTGTCCATCCGAGGGAATGGACGTACAAGAACATAGAGGGCTTCAGGTCCCAGCTCAAGATGATGGGCATATCCTACGACTGGGACAGGGAGTTCGCCACCTCCGACCCCGAATACTACCGCTGGACCCAGAGGCTCTTCCTCCTGCTTTACGAGAGGGGGCTGGCCTACAGGAAGGGGGGATGGGTAAACTGGTGTCCTACGTGTAAGACTGTCCTTGCCAACGAGCAGGTGATAGACGGGAAGTGCGAGAGGTGTAAGACTCCCGTCGTAAAGAAGAGGCTGACGCAGTGGTACTTCAAGATAACGGCCTACGCCGACAGGCTCCTTGAGGACCTGAAGAAACTTGAGGGACACTGGCCGGAGAGCGTCATAAAGCAGCAGAGGAACTGGATAGGGAGGAGCGAGGGGACGGAGATAGTCTTTATGGAAGGGGATCTGCCCATAAGGGTATTCACGACGAGGGCCGACACCCTCTTCGGCGTGACCTTCCTTAGCATTGCCCCCGACGGCCCCGTAATTGAGGAGATCCTCAAGAGGGTATCCCCGGAGGTCAGGGGGAAGATAGAGGACTACATCCAGAAGGCCCTCCTCACCTCACCGGAGGAGAGGACGAAGAGCAAGACGGGGGTATTCACCGGCCTGTACGCCACCCACCCCTTCACGAAGGAGAGCGTACCCATCTTCGTAGCCGACTACGTCCTCGGTGAGTACGGCACCGGCGCCGTCATGGGGGTACCCGCCCACGACCAGAGGGACTACGAGTTCGCCCGCCAGTTCAACCTCCCCATAAAGGTCGTGATATTCCCGCCCGACAGCGACCCGGAGGCGATGGAGGAGTTCCTAAGCGCCACGTGCGAGGAGACGGACAGCGAGGACTTCACCCTTGAGTACAGGGGAAAGAGGTACAGCTGCCGGATGAAGAGGGCCTACGAGGGGAAGGGGATCCTCAAAAACTCCGGAGAATTCACCGGCCTCACCTCCGACGAGGCCATCAAGAGGATAGGAGAGAGGTTGAAGGAGATGGGACTGGGAGGCCCCACCGTCTCCTACCGCCTCAGGGACTGGCTCGTCTCCCGCCAGAGGTACTGGGGGGCGCCCATACCCGTCGTCCACTGCGAGAGGTGCGGGGTGGTACCCGTACCGGAGGACCAGCTACCCGTACTTCTGCCCGACGTTGAGGACTTCAAACCGAAGGGGAGGTCCCCCCTTGAGAACGTCCCGGAGTTCATAAACACCACCTGCCCCAGGTGCGGAGGCCCCGCCAGGAGGGACCCGGACACGATGGACACCTTCGTAGACTCCTCCTGGTACTTCCTCCGCTTCACCGACCCCCATAACGACCGGGAGATGTTCTCCCCGGAGAAGGCCAACACCTGGATGCCCGTGGATCAGTACATCGGAGGGGCGGAGCATGCCACCAAACACCTCATATACGCCCGCTTCATAACCAAGGTCCTTTACGATGCCGGCCTCCTGAAGTACGACGAGCCTTTCTCCAACCTCTTCACCCAGGGCCTCGTCCTGATGGGGTTCTGGTGGTGTAAGACGTGCAACCGGAGGATAGAGGAGGACGAGGTCTACGACATCTACGAGGAGGGGAACGAGAAGAAGGGGTACCACGACACCCCGGAGGGGCCGCACGAAGTGATCTGGCTCGTTGAGATGATGTCCAAATCCCGCGGGAACGTCGTACCCCTCGGCCCCTTCGTGCGGGAGTACGGGGCGGACGCCGCCCGCATAGCCATACTCTTCGCCGCCCCGCCGGAGCAGGACTTTGAGTGGACCGACGCCATAAAGAGGTCGGCGATCAACTTCCTCAACCGGGTCTGGCGCACCTTCTACGCCCTGAAGGAGGCCGGGATAACCCCGAAGGCGGAGCCGGACACTACGAAGGATAAGGACCTCCTCCTGCTGGCCAACCGCACTATTGTCGGGGTGAGGGAGGATCTGGACCGCTTCAAGTTCAACACCGCCCTGTCCAAGCTGATGGTGATGCTCTCCGAGCTGAAGCCGGAAAAGTACTCCCCCCACAACCTCGGTTGGGCCCTGCAGGTCTTCGTCAGGCTCCTCGCCCCCTTCGCCCCCCACCTCGCCGAGGAGCTTTATCACGAGTTCGGTATAAACTCCCTCTTCGGGAAGGAGAGCGTCTTCAGGGTACCCTTACCGGAGGTGGTCAGCGGGGTTGAGGAGGAGGAGGTGAGTATCGGGGTGCAGTTCAACGGTAAGACCCGCGGCAGCATAAACGTACCCAGGGACGCCGACGAGGAGACCGTCCTCAACCTCCTGCGGGAGCATCCGAAGCTGAGCAGGTACCTTGAGGGGAAGGAGATAAAGCGAGTCATATACGTTCCGGGGAGGTTGATAAACGTCATAGTGGGGTGAAGGATCGCTTCTCCACATAACCGGGGGAATACCTGAGTGCTTTGCTGAAGATACAAAGGGAGTTTGAGGATAGATAACAGAGATGTTTAAAACCTCCCCCTGTTGACGGATCACAGGGCTACTACTGTAGGAAAATGAAATGCAGAGAAAGGCTGTAAATGAGTTCCCTATCTTTTCAAATTCTTTGAAGTCGGGACGGGTAATAGGAAGAAAAATGTGTTTGTACTTTTGCAATAGTGATAGTCAGATAGGCCCCCCGTGAACCCGCAGGAGACCCCCCAACCCTTCAGCAGTATAATAGCCGCCTATGTCCATAACCTACAGACCTTCACGGCGTAAGAGGAAGAGAACGCACGGTTTCAGGGCGAGAATGAGGACCCCCGGCGGCAGGAAAGTGCTGAAGCGCCGTCGCAGAAAGGGTCGCAAGAGGCTCACGGTATAGCGAACTTTAAAAGGCGGCCATGGGGAAGAAGAAGGGGAAAACTCCGAAAGGTGGTGAGGAGTACGATCTCAGTAAGATAAGGAACATAGGTTTTATCGCCCATATAGATGCCGGTAAAACAACAACGACGGAAAGGGTCCTTTACTACACGGGAAGGACCCATAAGCTGGGTAGCGTGGATACGGGAACGGCGACCACCGACTGGATGAAGCAGGAGAAGGAGAGGGGGATAACGATAACCTCAGCCGCCGTTACCACCTTCTGGAAGGGACACCAGATAAACATAATAGATACGCCGGGGCATATAGACTTCACGGTTGAGGTGGAGCGGGCCCTCAAGGTCCTTGACGGTCTCGTCGTCATTTTCAGTGCCGTAGAGGGTGTGGAGCCTCAGAGCGAAACCGTATGGCGTCAGGCTAACAAGTACGGGGTGGCCCGTATCGTGTTCATAAACAAGATGGATCGCATAGGGGCGAGCCACGAGAGGACGATAGAGGGGATGCGGAAACGCCTCGGTGTGGACCCCCTCCTCATAACCCTGCCCATAGGGGAGGAACACGGGTTCATAGGTGTAAAACACCTGATAGACCTGAAGGAGTACATCTGGGACATAGACGAGACGGGTGAGAAGTACAGGACGGAGGATCTGGAGTTAACGGAGGATATCCTCCCCTACTACGAGGACATAATAATAAAACTGGCCGACTACGACCCCACCATCTTTGAGGAGTACGAGGAGAAGGGACGTGTGGAACCCTCCCGCCTGAAGAGGGCCCTCCGCGAGGCCGTCATAAGGAAGGAGATATTCCCCGTTTTTATAGGGTCAGCCCTGAGGAACAAGGGTATTCAGCCCCTCATAGACGCCATAGTGGACCTCCTGCCCTCCCCTCTGGACGTTCCTCCGGTCACGGGGATGAAGGACGGCGATATAGTGGAGGTTAAGACGGGGGAAGGGCCTCTGGTCGCTCAGGTGTTCAAGGTGCAGGTTGACCCTAAGGGGAAGCAGAAGCTCTTCTACGTGCGCGTATACCGCGGTGAGATAACCTTCATGACCCGGCTTTACAACCCCCGCACGGGTGAGACCATGAGGGCTACCCGGATTTACCGGATGTTCGCCAACCGTAAGGAGCAGCTACAGGTGGCCCGCGCCGGGGATATAGTCGCCCTCGTAGGCCTGTCGGACAGGACGGAAACGGGGGACACCCTGACAGTTAAGGAAGAGCCCATCGTACTGGAGAGGATGGATATACCCCAGCCCCTCGTATCCATAAGGGTGGAGCCGAAGTACTCTAAGGACGCCGAGGCTCTTGAGGAGGCCCTTCATTTCCTTGAGGTTGAGGACCCCTCCCTGAAGGTCAGAAAGGACGAGAGTACGGGGCAGATAGTCCTCACCGGTATGGGCAAACTCCACCTTGACGTAATCGTGAGCCGTCTCAAAGAGGACATGAACCTTGAGGTTCATACGGGTAAACCCTTCGTTTCGTACCGGGAGACGATCTCCCGTAGGGCGGAGGGGTACGGTGAGTTCCATCAGGAGACCGCCGACACCATCCACAGGGGCAGGGTCAGGGTTGTGGTTGAGCCTTCGGAAAGGGAGGACAACGTACTTGAGATTGAAGGGGTGGAAATGGGGCCGGTTGATGAGGCCATAAGGAGTACGTTCTACGAGGCCATGGAGTTCGGTCCCCTCATGGGCTATCCCCTGAAGGGCGTTAAGGTCAGGGTGATAGTTGAGAATCCGGAGGAGATAACCCCCCTCGGAGCCCGTGCCGCCACCCTCAAGGCTCTAACGGAAGCCTTAAATAAGGCAGAACCCATACTTCTTGAACCCTACGCAAGGGTATTAGTACAGACCCCTCCGGAGTACCTCGGTGGAATAATGGATACCCTCCGCACCCTCGGAGGGGAAATAAAGAACATTACGGAGGAGTTCGGTTATCAGGTTATAGAGGCGATCCTGCCCCTCAGGAACACCTTTGACCTCGCCGACAACCTCCGCTCTGCATCTAAGGGCAGGGCCACCTACGATATAAAGGACATAACCTTCAGGCCGGCCGAAAACTATCAGAGTGAATCTTGAAGTTCCTCCGAAAGATCTCAACCTTAATATCGGTTTACTACGCCTACATGTTAGAGTACAGGGCTGAGATAGTCCTGTGGATGCTCTCCGGCGTCCTGCCCTTCATCCTGATGGCCGTATGGATGGCGGCATCGTCCCAGCATAACTACGGCCTTTCCCCCGTTGAGTTTGCCCGGTACTACCTCGCCGTTTTCCTCACCCATCAGATGATAGCCGTATGGGTCATATGGGAGTTTGAGGAGGACGTCCTTTACGGTCACCTCTCCCATTACCTGCTTCAGCCTATGGATCCTATATGGCGGTACGTATCTACCCATATAGCCGAGAGGTTCTCCCGCTTCCCCTTCCTCCTTCTCCTTATCCTCATCTTCTTCTTCATCTATCCCGATGCCCTCTGGATCCCCTCCATCGGGGACGTTATCCTGTTCCTTCTGACCGCCAATTTCGCCTTCGTCCTCAGGTTCCTTATCCAGTACAGCATAGCCATGCTCGCCTTCTATGTGGAAAGGGTAGTGGCCTTTGAGGACCTCCACTTCCTCGTCTTCCTCTTCCTCTCTGGCTACGTCGCCCCCCTTGAACTCTTCCCGGATACAGTCCGGGAGATCGTACTCTGGACCCCTTTCCCGTACATGATAAGTTTCCCCGTTAACCTGCTTCTCGGAAAGGAGGTTGACCTCGTGAGAGGCCTCCTCATTATGGGAGGATGGCTCGTGATAATCCTCGCCGTAAATCGCCTGCTCTGGAGGATGGGGCTTGCCCGGTATTCGGCCATGGGGGCATGACTTACACCGTTAGAATCCAATCGGATGCGATACTTCTCCGAGTTTCTTGGCAGGTACGTTGAGGTTCCGGACAGACCTACCCGTATAGTCTCCCTCGCACCCAACGTGACGGATACCCTCTTTCGCCTCGGCCTCGGAGACAGGGTCGTGGGGGTAAGTCTCTACTGCAACAGGCCAAAGGATATCCCCAGAGATATGCCCCGCGTCGGCTCCTACCTGAAGGTCCTGTGGGATCGGTTAGAGGCCCTGGAACCGGACCTCGTCTTCCTGACCACGGGCGCCCAGAGAGGGGTGGCCGAGGAGATACTTAACAGGGGTATTCCCGCCGGAATAATACCGGTCCCCACGTCCGTTTTCGGTATACTGGACAACGTACGGAAGGTTGCACTCCTGACCGACACCCTTCACAGGGCCGAGGAGTTGAACCGCAGGCTCCTGAACGATCTGATAGAACTTACGGAGAACCCTCTTTCCTTTAAGGTTTACTACGAGGTGGATCTCGGAGGCCCCATAACCGCCGGTGCGCCCTCCTACATAACCGACGCCCTCCACCTCATGGGCCTCAGGAACGTTTACGCCTTCCGTAAGGAGCCGTACTTTCAGCCGGACGACTATGAGACCCGGAGACTTGACTTTGATCTCATCCTCTACGAACCGAAACCCGAAAGGAGGTACGACGGGGAAAAGATAAGGGCTTTCCTTAAGGAGAGGTTGGGGGAACACAGAGTCATGGTCCTTGAAGGTGATACTCTCGCCCACTACGGTCCGTCTTTGATAGACGAAATTCTGCCGTGGATAAAACTCAGGATTAGAGAGAGCTTTCAGGGATAGGTCAGGTGGGCAAAGAGGTTGGAGAAGAAGTCGGGGGTGGTGTACATGAGGGCGGGTTTCCCTTTGGTTATTACGATCTCCTCACCGTTTTTCAGGTGCCGTATGGGTATGCCGTCGGCAGATAGGAGGGGAAGGCTCTCGTGCCTGAACCTCACCCTAACCCGTATATCGTACCGGGAGCTGACTACCACGGACCTCAGAGAGAGGCTGTGGGGAGCGAGGGGCGTTATTATGAAGGCCGGGATGTCGGGCAGAACTATCGGGCCACCCGCGGCCAGGTTGTAGGCCGTTGAACCCGTCGGTGTGGACACTATCAGTCCGTCTCCCCTGAAGGTTATGGGTCTCTGACCGTCAACCGTAAAGGATACCTCTATCATGCGGGCAGCCGTCGTGTTGACCGTGACGTCGTTGAGGGCGTCGTACCCGTCAACGTGGAGACGTGTCCTCTCCTCCGGCTGTAGTTCCCCCCTCTTTATAGCCCTCAGTACCTCCTCCATCTCGCTAAGTTTAAACGTGGCGAGAAAACCTATCCTGCCCCTCTTGAAACCCACGACCGGCCTGCCGTTGGCCAGCCTTATCGCCCACAGGAAGGTTCCGTCCCCCCCGATGGCGACGTAGAGGTCGGCCTCCCTCCCGGTCTCCGGATAGCGCCCGGCCTCCACAACGTCCACAACGCGAAAAACCCTTCCTATCCGCTCCACGTAACCCCTGACCTCGTCGGTCGTCAGGTCGTCCCTTATTACGACTGTACAGGAAACCATCTCTTCGCCTCCGCCACGGTGAAGGAATTACCGTGACCCGGATATACTAAGGTGGATTCGGGAAGGGACAGGACCCGCCTTATAGAGCGGAAGAGGGCGTCCTCATCCCCACCGGGAAGGTCCGTACGGCCGACCCCTCCCATCTCAAATATGAGGTCTCCGGTGAAGACCACACCGTCGCCTACTAAGGCTATACTTCCGGAGGAGTGGCCGGGGATCTCCCACACCGTAAATGTCAAACTCCCCACCCTCACCGTGTCCCCCTCCTTCAGGTACCCCTCCACCTCCGGAGGGGGAGGTACGGGTATTCCGAAGTACCTCATGACCCACTCCGGCGCCTCCTCCATCATGGGCAGATCAGCCGGATGCAGGAGTACCCCCTTTCCTGAGAGCCTCACCCAGTCTTCGGCGTGCATGTAGTGGTCAAAGTGACCGTGGGTCAGGACGAGGACCGACACCTTCTCCACATTCTCCGGAGGAGGGTTCCCGGGATCTATAACCATATACTCCCCCTCATCCTCCACGATGTAGGTGTTGGCGAACCCCTTTATTACCCTAACCTTCAATTCTGGCGAGTGGGTGGCTGCTCAGGTACACCTCGTATATCTGCGGGAGGAAGGTCTTCAGGTACCGCTCCGTGGTGGTGACGGACGTATGGCCGAGAAGCTCCTGAAGGGTACGGATATCGCACCCCCCTATGAGCATGTGGGTGGCGAAAGTATGGCGGAAGACGTGGGGATGCACCTTATGGGAAAGTCCCACCTTCGCCGCGTAGAACTTCACTATCTTCCACGCCCCCACCCGGCTCAGCCTCCCTCCCCTCGCGTTGGGAAAGAGCATGGGCTTCCCTTTACTTAAGATCGGATGGGACTCGCTCAGGTACTCGTTTAAGAGCCGGGCCATACGCCCGTGGAAAGGTACCACCCTCTCCTTGTTCCCCTTACCCACGACCCTCAGGTACCTCTCCTCCAGAGAGACGTCTAAGACGTTGAGGGAGAGGGCCTCGGATATGCGGATACCCGTGGCATAGAGGAGCTCCAACAGGACCTTGTCCCTCATCCTGAGCTCGTCGGAGAGTTCAACGGCTCCGAGTATAGCCATCACCTCCTCGTAGGACAGGGCCTTGGGAAGGGGTTTCTCGTACGCCGGAAGGGGTACCTCCTCAAGGGGGTTGTAGGGGAGGCGCTCGTACAGGGTGAGGAACTTGTAAAAGGATTTCACCGTCGCCGCGATCCTCTGAACCGTGGCGGGCGACAGCTTCCTGTCCATTAACTCCGCGATGAACTCGTCGTACTCCCTGGGACCGAACTTCAGATAGTCGTACCCCCTCCTCTCAAGGAACTCCGCAAAGAGGTTGAGGTCGTGTTCGTACGCCTTAAGCGTATTGACCGAACTGTTCTTCATCACCAGATAAGCCTTAAACTCCGCAACGACCTCCCTCATCGCCCTACAATTTTAAAGTTGAAACCTCTACCCCTCAAGGGTCGCTATAAAGCCCATCATAACGGACGCCAGTGTCCAGAGCGTAAGCGTATAGGTAGGTGAAGCCCGTCCTATGAAAAGGGCGTCTCCGAGGAGGTACGTACCTATGGCTACGGACCCTATCGCCCACTTCTTCGCTATCTCGCTCCCCCACAGGAGCAGTAGGTTGTAGAATATGATAAAGGCCATACCGACGTCCAGCGCTATAAAGAGGGCGTACGGGGATAGCGTCCTGAAGATCTCAACGACGTTGGGAACGAGGACGGTCATACCGATGAGGAGGAGGGTCAGGAGGAGGACCATAAGGAACCTCGTTAAGTTCAACCTGTATCCGAGGGACTGGAAGTAAACTATGTACCTCACGTTGCCGATGAACAGGAAGAACCTCGCAAGGATGTACGTGATTACGCTTACGAACGGGAGAGTTATTACGTCACCTATGTTCGTGAAGGCGAAACCTATTCCCTGAGAGAGGAAGGCTATCGCCATGATCATGTAGAACTGTCCACGTACGTTGTCCAGACCGAGTTCTACCGTCGCCTTGATGGCCCATACTACGGTTATAAACACCAGAAGGGACGCGAGGAGGATCGGTGTATAGGATGGGAAACGGAAGACGGAAATAAGCGAGAGAAAGCCCATAACCAGAAGCACGATTCTGCCTATAATACGGAGCATCCTCCAAATTTAAGGTTGATTGATAAGGGAAGCGGACGTTCAAATACTAAACCAGATCTCCCGGAGGTTAAGTTTCCCCTTGCTCCTCCTGTCTCTGGTGAATATTCCGAACTTCGCCTTATAACCCTCAAGCCACTCGTAGTTGTCCATGAGACTCCAGTACAGGTAACCCGCCACCTCTACTCCCTCGTCTATGGCACGCTTTACCTGTTTGAGGTGTTCCCTTATGAACCTGACCCTCTCCTCGTGGCTCTCCGTAGCTATCCCGTTTTCGGTTATTATGACCGGTCTGTTGAAGTTGTACTTCTTGAGGAGCATGTACAGGCCCTCCGGGAAGACCTCCCATCCGAGGGAGTTCCTCCACACACCTTCCGGAAACTCCTCCACACCGAAGGGCTGAAGGAGCGAGAACCTCACCCTGTCCCTCGTGTAGTAGTTTATACCGATGAAGTCCCCTCCGGGGTGTATGCTCTCCATGAAGGCCGCTGGAGGTGGTATTTTGCCGGATATTTCGGAGTATATGGGCAGGAAGTTGAACAGGTACTCCCTCAGGTAAGCCGGTATCCTTCCGGGCGTCCCTACGGGGGTAAAAACCCTCAGGTGGTGGGCTATACCGACCTTAGCCCTCCTCACGTTGGCCTTTATGGCGGCGTAGGCCTGTGAGTGGGCGCGTAGCATGTTCCTTACCACCTTCATGGCCTTGAAGATGGACCTTTCACCGGGTGGCCAGTCTCCAGCGACGTAGCCCCTGTAGGCGTAGACGTTGGGTTCGTTTACGGTTATCCAGAGCTTTACGTCTGAGAAGTAACGGCTGACGAGATCGGCGTATCTCCCGAAGATCTCAGGGGCATCCTTCCTCAACCAACCACCGGACTCGTAGAACCAGACGGGGTTCGTAAAGTGGTGAAGGGTAAGGATGGGTGTTATTCCGGCCCTCTGAAGGGCGTCCACGAACCGCCTGTATCTGAGGAGATTCTTCAGATTAAATACCCCGTCCTCCACCTCTATCCTGCTCCACTCAAGGCTGAAGCGGTAGGCGTTCGCCCCGATTTTCAGGAGGAGGTCTATGTCCTCCTCCATCTTCTCCCAGCCGTTGCACGCCTCCCCCACCGGGGGAGCCTTCCCCTCCCTCTCCCATAACGTCCAGTCGTTGAAGGTATTGCCCTCTATCTGATGGGAGCTCGTAGCGGCTCCGAGTAGCACACGGACATTTTACGGGGGCTACCTGACTATTTTGCGAACTACTTTCCCACCGGATACTACGAAGTAAATTCCCTTTTTCCCTCTAAACCCTTTCAGGTCTCCCCGGTATACGAGTCTGCCCGACGGGTCGTACACCTCCACTTCGCCGTAAGTGTAATCTATAGCCCCACTCTCATGTACCACCAGTTCACCGGATGAACCAACCGGCAGGGGTACGGGGAGATTCTCTGAGAATTCGGACGTGTTCCACAGGTTATCCCGGCTCAAGGCCGTGAGGTAGAGGGACCCCGACCCCCAGTCCGGACCGAGGCTGTCCACCTTCAGGGATACGTTGAAGGAGTTGAGTACCACCGGGACCGCCGTAAGGAAGGTTCCCCCCTCTCCGTGACCGTTCACCTCACCCGGACAGTTCTCGTTATCAAGCGTGGAGACGACGTAGACCTCAACGCTGTCTGCTCCCGTGTAAGCCCTTCCCCATACCAGAAGGGTAGTATCTCCCGAAGACACGTAGAGCCTCGCCGAGTCCAGATAGGGGTAGTCAATAAGGACGTTGGGGTTGTTGGTCTGTCTCAGGCCGTCGTTACACGTTACACCGTCCCCTGCGGATCCTGAGGCACCCGACGAGTCCAGATCTATGGCGAGGCCTCCGTTATCTGAGAAATAGTTCCGGGTAATTAGGACGTTCGTGGATATACCCCTCTTTTCGCCCACACCCACGCCCGGTCCGGGCAGGTTCCACCCGTTTCCGTATATGCGGTTGTAGGATATCTCCACGTAGTCGGACCCCCCGTCTACAAATACGCCCTTGGTCCCGTTACCGTATACGGTATTCTCCGTGATAACGGTCGTATCGGCGTCGTACCGTACCTCTATGCCGGCGCCGAAGACCCTGATGTCGGACCCTCCGGGGTTGTTGGACGAGTGTATGAGGTTGCGTCGCAGGGTAACGTTCCTGAAGTAAACGTTAACGTTGTCTCCCTGATCAAAGTACCACGCACTGGCGAATATTTCTGAGGAGTCCACCACCCAGCCGGAAGATGTCGTGGCAGAAGTGTTTCCGAACTTAATGCCATGGGAACCGCAGAAGCCGACGTACAGACGGGAGAATTTTCCGGACGTAGTACTATCAACAAACACGCAATCCGAACGGGTTGAGTCCGCCGGCTCGCTACCGTCGGCCGGAAGACCCACGAATAGCTCTCGGAGGGTTACGTTATAACTGCCCGGCCTTACGCGTATCACCTGACTCCCGGAGCTTCCCCCTCCGTTGAAGAGGGCCATGCCCTTTACGAGGACGTCTGAAGCATCTATTTGTACGATCCCATAACTATAAGAAACGCCGTTCAGGTCTACCTCAACTTCGGGGCAGGGGAAGTACGGTAAGGTAGCTCCGAGGGTTCCGACGGTACGGGGGTACGAGTTCTGAACGCCGGTCCACCCGGCCGAATCCGGGGCCGCCCTGTAGGAGGGATGGCACAGGTTGGTATTTCCACGGTTAGCCGTCTGGCTCCACCCGTCTATGAGGACGGGGTCGGTTATGATCGGGAGTTTGGAGGTCAGGGTTATCCTCCACCAGCAGTTCCCGGAGGAGCATACGTATCCGGGGTCGGTGTCGGGGATGTTGAACGTGATCGTATCGGGACCGGGGGATGAATTGGCCTGGTCTATGGCCCATCTAAACGTTCCGGGGGAGTTGTTATCCCCCGTACTGATCACCTGATAGGTTGCGGATAAAAGGTATAAAAACATTGACCTGTCTTTATTCTAAGGGTGCAACATAAGTTCGGAACGTGGATGAAACCGTTATGCGGCTCCACTTTACCAACACCAAACTATCAAAATGTTCCGTTTACGTGGAGCACTCCCCCTTTATCCGTTTAAAATAACGGCTTACATGCGTAGGATCAGGAGAGTACTGCTAAACGCTCTAAGGTACCTGAAAATTCCTATGACCTTCAAGAACGTTTACGGGGCGAAGATGGTGGTGATGGAAGGTATAGGAGAGGAGTATTTTTTGAGCAGAGAGGAGGTGGGAACGCTTAGCGTTCTGAACAGATTTTTGGGACGTGGGGACGTTTTCGTGGATGTAGGAGCGTACGTAGGTTTCTTCAGCATGTACGCTGCCATAAAGGTGGGCAGAGAAGGGAAAGTTCTCGCCTTTGAACCTAACCCACTGGCCTACAGGGTACTTTTGAGGAATCTCAAAATGAACTCTGTAAAAAACGTGATCGCCCTGAACGTAGCGCTGGGAAGCAGGGAGGAGTACCGTTACCTCTCCATGTACGATAACAGACCCGTGAGCGAGACCACGCTAATAGAGACTAATCGGAGTGGAAAGAGGTTCCGTGTGAGGGTCAGGAGGCTGGACGACGTGTTAAACGATCTGGGAATAGAGAATGTTCGTATGGTGAAGATAGACGTTGAGGGGTGGGAGAACGAGGTTCTGAAGGGAATGGCCAAAACGATTGAGAGGTCAAGGTCTATACTTGTAATAGAGAAGGGGCCGCTCTTTCTGGGCGGGTACATGTATCTGCTGGAAATGGGGTACCGTCCGTTCGTTCTCAAGGGTACCAAGCGAAGGGTGTCGGAGATGGAGCCGGTGAAGGAGTACGACAACGTCCCGCTCTATGACAACATCATCTTTTTGCCAAAAGGTTCAAATTCCACAAGGTAGATTTGAGAATAGGAGGACCCCCGCCTGTTGGTGAAGATAGGCGACGTTTAAATTCCACAAGGTAGATTTCAGCCCCGTTCTGTCAGATGAATAATTTTCAAACTTACACCCCCTCATTTTCCCCAATTTTTGCTGAACCTCCGGTCCTGCCTCTTTGAAAATTTGTGAATTTACAGACCCGTCCCAAGAGTTAATACCCCAAAACTTTGCCGCCTCGTGCCTCACAGCCCCCAGCCGGTACTGGGGCCGGTCCCTCCCATAGGCCGCTCTCAGGCGACCACCCGCTGTAGGCACGCACTTCCCGGCGGCTCCCTGCCCCTCCCCTGCCTCCTCTGTCTCTCTCCCGGGGACGGGCTTACGGTCTCTCTGCCCTTCGCCACTTACTCGGCCTTTGATACCCTTTACAGGTTATTATAGGGGGGGACATATCCACATTTTTAACCCACAAATATCACCCGAAGTTCATGGAGACTTATGAGTGCCCTGTCCCTTCTGGAGGTTATGAATTTTAATTATACCCCGAAACACTTTCCACGTGACCGGAGGTTGCATCCCGTACTCCCGCCGTATAATCCCTGCAAGAATGAGCAAGTACCGTATTAAAAAGGCAGCGGTCCTTGGTGCTGGTGTCATGGGGAGCCAGATAGCCGCCCACCTCGCCAACGTGGGCGTGGAAGTTCTCCTGTTGGACATAGTGCCGAAGGACGCCAAGGACGAGAAGGATCGCAACCGCTTTCCACGGATGGCCCTTCAGCGGATGCTGAAGGAGAAGAAGATACCCCCCTTCTACGCCCCGGAGTTCGCCAGCCGCATCACCATCGGCAACTTTGAGGACGATATGCCCAAGATAGCCGACGCCGACTGGATCGTTGAGGCCGTGGTTGAGAGGTTAGACATCAAGAGGAGCCTCTTTGAGAAGGTGGAGAAGTACAGGAGGCCCGGTACCATAGTCTCCACGAACACCTCCGGTCTCTCCATAAACGCCATAGCCGAAGGCCGGAGCGAGGACTTCCGTAGGCACTTTCTCGGCACCCACTTCTTCAACCCACCCCGATTCATGAAGCTCCTTGAGCTTATCCCCGGCAAGGAGACGGATCCGGAGGTCGTTGAGTTTATGAGGGACTTCGCCATGCGCCGCCTCGGTAAGGGCGTGGTGATGGCCAAGGATACCCCCAACTTCATCGGGAACCGTCTCGCCGTCTTCCACATCTTCCACACCATCCACACCATGATGGAGATGGACCTGACGGTGGAGGAGGTGGACGCCATAACCGGTAGGGCGATGGGTAGGCCGAGGTCCGCCACCTTCCGCACCGTAGATATGGTTGGCCTTGACGTCCTCCTCCACGTGGCCCGGAACGTCTACGAGAACGCCCCCAACGACGAGATGCGGGAGATATTCAAGCCCCCGGAGTTCCTCCTGAAGATGGTGGAGAAGGGTCTCCTCGGCGACAAGACGGGCGCTGGCTTCTACAAGAGGGTAAACGGCAAGAAGTACGTCATAGACTGGAAGACGTTGGAGTACAGGGAGGCGACCAAGCCCAAGTTCGCCTCCGTTGAGGCCGCCCTGATGGAGGAGGACCCCGGAAAGCGGATAAAGACCCTCATAAACGGCAAGGACAAGGCGGCGGAGTTCGCCTGGAAGATCCTGTCCGCCTACCTCATATACGCTGCCAACCGCATACCGGAGATAGCCGACGACATCCTCAACGTTGATAACGCCATAAAGTGGGGCTTCAACTTCCGCCTCGGCCCCTTTGAGACCTACGACGCCGTAGGAGTTAAGGAGTTCGTCCAGAGGATAACGGAGGAAGGGCGGGAGGTGCCGAAGAACGTTCAGGCTCTGCTTGATGCTGGTAAGGAAAGCTTTTACCTTCAGGAGCCTACCCGCAGGCTCTACTTTGACTTCACCAGAAAGGATTACGTACCGGAGGAGCTGCCGAAGGGCGTTATCGTTCTCAAGTACCTGAAGAACGCCGGTAAGGTGGTGATGGAGAACAACGAGGCCAGCCTGATAGACCTGGGGGACGGAGTGGCCCTCCTTGAGTTCCACACCAAGGCCAACGCCATAGGCCCCGGAATCATCCAGATGGTGCATCAGAGCCTTGAGAAGGTGCGTAGCGACTTTGACGCTCTGGTAATAGGCAACCAGGGACGCCACTTCTCCGCCGGAGCCAACCTCGCCCTCATCCTCCAGACTATAGCCGAAGAGGAGTGGGAAGAGCTGGACATGATGGTGAAGGAGTTCCAGAAGGCTGTAATGGCCCTCAAGTACTTTGAAAAACCCATAGTAGCCGCTCCCTTCGGACGGACCCTCGGTGGTGGAACGGAGTTTGTTATGCACTCCCACAGAGCGCAGGCGGCTGCCGAAACCTACATGGGACTGGTTGAGGTGGCCGTGGGACTCCTACCGGCCGGCGGTGGCACAAAGGAGATGCTGATACGTTGGACCCAGGACGCCATGGAGAGGGGAGAGGGGGACCCGTACCCCTACCTGAAGGAGGCCCTCCTGACCATAGGGATGGCCAAGGTCTCCATGAGCGCCTACGAGGCCAGGAAGTACAGGTACCTCCGCGAGGGGGACGGCGTCACCTACAACCAGGACCTTCTTATCTACGAGGCCAAGCAGACCGCCCTGCAGATGGCCCGTACCGGTTTCCAGCCCCCCGTTCCCAGAAAGATAAAGGTCACCGGAAGATCCGGCTTCGGCTACCTGAAGATGATGATATACAACATGGTTGAAGGTAAATGGATAACCGAACACGACGCCTTCATAGCCGAGCAGATCGCCAGAGTACTGACGGGAGGGGACGTCCCCTACGGCATGGAGCTGGACGAGTGGGACATCCTTGACCTTGAGAGGGAAGCCTTCCTGAGGCTTTGCGGCACCGAGAAGACCCAGCAGCGCATAATCCACATGCTGAATACGGGCAAAGTTTTAAGAAACTGAAGGAGGAAAAAATGAGAAAGGTAGTCGTCGCTTACCCCGTGAGGACGCCGATCGGAAAGGCTCCGAGGGGGAGCTTGAAGGACACGCGGCCGGACGAGCTGGCTGCCCTCGTGATAGGGGAGGTGGTCAGGAGGTCCGGCATAGACCCCAAAGAGATAGACGACGTAATAATGGGGTGTGCCTTCCCGGAGGCGGAGCAGGGAATGAACGTGGCCCGTGTGGCCCTCCTGCGGGCGGGGCTGCCCGTGGACGTGCCCGGTATGACCATAAACCGTTTCTGTTCCTCAGGTCTCCAGTCTATCGCTATAGCCGCCCAGTGGATCATGGCCGGATGGGCCGACCTCATCATCGCCGGTGGCGTTGAGTCCATGAGCAAGGTACCCATGGGAGGGATAAAGACGTCACCCAACCCGTACCTTATGGACAACCATCCGGAAGTCTATATGTCCATGGGCCTGACGGCCGAGAGGGTGGCGGAGATGTACAACATCTCCCGCGAGGATCAGGACAAGTTCGGGTACGAGAGCCACATGAAGGCTGCCCGCGCCATAAAGGAGGGCAGGTTCAAGGAGCAGATAG
This sequence comes from Caldifarciminota bacterium, assembly GCA_027003075.1. GTDB lineage: Bacteria > Hydrothermota > Hydrothermia > LBFQ01 > LBFQ01 > JAADCS01. The sequence goes on along the minus strand of JALWYV010000055.1, from coordinate 76,462 downwards.
TCCCCGTAAAGACCCGCGTCATCAGAAAGGACGAGGACGGGAACCCGTACGTACAGGAGATAGTGTTTGAGGTGGACGAGGGTGTGCGGTACGACACCTCCCTTGAGAAGATGGCCAAACTGAAGCCGGTCTTCAAGCAGGGCGGTACGGTGACGGCCGGGAACTCCTCCCAGACGAGCGATGGGGCCGCGGCCGTCATAGTGATGTCCGAGGAGAAGGCCAAGGCCCTCGGCATAAAGGGACCGGCCGCCTACTTCAAGTCCTACGCCGTCGCCGGTGTACCCCCGGAGATAATGGGGATAGGCCCCATAAAGGCCATACCCAAGGCCCTGAAACTGGCCGGCCTGACTGTTGAGGACATGGACGTGATAGAGCTGAACGAGGCCTTCGCCGCCCAGTCCCTCGCAGTTATAAGGGAGCTTAACCTTCCCTACGAGAGGGTGAATCCCAACGGCGGAGCCATAGCCCTCGGCCACCCGCTCGGCGCGACGGGTGCCATCCTGACGGCCAAACTCCTGTACGAGCTGCAGAGGATAGGGGGCCAGCTCGGTATGGTCACGATGTGCATCGGTGGAGGTATGGGAGCAGCAGGGATATTTGAGATGATCTGACGGAAAGGGGGCCGGAAGGCCCCCCTTTTTTCAGTACCTCTGGGCGAACGTCCGGTGGGTGAAGACATATACGACGGCCAGGCCGAAGTTGCTCCAGATCAGGTCCCCGTACTCGGTTATATCGTCCCCCAACTGGGCTACGAACCTCTCAAGCGGGTCCCCCTTGTTTTCCTGCGTGTATATGGGGACGCCTCCGATGAAGGAGGTCTGGAGTAGGGCATGCTCCAGATCGTGAATCGCCCGTATCACCTTCAGGCGGTCCTCCCCCCTCATGCTCAACAGAGCGTTGAGGAGGGACGGGGCGATCTCGCGGAGGGTCCCCTCATCCCCCTTGACGATGGCGGAGTCGTAATCCTCCATATAGAAGAACTCCTTCAGTATCAGGGGGACCTCCACCTCCCTGTAGGTTAGGGCGTAGGGCGGTTTGTTTGCCGAATACCTCGGCACTTCCTCCTCTATCAGGAGGGGGCCACGGGCGACGTCCTCCTCACTCAAGGGGACGAGGGCGTAGAACTCCGAGGTCTTCAGGGTTTCCTTACCCCACGCGAGGTACTCCTTGAGGTTGGATCTGACCAGCGGGAAGAAGAGGGAGACGGCTACCGTACCTTCAGGGAGGCCCTCCGGCAGGTATCCGAGGGGGCGGAGGTCAAGGGTCAGGAAATGCTCCATGGGGAGGAACCCCTCCGGGTAATCCCCGTACCTCTCCCTCCACTTCTTCCACCACCTCTCCCGCCGCTTTACCCCCTCCTCCTCAAGTATGGCCATGAAGACCTCCTTCCGTGCGACCGGCCACCTGTCCCTCCCTATCCCCGGAGGTATCCCGCCCACCTTCATCAAGTCCGGAGACGCCTTCAGGTCCGGATAGAGGACGAGGGCCTTACGGGTGGGTAGGGAGATGCCCACCTCCTCAAGCACCTCCTTGAGGGTGGAAGCAGCCCTATCTACGTCCCTTATCCGCTGGGGTACGTCGTAATCCACGCTGACGATCCTTCCAGAGCGGAGGACCTTTCCCTGCTGGGCGAGTATATCCCAGAGCGTCATCCCCCCGGAATCCCTTACCTCCGGGTTGGCGCCCAACTTCAGGAGGTGGAGGACGGTCTCGTAGGCCTTCTTCCGCGCGGCTATGTGTAGGGGTGGGTTCCCCTCACCGTCCGGTTCGTCAAGGGACACACCGAGTTCGGCGAGGACGTCAAAGACCTTCAGGTAGGACCTCCTCCAGGTCAGACCGTAATTTGAGGCCGCCCAATGTATGGGGGCTTTGTCCTCGTCGTCCCTGCGGTTGGGATCCACACCGAGCGAGGCGAAGTACTTCAGGGCCTTAGCGTTTCCCCCACGGGCGGCGAGGTGGGCGACGGTTATCCCTCCCTCCAGGACCTCGTACGGGTCGGCCCCCTTCCTGACGAACCACTTTACGACGCTGATGGGGGCGACGTAGCAGTCGTTGATGGCACGGGTCCGGTTGAAGGAGTCCATAAGGCTGAAGAGGGGGCCTCTGCCGAGGAAGTCCTTAGCCATGGGGTCCGCCCCCATACCCTCCAACATCCTTGCTACCTTCGTATTCCGGCTAAGGGTTACGGTGGGGACGGGGACCTTGGCCAGGGCCAGGGCGTTGGGGTCGGCGCCGAGCTGATGGAGCCTCTCAACGAGTTCCGTATAACCGTACCGAACGGCCTCACCGTACATGCTCAAGGTGGGTAGGGTGGGGTCCGCCCCCAGTTCTATTGCCCTCTCAAACAACCTCCACAACTTCTTGAGTCTATCGTCCTTCGCCGCCCAGAGGCTCACCATCCGTTCCACGAGGCAGTTGAGGGGAGTGGCAAAGAGGTCCCTTCTCTCCTTGAAATATACGATCCTGATGTTGAGGTTCGCCCCCATCTCCACCAGGGTGTTCAGGGATTCGGGGGGAGGGACCTCCGGCAGGTCAAATACCTCGCACAGGAGGACGCGTCCGTTCTCGGTCAGGTTCGGATCCTCCAGCTGTCCCATGTACTGCCTTATCTTGTCGTGATCTCCGGCGGATACGGCGTCTAAGAGGTCGTAAATCACGTCCCCATTTTAAGGAGGGGTGATAGGTTGAGAGCTGTTCCGCTTTATAATTGTTTCCACGGGTGGCCGGTGGTCGCCTCCGCTTCGGCGGGGGAGGAAAGTCCGGGCTCCAGAGGGCAGGGTGCCGGGTAACGCCCGGGGTGGGGGTTTTCCCCACACGGCAGGGCCACAGAAACAAGACCGCCGATCCGCCTTCCCCGAAAGGGGAAGGGTCATGGAGGCAAGGGTGAAAGGGTGGGGTAAGAGCCCACCGGCTCCGCAGCAATGCGGGGTGAGGGGGTGAAAGGCCCCCGGCTGGCCGTAAGGCTGGCTCTGGTGACCGCCCCCCGGAGCAAGGCCAAATAAGGCGCGAAGGACCCTTCCGGGTCCGGGGTGTGGCCCGCACCCCCTGAGCGCCGGGTAGGCCGCGACGGACCTCATCGGGTAACCGGTGGGGCCAGATAGATGACCACCGAGTACAGAACCCGGCTTATGGCCACCCGTAGTTGCCCCGGTAGCTCAGCAGGCAGAGCAGCGGATTCTTAATCCGCGGGTCGGGGGTTCAAGTCCCTCCCGGGGCATTTACGTCAGATTCTCTTCGGGGGGAGGAACTTCCTCCGGTTTCAATTTACCCATGCACACACCGATATGTCTGTCCGTCCTTATAACGTGTTTTAGGAGCCACTCGCTCAGTTCTTTATGGACCCTTGAGGCCCACTCGTAGAGTTTCTCCTCGGTCCAGTCCTTGATAGCCTTAAACTCCTCGTACAACTGGGTGAAGTGTTTTATGTACCACTCGTGCTGTTTTTTGTTAAGTTCGGCTATGTAACATCCGGTCTCTTCCACACACTCCTCCTCCCTACCGAAGTGCCATTCGGCGTACTTGAGAAGAAAGAGCAGTAACTCGTTAAGTTCATCGTAACTCAGGGTTCTGTTGTTGATATGTTCCTCAAGGAGGTTGAAGTTCCTGATGAGAACCCTGTGTTGAACGTCTATCTTCGGAACGCCGGTCGCTACCTTTTCGCTCCACTGTATCATGGCTTTATCCTTTTCTGGTTCCCAGAGACTCCACTATCTTCTCTGCCCGCTCGTATATCTCCTTCGTCTTAAGACGAATCATGCCAAGAGGCATGGACTCCGGCATTGCAGTTATCAGAAAGAGATTACCCCCTTTGAGCGAAAGGACGTGAAAAACGAGGCCACGTTCGGGTACTTTAAAGGAAATCTCCGATATTTCGGAGCCCATCTCTTCCCGTATGGCTTTACGCAGGCTTATTATAGCGAAGGTTATCACTGCGGCAAAGTACTCCAGATCCTCCTTGGATCGCCCTTCGCCGGCTATGATCAGGCCATCTTTGTCAACTAAGATCCACCATCCTTTCTTATCTGTCATAACGTGTTCATTCTAAACCCGTAAAAATCTAAAAACGGTATACCTTCCGCCTCCCACTATAGCGAGGTAGAGGAAGACCACAGCGTAAAGGGCGGCCTTTTCCCATGCAAAGAACGGATCCCCCTTGACCATAATGTGGAAGACGAAAGCCGCAACGAGCATATTGATGGCCGATATGAGGGCGGATACCCTCACCATAATACCGAGGACAATCAGGAGGGGGAATAGGGTTTCGGCCAGTATGGAGGCGTACGCCAGGGGAACGGATAGGGAACCCGCCTTAAGGCTCATCTCTATGAGGTTAACGAAGGAGCCGGGGTCGGAGAGTTTACCTACACCGTGTACCATCATCATGGCCGAGACCGAAACCCTCAAAAAGAGCAGGGCAAAATCATCCCATATGACTTTCATATTGAAATTATAGACCCGAATTGGGGGTAGGAGAGAACTTTACGACTTCCTTACCGAAGCCGCAGAGAAGTACAGGCAGACTTCTATCCGTGAAAGGCTTAACTTCTTCGCCTCCTCAAACCCCGAACATATGTATAATCTTAACGTGAATCCCGATGATCTCATAAACCAGATTCAGAATCCAGACCTCCGTATTATCGCCCAAATCCTACTTGATATAAGGGATCTAATGGAGAGTGAAGTATGGCACAGGGAATTACACCTTGTTGGAAGCTCTAAGGTAAAACCCCGAAACGTTAAGGTGGTTCTTAAACCAGACCTTGAGAGTCGCAAAAAGTATGCCGATGCCGTTTATATCTACGAGGATAAGGACGGCAAGGTCGTTGCCCGTATAGTGGAGGCTAAGAGTAGCCCCAGAATAGACCCTGACATTCTAAAAAGAAAATACGAAAACACGCAGGAGTATGTTGAGCGTGCCGACTATAAGGTTGATAGATACGAGTGGGTTCTATCCATTCCCAAACACCTTGAAGTTCCTCCCTTAAAAGGGATTTTGGTTGTAAAAAACCCGGAGGTAGAGGATGCGGATGCGTAAGAAAGAGGTGAAGGCCATACTACTTCGGCGTAGGGGTCTCCGCATCAGGGGGATAGATGGCCTACCCTCAATCTCGGCTACCTATACGGTCGTCTACGGCTACCTTAAAATTGCCTCTTGATCCTGCTTAAAAGGCTCAAAAAGTACTTCGGAGAACTGAAGGTTCTGGACGGGATAGACCTTGAGATACCCGACGGGGATACGGTCGTGGTACTGGGAAGGAGCGGCGTGGGGAAGTCCGTTCTCCTGAAGTGTATAGTCGGCCTGCTTAAGCCAACCGAGGGGGAGGTGTGGGTAAACGGCGTGAGGGTGGACACGGCCGACTGGGGTACACTGAGTAAACTCAGGAAGAAGTTCGGGTACGTATTTCAGGGGGCCGCCCTTTTTGACTGGATGACCGTCCTTGAGAACGTCAGGCTCCCCCTGATAGAGTCCGGAATACCTTCAAAAGAGGCCACGGAGAGGGCGATGGAGGCTCTTGAGCATGTGGGTCTTAAGGACGCGTATACGAAGTACCCTTCGGAACTGTCCGGTGGCATGCGTAAGCGGGTAGGTATAGCAAGGGCCATAGCAGTGGATCCGGAGTACATCTTTTACGACGAGCCGACGAGTGGCCTTGATCCTATGACCTCCCGGATGATATACGACCTCATGCAGAAGCTGGACGAGGAGCTGGACGCCACCACCGTGATCATATCCCACGACATAGTCCTTGCGAGGAGGTTCGGGCATAGGGTGATATTTCTGGAAAAGGGGAAGATCGTTTACGACGGCCCCATATCGCGGGCATCCGATTCCCCCGAATTCATAGAATTTCTGGGAAGGGAGTTCGCGGAGTTGATAGATTGAGTGATGCCGGCCATTATCAAAAGTACAAGAACGGCCTCAAACTGGAACCTGAACCTCATGTTCTCCCTCCTCTCAAAGGCCGTGTGTACGCCTATCAGGTAGAGCAGGAACAGGCTCAGAACCCCTGTCTCCGGCCGTTTCAGAAGGCGGGGCAGAAGTAAAAGAAAGGCCATAATGAGGAGGAGGACGGTTATACCCGGAAACTTTTTTCCCGGCCATCCGTAGAGGAGGTCGTAAACCCGCAGAAAGGGTTTGAGACTGTGAAATATTCGCAGGTTGTTTTCATCAAAGAGTAGGTGGAACCTGCCCATATACACGTAGGCGTAGGGGGGGTACGTGAAGTTCTTGAAGGCGGATGCCACAGCCCGGATGTAAACGTACGGATAACGCCGTGCGAGATTGATGTTGTCCCTGAGAAGTACCCCGGAGACCACGGGATAGACGGCGTGGTTGTAGTTGGGGCCTCCCGTAGTCGGCTCGTAAAAGGAGTCCAGCACCTCCACACCCGTACGCTCCTTGAAACTCAGAAGCCGAACGTACACATCGGGAGGGGAGAAGGGGTAGGTGGTCATAAGGGCGGAAACGATACCTTCCTTGTGGAGTTCCCTGAACCTCTCCTCTCCCCAGCCGGGCATGTTCCATACGAGACGGGTGAGGTTCATACCCGTCCAGCTGGTGGGGGAGAAGGTGCCGAACATAACGTAATTCCGGAAGTACCATAGGAAGGTAGGGAGAGAGGTTATCGCGACCGCGAGGATAACTGTTCTCCACTTTTTCCTGAGGAACCACACCAGCCCCAGACCCACGATGACGAACGTTATCAGGTGATAGCTGGACCGGGTGAGGGTGATCACCGTTAAGACGGATAGTGCGGCCGTCAACCGCCAGAACGTGGGGTTACGGATGGCTCTGACGAGGAGGAGAGAGAAAAGAGCCGTGAGAAATAGGACGGGATACGTGTAGAAGTACCACGTCTCGTAAAGGAAAGATGAGGGGTTGAGGACGAATACCACGGCCACGGCTATGGCCGAAAGGGGACGGGAAAGTCCGAACCATATAGCCAGCCTGTAGAGGATAACCGTGATGAGGAAGCCGAACGTCAGGAAAAGAGCGTCAAGTAGGACGGAAGGAAAGGGCGTTCTGAGGGCAAAGGCCGTGAGGAGGTTGAAGAGGGGAGGTTGCATGTGCATGTACCATATTGAGGTCAGGGGATCGGACTTCAACCATGCGGGGTCAAGGAGTTGCCACGCCCACGTGAGGGAGGACATATCAAACCTTACTCCGAGTACAATACGGAGAAATATCCGGGAGAAGACGAATATGGCCAGAAGGATCAGGAGGTAGGGGTCGGAAAGAGATCGTCTAACGAGGTTCCTCATGGCAGGACGACCGTACCGGCATCCCCCCTTTCGGTCTCCGGGAGGTAATCCGGAGAGGTTATCACAACCCTTTTACCTCCGTTTTTGAGGAAATCTATGGCGGCTTCCACCTTCGGAAGCATGCTGCCGGGGGCAAAGTGTCCCTCCTCCATGTACCTCTCCAGATCTTTCACCCGCACCTTCCGTAAAGGTTTCTGAGTGGGCTTTCCGTAGTTCACGTACACGAAGGGAACCTGAGTGAGGATATAAAGGGCATCCGCCCCCACCTCTCTGGCAAGAAGGGAGCTGGCCCGATCCTTGTCTATTACGGCCGGGACACCGGACAGTTTCCCCGTTACGGGGATTCCACCCCCTCCCACGCCTATCACGACAACCCCCACCTCGGCGAGGGCGCCTATTATCCGGGAATTTATGACCTTCAGGGGTCGGGGAGAACCCACGACCAGCCTCCACCCCCTGTTGGCATCCTCCTTAACCGGGAGTCCGGTAAGTATGGATAACTCCATTGCCCTCTCCCGGCTCATGAACTCCCCTATGGGCTTTTCCGGGTTTTTGAGTGCGGGATCATCTGGCGATACCTCAACCAAGGTCACCACCGTCGCCACCTCGCGGGATATTCCCCTCTCCATAAGTACCTTCCTGAGGGCCTGCTCCAGGATGTAACCTATCCACCCCTGAGTGGAGGCCGTGAGAGCGTGTAGGGGGTACATCGGATAGCGATCCTTGGTTAGAAAGTGCCTCATGAACTCCATACCCACCTGGGGACCGTTGCCGTGGGTTACGATCACCTTCCTTTCGGGGGAGAAGAAACCGCTCTCGGCAAGTTTTCTGAAGGTCAGCAGGGCGTTTTCGTAATGGGTCTCGTAATCAAAACCCTCCCCTTTCTTCCGGAGGGCGTTCCCTCCGAGGGCCACAACGACCTTCATCTGTTGTACGCTATACCTACCACGTGCCTGTCCCCAAAGAGTCCCAGAGGGTTGTAGGCGTAGGAGAAGGTAAAGTTACGGTAGTTTAGCCCTATGAGGAAGTAGGAGCCGGCTATCCTGTCCCTTCCGTATCCGCCGTAGAGGGAGGCGTAATGGGAGTCGTACCCTACCCTGAACTGTAAGAGGTCGTACTCCAACCCTACGGATCCGGATATGGCCGGGCCACCTACGGAGTAGTACCCCCCCTGAATTCGTCCTACGAGATGGGAGTACCTTACCTTACCGCCGGCGTACGCCCTGAAGGACGTGGGAGTCCGTTTCAGACCGACCGGAAGGGCCTCGTATCCCACGCCGTCCACTGAGGCGTAAACGTTAAAGTATCCCCAGTCCTTGATAAAGTCCCGATAGGCGTACAGTACGACCGCGAGGGCTATACCCCTGATCTTCGGGGATAGGGATGCGTACCTCAGGGAGGGACCCGCCTTAACCTTTACGTCTCTGAAGGAGAAGGAGTAAAGACCGTCAAGGGCGACGAAGTTGGAGGAGAAAACCCCTATGGAGTCTCCGTTCTCGTCCGTCATGGTCATGCTTCCGGACGTAAAGAACTTTAACCTTGCCCCGTACTCCCTGTAGTTTCCTCCCAGTACCCCACCGTACGTGCCGGCGGCGTAGTTGAAAACGGAGGAGTAAAAGGTGTAATCGGGCTGGGCTATCCCTTCCATCTCCCACGGAGAGTAGCCCATGTTAAAGATATCGTAGGCGTATCCTAATATCAGGAGCATGGACGTATTCTAACGGGGAAATCGCCCCTGGTGGTAATTCCCGGAAATTTCCGCTCTTAACGTTCCTTATAACCTGTAGGGTCCTGTTCAGAACCAGTAACCCACTCCTCCGTGTAGGGACAGATAGCTAACGCTACTGCCATCGCCACCCCATGCGTACCCCATGATCCCCATCCATACGGATACCTTATCGTTCAAATGATACGCACCCCATAACATCAGAGGCGTAGACTGAAGGGCTATCGTGAACCTCTCAGGTGAACCGAATCCCAGCATAATGGCGGCAAAGAAACCGGGATAAGCACCGAAGCTTGTGGAAGAAACAGTCGTATCACCCGTTAAGGATGATATGTTATAGGTGCCCATATAGAGACCCAATCCCCCTTTAAAGGCTAAACGTGCGTTTTCCCCACCCAAGACCAACTTCGCGTATCCGCGAGGCATAGACTGGAAGGCCGTGAAGGATGCACCCTCAACGTTCATAAACGATATTCCTAAAGGCAGATCTACACCCGCGGCGAGCATTTTGGAAAAGCCATATGAATAACCGCCACCTCCCTCTATCGTAAACGTCGTTATGCTGTACGTTGAGCTTTCACCCGTGTAAGGATCAGTACTCCGTTCGGATACGATATCCACACCACCACCCCCTTGTAGAAGTATCCTGCCTTCCCCCTCCTTTATCTCAGTCTTGTCCACCGTTATAAGGGAGGCACATCCGCCGGTAAGCCATACAAGTGAGAGTGTTAATAAAGATGCTCTCCTCATAATTTGGATATTATATAGGTGTACTTGTGTAGAAGTGAGGTGTTACGTTTCTTCGTTAAATTACGCTTACTCTCTTTCCACTCCAAAATGTCCCTATCTTTGATCGGGGTACACGACACAAGCAGGCACTAACTGCTGTGAATAATAAACTCACCGCGGGTGGGACACTGTGTGGCTGTAAATGATGAACCTCATTCACCTCCTTCAGATATTTGAAAATGGAAGGTACCGGGCGATGGTATGATAATAGACGAGTGGAGAATCGCCCCCGGTTGCCTTACCTGGTACTACGGCCGACCATGATACGGGTAATACCGCCATCTTTATCGGCCACCGCCGTCACGGACAGGCCGTTCTCCCATACCATGGATATACCGTTCTCCTGCATGGCCTTCACGGCGGGTTTTCCGAACTTCTTAACGTAGAACGCCGCCACCTCCTCCGGTGATTTGTCCGTGGACATGGCCATAGCCTTCCCATCCTCCGCCTCGTACGTGGCCTCCACCCTGGCACCCGGATATACGATATCCTTCAGGTCCCCGGTTATATTTACCGAACCGGATCCCACGTTAAGGTCTACCTTACCACCACCCTGTGCCTCCACGGCCTTTTCGGCCACCTTCTCGGCGATCTTCTGCTGGCATCCACCCGGCATGCACGAAAGCGCGGGCAGTATCAGTAAAAGCGTTAATCTTTTCATAAATACGATTGTACGGCAGATCGCCCAGTATTGTATGTGCTTTCCGTCAGTTTAACCTCGTCCTAAGGTCCACGACCGCCCGGTAGAGGGCGTTCAGGATCTCCTCCCTGTCTTCCTCTCCGGTGAACTTCAGAGGCTCGCCTATGGCCACACTCACGAAGAGGGGAACGGGTACCGGATGGCCTTTGGGAAGTACGTTCCAGGTGTTCTCTATGAAGACGGGTATAACGGTCACGTCCGGACGCCTCTTTATGAGGTGGGCGACACCGCTCTTAAACGGGCCAACGCTCTCGCCGTACCCACGGGTCCCTTCCGGGTACACGATCAGGGAGTACCCCTCATCAAGGGCACTTTCCATTATCCTGAGAGGGTTGTTCCTTACGGACGGCCTACGTGGTATGGGCAGAATGTTAAAGAGGAAGGAGACAATAGCGTACACCAGTTTATTCTTCGTCCAGTAGTCGGCCGCGGCAACCGGTCTTACCTCTCTGAGCCTCCTGAGTGGGATGATGGACAGAAGGACGAGGGTGTCAACGTGGCTGGCGTGGTTGGAAACGATAATGAACCGACCTTCGGGCAGATTTAACTCCCCCACCTTCCTTACACCTATGAAGAACATTACGAAGGGTCTGACGATAAGGGCGAATATCAGTTCTCTTACCATGGCATGAGGTACCAGAATAGGAGGTAAAAAATCGTCCATCCGGCGGCAAGAAGGGGAATATGAAGGCGTTTCGGGATGATCCTCGCCATGGCGTTTATAAGGAGGGCAACTAAGACGAACCTCAGGAGCCTTGCCGGAAAACTCAGGAGGAGAAAAAGCAGGAAGTTAAAACGGACTGCTCCGAAGACGGAGGCGTAAACCTTGTAGGGGACACCGGAGAAAGCCCCTTTAAACATAGCCCACGCTCCCATGTGTTGAACCTGACCCCGTACCCCCTCCACCATGGCCGTTGATACGGCCGGAACCTTCTCAACTACAGCAAGGATGGTATCGGGCCATACCGCAGCGAGGGAGTACATCAGCGCCCCACCGAGGACGGCACCGAAGGCCGCCCATACCGCTCCCGTTAAAGCCCGTTTTACCCCTCCGGTGGCCAGAAAACTCACGGGGACGTCCGGAACTACAAAGAACAGAGTTGCCTCGGCAAACCCCCACAAGAAGAGCAGTACCCTCATCAACTCTTAGTCCCCGTTATCAGGAGGTAATGGCCGTGGAAGTAGGCGATGTAGTGGAAGTAGACGGGGGCGGCCCAGCAGAGGGAGTCTATACGGTCTATTATGCCACCGTGGCCGGGGAGGACGTACCCGAAGTCCTTTTTACCCAGGTCCCTCTTTACGGCGGACATAACGCCGCCACCGATGAAGCCGAGGGAGGTTATGAGGAAGGACACGAGGACGCTCTCAAGGGGTGAGAAGGGGGTTAAAAACCGGAATAGGTACCCCAGAAGCACGGCCGTTGCTATCCCACCGATAAGACCCTCCCACGTCTTTCCGGGGCTTATAGAGGGCCATACCTTACGCCTGCCGAAGAGCTTGCCGAAGACGTACTGGAAGACGTCGCTCATCTCAACCACGAAGATGAGGAACATCATCAGGGTAAGGCCGTTGTAAGGGGCGTTGGGGTCGTAGAGGTGGCGGAGGTTAACCAGATAGGCTATATGGCCTATACCGTAGACGAAGGCCATGAGTCCCCAGTGGATCCTGCCTGCAGACACCGTAAACCCTTTGGGGTCCTTCCCCATGAGCAGGAAGAAGGGTATACTGAGGAAACCGTACACCGGTACGAATATCAGGAACATGACGTACCACTCCGTCCATATCCATAGGTAGTTGAGAGGGAGGATAACGAAGAAGGCTACGAAGAGGGCGAGCCTCTCCTCCGGCCTTATCCGTATGGCGGTAAAGTACTCCTTCAAAGCCCAGAAGCTGACGAAGGCGAACAGGAGTATACTGCCCTTCGGATGGATGCTTACAACCACGACCTGAACGAGGACCATGAGCCACCACGCCCTTATACGGTTCTTCAGGTCCGTGTACAGGTCTTTAGGCAGGACGTTCCTGAGGAGATAGGTCAGAACGCTCGCCAGAACCAAGGCTACAAATATAAAGGCCAGAAGGAGTCTGGCCGACTGGGGTACCCTCAGGATAGTTCCCGCAAGATCCACCATGTTCTTTGCAGAACGGTTATAAAACTACCCATAGCCACGATCACAAGGGTGTACTTCGCCACGGGCAAACCGGGTAGGAGAAGAACGAGCGGCACGGAGAGGATGAGGGTGTACATCCGCACGGGTTTTGACATTATACCCCCGTAGTACATCTTTGCCCCCGCCACTTTGCCGGCCAGCCTTACTGCGGCCGTTAATAAAGCACCTATGCATGCCACGAAGCCCCAGAACGGGGAGGAGCCGTAGGCGTAGCCGTAGCCCACGAGCATGGAGACGTCCGCCACCCTGTCCGTGAAGTCGTTCAGGAAGGCTCCAAGCGGCGTAAGGTTCCCCGTCCTGTGGGCGATCATCCCATCAAATATGTTGAAAGCAGACCTTAGAAAAACCGCCAGCGCCCCGGCGACGTAGAAGAGAGGGTGGAAGTTCGTGAGGTAAAAGAGAATGCCCGAAAGTATACCGAAGAGCATACCTATTACGGAGGCCCCGTTGGCCGACACCCCCACCTTTATAAGGGTATTAACCGCCCACATGCTCACGCTCCATTCCCTTCCGGGGACCTTTCTTCTCTCCACTTAAGGGATTTTAAGGGCGTGGTCGTGTTTGCGTAACGAATGTTGTATTTTACGTTGATATCGGATCTTTGAAATCTGAAAGGCCATTCAAACGATTTTAGTTTATGCCTCACATTCTTTCACACCTTGGTTATTCATTTCGCTACACGGCCAGTATGACACTTGTACGCATATCAATTCACTCTTAAAATATGACTTTATGCCACTTTTCGTTTATCTCTTTGCCGATCTTGACGAGGGCAGGCAGGCGGACAGCATAGTGAAGTCGTGGGGAGTGGTGGAGTTCCACTATCACGGTTGGGACGTCAAGAACTTTGACCCCCTGCCTGTTAGTGATAGCATACCCGTACCCGACGGCGAGTACAGGGTGATAGACGACTACGGCCCCCTACACATCAAAGGTAAGTGGGAGTACTACAAAAGAGACTGGAAAACAAGGGAGTTCAAACCTGCTCTCGGATCTATCCTCAGAGGCTACCCCCTTGACCTCCTTGACTGGGGGAGGTATCTCGTCTTTTATATAAGAGGGAAGGGAAGGTATCAATCCGGAGTGACTTTCGTATATAAAGGTATGTGCAAAGGCACACGAATAGGTGTCTTCTCTCTTGATACGACGTGGAAAAAGATGGTAGTTAACCTTGACAGCGTGGAGGCTAAATACGACGTCTATAATCCGCCGGACGTTGGATGGCATGGATCTCTTCCTTGCTCGTATGGAAATGGGAAGCCTAAACCTTTTATGATTTATATAGCCCCCCTCGCCGACACCTTTGGAACCTACGAGTACGAGATAGAACTAAGCCCGATATATCTCGTGAGGTAGGAGGTGAAACGTGCTGCCGTTAGCAGTCTCCTTCTTCGCTACACGTATAAACAGCGATATACCCAACTACTGCTACCAGAGTTACCTTGAAGGGGACCTCGCACTTAACAATGGCTATTTAGTGGCAGCAGTACTAAGCAGAAACTGGCCTAATAAGTTCTGGACGATAAGTATATTTGCGAGCAACAACAGAGGGCACATCTGGGATCACGCTATTGAATCTTCGGTGGGGATAACTTTATCTTAACCTCCGGTGCAACCCTCAGGCTGTCCAGGGACAGGCGTTGTGTCTCTCTCCAGTAGATCACCTTACCGTCCCTCACGTACCCCCATCCGGTAGTATCCCTGACGAGGAATACCCCTCCAACAGCCGTATCCACCATGGCGTACTTCGGCTCAACTATCCACCTACCGGCAGTATCTATCACCCCCCATCCTCCCGGTCCCTCAACTTTAGCCCATCCCTCCCGGTTGAAGGGGTAAACGTGCATGAAGTAGTCGCCAATGAATTTACCGGTCGTATCTATTAATCTCCAGGCGTTCCTGAGCCTCACCCAAAATAGACCGTACCCGGCGGGAATTATGGCGATGTATTCCGGTTTCACCACGTACCGCCCGTTCATGTCTATTACTCCCCACCGCTCCCCTTTCACGATAGCCATTCCATCCCTGAACTCTCCGGCAGACCTGAACCTTGCGGGTATCACTACCTTTCCGGCAGTGTCTACGTACCCGTAGGTTAGCCCGTCGGGGGAAAAAGGGGCGAGGCCTTCGGAGAACCACCCCAGATGTTTCGCGCCCTTTATGACGAATACTACCTTCCCGTCCGTGTCCATGGCTCCCCATCCGGAGTCGCTTTCAAAGGGTAGAAGCGTTCTCCGAGACGGTTCTTTCACCTTACTTTCCCTTCCGCAGGAGAGAACCAACCCTACAAATATTGTTATCAAAAGCGGTGTGCGCACATGACGATTATACCCCCGAACCTTCACCCTTCGGCTCCAACGCCCGGGCGACCCAGATACTGACCTCAAACAGGAGTATGAGGGGCAGGGACATCAGGAGGAGACTGAACATATCCACCGTGGGGGATATAACGGCGGTAAGTATCACTATAGCAACGATTATTTCCCTCCTACGTTTCGCAAGGAAGGAAGACCTAACTATCCCCATCCTCGCCAGTATCCCTATAGCGACGGGGAGTTCAAAAACGACGCCGAAAACCACCGTACTCCAGAAAACGAAGTTCAGGTACTGGTTGGCGTTTACCATGGTCGTAAATCCCTCCGAAAAGGATAGGAGGAACTGGACGGCCCTCGGCACTATAACGAGGACGGACATCAGGGACCCGGAGTAAAAGAGCAGGAGGGCGCTTAGAAGTACGAGGGCGGCAGCCTTCTTCTCATGGGGGTACAGGGCTGGCTCAACGAACCTCCATATCTCCCAGATGAAGTAGGGGAACACGAAAAAAAGGGCCGAAATGAAGGCTATCTTTAACCTCACGAAGAAGGGGTCCTGAACGTTGAAGAGGTAGAGTTTACCCACCGGCCGTGCTATGAAGTCAAGGATAGGCTTGTGAAAGAACCACATAACCCCCACAACGATCAGGTAAACGATTATGGCCCGTATGAGCCTTACCCTCAACTCCTCAAGATGGGGTATCCACTCCTCCCACCTCCACTCGTCCATCACTTCCCTCCCATCAGGAGTTGCATTATCTCAACGGCATTTGTGGCCGCTCCCCTGCGGAGGTTGTCGGCCACGACCCACGCACTGAGCAGACGGGGGTTGTCGGGGTGGAACCTTACCCTCCCCACGAAGACTTCGTCCCTTCCCTCTACGTCCATGGGTGTAACGTAGTCGTCCTTGAGAAGCACGAGACCCGGAAACTTTTCCAGAACACCGTATACGTCCTCTATAGGTGGGGCGCTGTCAAGGAGAACGTGAACGGCCTCGCTGTGACCTACGAGAACGGGAACCCTTACCGTGGTCGGATTGACGGGGATGTCGGAGTGTAGGATCTTTTTGGTCTCTCTTATCATCTTCCATTCCTCCGTGGTGTACCCTTCGGAGAAGTCACCTATCTGGGGTATTACGTTCCGGTGTATGCGCTTAGCAAAGGGGGTGTTGTCGTAGAATCCCCCCTCCTCCTCGGCCTCAAGGGCGAATATGCCTTTGTATCCGGCACCGGAGACGGCCTGAAACGTCACGACGTTCACCTCCTCTATACCGAAGGCGTCAAGCAGAGGTTTCAGGAAGATCACCATCTGAATCGTGGAGCAGTTGGGATTGGCGATTATACCCGCGTGCTTGAAGGCGTCCTCCGGATTGACCTGAGGTACCACTAAGGGAACCTTCGGATCCATCCTGAAGGCTGAGGAGTTATCTATTACTACGGCCCCACGGGTTACGAAGGCGGGTGCGTACCTCTTAGACGCCTCAGATCCAGCTGAGAACAGTGCAAAATCCACTTTCGGTATACCCTCATCTATGTCCCTTACCACGTATTCCCTGCCGAAGAATCCCACCTTCTTTCCAGCGGATCTCCGGGTCGCTAACGGATACAGTTCCACCGGCTCCCTGGGGGCTATCCTCTCCTCAAGGACCTGCAACATCGTTCGTCCAACGAGACCGGTTGCACCTACTACGGCTACCTTCAAGATGCTCTATTCTAAGGACGTACGGGTGTTAAATAAAAAAGGGGGGCAATAGCCCCCCGACCGCTTTACGCGTTTTCCACCTATCTCTCTATCCACTCTCCACCGTCAACCGGGCCACCGAGGGCATTAAGGATCCTGCTGGACCAGTCAACCTCAGGTATGGAGAGGTTGTAGTTCCCCTTTGTGGGCATGTAGCTCGTGGTATCGGCCTTTCCGGCTCCGCCGTAGTACTGCCCTTTGGCGCCCTTTACGTTGTCCTTACTACCGCCCCAGGGACCCTTCATGTTGTACACTCCGGCGTAGACGGACGCAGCGAGGATATTGCTGATCTCGTCACATATGCTTCCAAGGGTCCTACTTACGGACGTTACGTTTTCTATGTCGGTTATTACAGTGTCAACGAAGGCGTACTGTGTGGAGCTTCCGTCCGTACAGCCGGCGTAAATGCCCACATAGACGAAGTCTGTGGTGGCCTTGTCAGGCTTGTTCCAGGAGACGTTCACCTCCCCTCCGCTTATGCTCAGGGCCATGCCAGCAGGCTCAGCAGGGAGCTTCACCTTTGAGGAGGCCTCCTTCTTCTCGTCGTTGAGGTTGTAGTAGGTTACCTTCAGCTCCACCTCGGTGTTTGGAGATACGCTCGGAAGCGTGTCCCATCCCGTGTAGTCTCCCAGACTGGCGTCTATCCTGTCGTCAGGCACCGTCCTGTTGTTGAACATGATGGTGGGCTTGTAGTTGGGGCTGGTGGTTAGTAGATAAAACCGGTGCAGGCTGCTCTGCTGGCCATCGTAGTCGTTGAGGTACATGCTTATGGCCTTTATAAAGGCCGTCGGGGATGCCTTCTTACATCCCACCACGCCCAGCGCGAGAATACCTGAAAGAAGCAAAACCCTCTTCATGAGTGGCAATTTTACAGGTGTATTGAGGTTTGGAGTGAAAAATTAAGAAAATTTTCAAAGGGTTTATAACGCGTGAAAAATTTTTTCACATAATACGTTTGTGACACTCATACCGAATTTCCTTCAACGAGTTCCTACCTTTGAACGGAATGTCCGATGCAATTGCGTTCTTGAATATGGATCTGACCATCAAAATAAACCTGAGTGAGATCACCGATTTCCTTAACCGTTAGAATCTTAAGATGCAAAATCCGTACTTTCGTTCTCGGCGAGCGCCTCTATCTCACTCCATTTCTCGTACAGTTTCTTTATCAGGGGAACGTACTCTTTCCTGAACCTGTAGTACATACGGCGATTTTCGGATTTGCTTTCAAGGAACCCAGCATCGGCCATGGCCTTGAGGTAGTACGCTATGGTGGTATGTATACCGTGCCTGTAGAAGTCGGAAGGGGAGAGCCACCGGTTGTTGTACTTCGCGAACAGATTGACTATCTTCCGGACCGCAGGGCTATCAAGGTACCCTTCAACGAGGTTCCTGTACTCCCAGATATACACCCGCTTCACGGATGCAAATTGTAAAGACGCCGAAGGTGGGATAATTTTCGCATATGTTACTTGTCTACTACTAATTACTTGACAAATCAAGTTACTACAACCATTATTCTTTCCTTATGACTATGCTAAAGCGATTCTTTTTTCTGCCCTTTGTTTTGGGTAGCACTTGCCGGATGTAAAGGGGAGCCTACGGTTCTCCTTGAAGAAACCACGGTCGTACCGCAGAACGGCTCCGTCTCCTACACCCTCTCGCTGGAGGAGGGAACAGAGGTTGAGACCGAAGTAAAGGTCCAGAACGATCAGGCCATAGACGTCCTGCTCATAGACGCTTCGGACCTCTCCGTCTGGGAGGATACCACAAGTACGAGTATAGACGTCTATACGTGCTGTTCAACCACCGGAGCCAAGAGCAAAACCTACACCTTCACGGCCCCTAAAACCGGCGAGTTCGCCGTGATACTGAACAACGGATGGCGGACGTTTAACGGCTCTCTCCCCTCCGAAAAGGATGCCGACGTCTATGTAAAGATGACGGCGAAGTAAAAGGAGGTAGAACCATGAAAAGGTTTGTAATTCTGGGGACGATTGGGGGAGCGCTCATGTTCTCCTCCTGTGCGACCATAAGCATAAGCGGGGAAGCCCAGCTTGCCCCGAAGTCTGCCGTGTGCAGGAAGGTCAATCAGAAGCAGATCTGGTTCCTCCTTGGCCTTTTCCCTCTCGGCGATAACTCCACCGACGACATAATACCCAAGGGCAAGAAGGTACGGGTAGAAACTAAGTTCACCCTGACGGACTTTGCCATAGAGTTCCTAACCAGCGGCTTTTTAACGAGCCGCACGGCTGAGGTCTACGTGTGTGAGTGAGGGATAGGGGGCCTCCGGCCCCCTTTCACGGATAACCTTCCGCACACCCACACCTTAAAACACCTCCGCGGTAGAATACCCGTATGCGAAAGCTCTGGGCGCCCTGGAGGGCGAAGTTCATCCTACACGTTAAGAAGGACGAGTGTATCTTCTGTACTAAGCCGAAGGAGAAGGACGAGGAGGTCTACATCCTCTACCGGGGAAAGTACAACTTCATCATCCTGAACCTGTTTCCGTACAACTCCGGCCACCTGATGATAGCCCCCTACGCCCACAAATCCTCACCGGAACATCTTACGAGGGAAGAGTACACGGAGATGTTTGAGCTGCTCCAGTGGAGCATAGAGAACCTCCGGCTTGCCCTCAAACCCGACGGTTTCAACGTTGGCTTCAACATAGGCAAGGTGGCGGGTGCCGGGTACGAGGGACATATACACCTCCACGTCGTACCGAGATGGAACGGGGATACCAACTTCATGCCCGTCATAGCAGATACGAAGGTGATCTCGGTGGGGATGGACGAAACTTACAGGATACTCAAGCCCCTGTTTGAGAAGGAGTAAAGGCATACTTTAGAATCAGAGAGCATGGAACGGGTGCCGTCGGAGAAAACTCATGAGAAGTTAAAGGAAGTTTTCCGTAGGGAGATTGACCGTTTAACCCATTTCATCGGAGGAGAGATAGGGGCGTTTAAGGCCGAAATTTACAACCATCTGCACGCTATTGAGAACAGGATAGATCATCTGATCGGTAGGGAAACCGATGAGGGGAGGAACTTTGAGGAGTTGAGGGCAAGCCTTGAGAGTTTGAAGGTACGGTTGGATAACCTTGACAGGAAGTTAGACGAGGTTTACAGTAAACTCCGTCATCTTGATTCCGCCGTACTCTTTCTGATCGTTTTGAACGTTATCACGCTCGTACTGGTCGCTGCCCTGCTCTTCAGGATGTTCACGATGCCCTGATGTATACGCAGTCCCCGTCCTTTACGACGTAATCCTTTCCCTCAAGCCGTACCCAGTTCTTTTCCTTTGCCTCC
Source organism: Caldifarciminota bacterium (assembly GCA_027003075.1). Taxonomy (GTDB): domain Bacteria; phylum Hydrothermota; class Hydrothermia; order LBFQ01; family LBFQ01; genus JAADCS01. The sequence continues at coordinate 56,450 of JALWYV010000055.1, read as the reverse complement.
TTCCATCCCCCGGCGGCTACGAGCCTGTCCCACTCTATCACCTCCGCCCGGACGAACCTGCGAGCGAGGTCGTTGTGTATCGTTGCGGCCGCCTCAAGTACGGTACTACCCTTTTTTAAAGGCCATGCCCTCGTCTCCTTCTCACCGGGAGTGAAGAACGTGATCGTTCCGGTGGCATCCAGAATCGCCCTGGATACCTTCCTGTTCAGTTCCTCCGGATCATCGTCCCTGAGGTTAACTACCACGAAGGGGAGACCCTGAGCCTTCACCTCGGTTAAACTGTCCTCGTCAGGGTGATTTTCCGCCGTCTCGTTGAATACTACGATCCTCGGCTTCACGGATAGGAGGCCAAGACCCCGCAGGACCTTAAGTTCCTCTTCGGAAAATCCGGCAGCGTAGAGGGGAGTACCCTCCTCCAGAAACCCCAGAGCCTTCGTCAGGACCTGAAGCTCCTTCTCGCTCCCTTTGCCCGTAGCCACCTCCTTCTTCAGGCGCTCAATCCTCCTTGATATAACGTCGCTCTCAATACTCAGGAAGCGCAGGGTCGTATCCGTGAAGCTCAAGAAGTCTCCTATCAGTCCTCCGCTGACCTCAAGGAAGGCGTCGGCCTCAGCCAGTTCCTGAAAGACCCTCGTGGGCTTGTTCTCGTTGTACGCCTTTCCGAGGGCATCGCTATCTACCAAGGTTATCTGAAGGGGAGTAGCCTTCCGGGAGTTGAAGACCTGAACCAACTTCTGGAACCTGTCGTCCATAACGCTGAGGGTTCCCACTCCCTTACCACCGCTCAACCTCTCCACGAGCGTACTCTTGCCCACAAAAGAGGGTCCTATGACAAAGACTTTCACGCCGCCTATTCTATCCCCGTCTACTTAGCCACCACCACTATGGGGCGTACGACCTTCTGGCTACCCTCAAGGGTGTTGACCACAACCACCAGGGCGTATATTCCGGGCGGAACTCTCCTGCCGGCCATATTCGTACCGTCCCACTCGTGTATTCCGGCACCACCCCCCTCAACTATCGTTTTGACCAGCCTTCCCATGCCGTCGTACACCCTGATGGAGTACGTACCCTTGGGGCCTCTAACCTCTATGCGGGCGGTCTCCCTCCCGGCTATGAAGACGTTCCGTGATATCTTGACCTCAAGGTTCTCCGCCTCGTATGCCTCTCCGGGAATGGCCATGAGGTCCACGGACTTGCGGGGCAGGAGCTGGTATCCGGACGTGTAAGGGGCTGAGTTATCGTACTGACCAACGATACCGGTGATGCTGACGTAGTCTCCGACTTTGATCTGGGATACGTCAATACCCGTAGTTGGGTAAACGTAAACCGTTATGGGAGCAGTCCCGTTGTAAACCGTAAAGGACTTCCCTATGCCGGCGTAGGAGGGGGGAGAGGTTACCATAACCGTGTCTACCCTGACGAGATGGCCCTCCAGATCTTCGTTCAGGGCCTGACCCTTCTGCAGTTTGGTGGGGGAGGGGACCTCCCCGTTCCCGAGTACCTTAACCGAGGAAAAGAGTACCTCGGTAAGCCCGTTGTACTCCGTAACCGTGCCGAGTGCCACTATTAGCATTCCCTCTTTCAATCCAAGGAACTGGGACGAATAGAGGTTCACCCCTCCCGTACCGTCCCAGAGGTAGGTTGACGTATTGCTCGTACTGAAGGCGGACGCGTCCGCCAGAACCACACCTCCGACCACTACGGTCTGACCTACGAGATTGGAGGAGTAATCCTCGCCGTAGGCCTGAATATCGGATATGGGCGTGGTGAAGTACAGACGAGGAGAGAATACGGAACGCCTGTATATGTCGGCCGTATCAAGAGCGGAGTAGAGGAGAACGGTAATTGAGTCCACGTCTTTAGGATCAAGGGAGAGGGTCAGAGTGTCCGCCGTAAAGGCCGGGTTCAGGAACTCGGCACATGCCGTGTCCGCCAGAGTAAGGACGTTGTCCGGTGATCGGCTTCCCAGTTTTGCAGCACCCATCTCGGAGGGAGTTATACCGTCGGAGCAGACCCGCAGTTTCGCCACGGGGTTAAAGGAAGATAGGTGGAACTTCCACGTGGACGCCTGCCCCCTGTGTACGAAGTAGGGTGCCTGAGAGAGTACCATAACGGAGTTGTAGAAGATGAGGTCCGAAGGCTCACGGGGGACTATGCGGTATATGTTACCGGCACTCCCGCTGTCCTCGTCCACTACACCCACGAGGTCAAATATGGTATCCGGGGGCGGGAAGCTCTCAACGTTCCCGTACCTGTCAAGGTAGAGGTTTCCGGAGTTGTTGTACCTGTCAACTATGGGTACGTTCTCACCCACCGGGACCCTGACGAGGGGAGTCGTATCAAACCTGACGCTGTCCACCCTTATCAGGACGCCGGAGTACCTCTCCCTCGCCCTGTTCAACCCGTCCACAACTACCGGCTCTGGCACACCCACCACCTCCCTGTAGAGTACCGTGGGGTAGGATATCTCCTCAAGACCCCTGTAAGGAGCAAACTCACCCTCCGCGATTATAAGCTCTCCGGGGTTGACGCCGATGCTCCCGTAGAGGACAAGACCGGCGACCGTATCCCGGAAGGTGTCCTGAACGTAGGTTTTATTTCCAAATACTGCGCTGACGACTCCCCTTACACGTACGACCTCGTTTATAAGCACCGGCCTCTCCGAAAGTACGTTGTGGAAGAACTTGAGAGGCACGGTGGTATCCTCCCTTATTACCACAACCGAAACGCTTAAATTCACGGTATCCGTACTGTTGGCCAGTTTAACGGACAGGTTCTTTAACCCCTCGCTCCTGCTTATCACGACATCCCTGAAACTCAAACGGGCGTTCCCACCGGGTGAAAAGGTGAACGAAGATAGGGTTATCGTGTTGGCCGTGGTGCTGACGGACGCGTAGTTGAAGGCTCCGTCCGTGGTATAGGTGCTGAAGGAGGCGCTGTCGCCCAGATTTATCTCAACGTGGTTAACGGGGTCAGAGGAGGAGGAGAGGGAAAAGGTCAGGGTAAGGACCCACGGTGTATTTTTCGGGATTACCTTTCCTTCGCTGAGGATGGAAACGTCAATAACGCCGAGTGCGAACAGGAACATATACGTTTATTCTACACCCGTTATATACCCACGCTGAGAAGTAAGGCGTCCCACGTCAGGTGTGATACCCATACGGGAGTTAAATCCCTGTAGTACAGGTAAAGGAAACCCCAGAAGAGTCCGGCGAAGAGGGAGGCGAGAGTAAGCGCCCAGTTGCCAGAGAGAACGTGGGCGAGGACGTAGAGGAAGACGGCCACGAGATAACCGGGGAGTTTACCCAACACGGGGATCAAATTACGCTGTACGGTCCCCCTCCAGAAGAACTCCTCTGCCGTTGATACGGTGAAGACGACGGGAACGTAAACGTAGTTGGGTGCGAGGGATCTCAGGGCCTTCGTACCTTCAACGTAGGCACTTAGATAGGGGAAATGGTGACTCACGATATAAGAGGAGATCCACGTTAAGGTGAACAGGAGGATGCCCCAGAGTACACCGTAAATCATGTCGGAGAACTTCGGTCTTATCACGGAAGGGACACCGTGGAGTAGGGAGAAGCCAATCATGACCAGAGCCGTGCCGAAGATGGCGTACCAGAAGTTGAAGGGCCCACGGAAAGGAAACGCCCATAGGAGTGAGACGACCACCACCTCCACGACTAAGGGCAAAGTTCTGGATTTAACTTCCATACGTCCCCTTTAGATCGTCCACTATCGTGGATAGGGGTTTCAGTGGTGGCGCGTGGGGGCCGGGCTTACCCACGTACGTAAAATCAAAGAACTTTAAAGCACCCCTCTGTTGGGGGGAACGGAGTTCACCGTAAAAGTCCGCCGTTATGAGTCCAACCAACACCTTCCTCTTAGGGCTGTATTCTATGCCGTACTTCTCTACCAGTGTAGGACAGTGTTGGGACACCTCAACCAGGAGTTTCCATCTGTACGTCTGTCCCGCCCTTTCCCTTAAGGAGGTCTTGCAACTATATATTATTACTGGCTTAACGTCGCGTTCAGAAAATACCATAAGGTCCATGTCAGGCTTTTGCTCTTCGTCTCCGACCCGGACGACCGCGAACTTCTGAACTATCGGATGGCTCTTCCGTTTCAATATCAGGAGATGGCTTGGTAAATTGCCCTTTTCAACGTTCCGTATAAGTAGGTACAGTACGGTACTTTGAAACAGGTTACCTGCTACGGATTTACGTGCTTGAGATTTATCGCGTAACTTTCCAGACTTCACTTTCCTATCAAGGAGGGCTTCAACGAGAGATTCGCTCTTTCTCATGATTTCGCTTATACGATCCAAAGATCTTATAGGACCGTACCTGTTGACGTACTCTTCTATAGTCGGGAGTATTGTGGAGAAGTATTCGTTACCCTTTAGTCGGTTCAGTTCATCTTTTAACGTGGGGTTCATGGTTTTCTGAAGATTACGATGTACTCTTCATGCATAGTGTTCCCCACCTTACCCCTCACATTTGAGGGGGAGTTTTTGGAAGGCATCCTTTTGTTCGTTATGCGTCTTACACGAGTTTCCATGTGTTTAAAGCCGAGGTATTCAAACATCTCCTTAACTATCTCGTCCATAGGTACGATGGTCCCCTTTACCGTTCGGTTTCCCACAACAAAACACACCGTTCCACCTTCTGAAACTTGCGATCCTATGTTAAATACGCTTTTGAACAGGTCGTGGTAAAAAGAGGCCACTTCCATGGCTCTCTTTTTATCTTTCTTGGCTATGCTAAACAACGTACCCCTTAAAGTTGGAAACGAAGGGAGAGCTTGAAGGTTATCCGTTTCGTTTGCCACTACCCCACCTAAAGATCTCCGGTCTATATTAACTTCCGGTACATCAATAAGTCCCCTCATCCATTCAAGGGAAAAGGAGAAGAAATCCCCGTAGGCCACGGTAGTCCTGCTGTCACCGTAGGGAGGTGAAGTTATCACAAGGTCAACTTTCTCGGAGAACGGTAAGGAATAACGCACGTCATGAAGGTACAACCTCATAGATGCCCGCGGTCTGCCGAAGGTTCGCAGTCTCAGGGTATAATCTTTAACGGTGTTCACAAAGACCTTTAAAACGTCGGGATTGAAGTTTTCCACGCTTCTTTGAGGCATCCTGTACCTTTTAAACTCCCCCTTACGCGTTAAGGAAACGTCCCTAACAGTCTGAGAGAAGGCAACCAGAAGCATCTCTCTCTCCCTACTTGCCGGAAGTGAAAGTAGGAATCTCCGCAATTTACCTAGATCCCTTATCGTGTCTTTTTTAAACCAGTAGGTAAGGTTCTTAACTTCAGGAACGTCAGGTTCTAAGGAGTCCCATACCCTTATCAAGTCCCTTAAAGCCCCTCTGGGATCTAAGCCGTAGTACGATCTGACCCTTGCTATGAGCAGAGCTACAGGATTTATATCCGTCCCTATGGCATGTCTTCCCTTCCTTATAGCAACGTTTAAAGTGGTACCACTCCCACAGAAGGGATCGTATACAACGTCACCCTCTTCTGAGAATTCGTCTATCAGCGCTGATACTAACTTGAAGTGGAGCATCGCAGGATACTTGTGTATTCCGTAAACCCCCATTCCAGCGGGGACACCTAAGAAATCGTACTCCTCATAACGCTTTTTTTTAGCAATACCCTGTGCCAAAGTGGAGCGGAGGGGAGTCGAACCCCCGACCCCCTGGTTGCAAACCAGGTGCTCTCCCACCTGAGCTACCGCCCCGAAGGAATTAATTCTAAGGCCGTCTAACGGGCGTAGTTGAGGCCTATGTACGTGCTTATAGGGAGCTCCGGATGAGCACCAACAAGAATATCGGAGGATATACCTCCCGTCTGGAGGGTGAAACCGAAGTAGAAAGTGGGAAACTCGCCGTCGTATCTCATGCTCCCGCGAAGGGTGAGGATCTCGTAAACCACCCAGCTTCCCCCTATGCCGAAGTTCAACTCGGAGTACTGATCCCTGTAGAGTCCTATGGCCGTGCGGATAGTGGACTTGGGCAGGAAGGATATGTACCCGCCGAGAAGGGTGGGCAGGGGAGTCCCTCCGAGTTCTGGAACGTTCACGTTGCGGGCGAAGAGACCCACGTTCCACCTGTCGTAAACCTTAAAGGCCGACGAGAGGTGAACCCCGAAGGACTGAAGCCTCGGTACGTCCGGGCGAGGTGTACTCAGCTGGTAGTAGGAGAAGGAAGCCCCAAGGCGGAAACCCTTAAACACGTCGTGGGCGTAACCGGCGGACACGCTTACCTCGCTCGCCGTACCGTTGAACTCACCCTCCAGCTGAGCGAACCTCCCCTCCAAAGCGAGGGCAAACCCTCTGAAGCCAACGCCCACGAAGGCGTCGTTGAATATGCGGAAGGACTGGCTGTAAGCGGCGGATACGGAGAGGGCGTTGGGATTGGATGCCGGGTCAAAGGATACTCTCAGGGGGGTAGCATCCGGCATCATCCATAGACCCGTAAGGTGGGGGCCCCCCGCAACGAGGAGCCCCATCAGAGAGTTAAACAGCATCAATCGTGTTCCTCCTCTGGGTTATGCTCAATCACGTACTCCCCTTCTTCCAGACCCTTCTTGTGGCGGAGCCTCTTAAGGATCTTGGGGAGGTTGGTGTACTCCATGCTCTCCTCCGGTAGACGGTGAGGCTCAAATATACCGTGTCTCCTCATAACGTTAGCCAGGTGGTTGGCCTCCTCGCGGGCGTAATCAAATGCCGGATCGTCAAACATGTCCCTCGGGCCTATGAGCTTGCCGTTGGCCAGCTGGAAACCGGCGGCTATGACCCTTGGGGGACCGTCAAATCTGGAGGGGTTGGCGTGATGGAAAGGTACGGGCATGAGGGGACCCATGTGGCTACCCCTCATCCACCCCTCAACGAAGAAGGGACGGGCGAAAGGCTCTAAGATCTCACCCACGGCGGGGAAACCGCTCTGTGCCCTGACTATGAGGACGGGGTCGTCCTTACCCACGTACTTCCCGGCTATAAGGGAGAGCTTCTGAGTGGAGGCCACGGCACCTATCTCGCCGTCCTTACGGCGATAGACCGCCTTTATGGTGTACCTCTCTATGCCACTGATGAGGGCGAGGAGGTCGTACATCTCCTCAGGACAGTCCACGGCGTACTCTTCACCGGTCTTTACGTCTAAGACGATGAAACGAAAACCTTCGTGCATTGAGGGGTCTATAACCAGACCGGCCGTGTTCTGGGGATTAGCAAACATCTCGTAGAGCGGAAGGTTCCATGCCGAGGGGGAAGTCTTGTCCGCCATGAAGATGACGATCGGCTCAGAGGGCCTCTCCACGAACTCCATCTCGGCCACGCCGGGTCCCATACCCTTAACGTTCCCGCTGAAGGTATCCGAAAGGAGGTCCTGACCCGCACCGTAAAGTTTCAGTTCCCTGGCCTTTTCGGTCGCCTTAAGAAAGGCGTCCCATGCCAGTTTGTGTATCTCCTCGTTATCTACCCCTCTGGTGTGGGTCATTACGAAGTTTATATCGTCACCCACGCGCAGTACGGCGTAGTCTATAAGGAGACCGGAGGTCTTAGCCTCCTCAAGGACCTGAGATGCGGCATCCATGAGGGCCGGATGGGTGCTGGAATGTCCAACGTAACCGCCAACGTCGGCCTTTATCACTGAAAGTGTTACCTTCATAAGATGGTATTTTAAAGGGGGGAAACAGAGCCGCTTTTAAATTACGGCACATCCGGATGCTATGCGGACTAACAATAAGGTTGGAGCGAAATGCTGCACCGTATCCGATTCAATAGGGTACAGACAGGTCGCCTTAACCACGTATTGCCCGTATATAATAACGGCTATGATAAAGGTTGACAACGGTACGAACTGGGCTTTGATCCTCGGAGCATCTTCCGGTTTTGGTGCGGCGACGGCCAGGAAGCTCGCCGAGGCCGGTCTGAACGTATTCGGTGTCCATCTGGACAGAAGAGCCGCCATGCCTAAGGTTGAGGCTATGATAGAGGAACTGAAGTCAAAGGGGGTAAAGGTCAGGTACTTCAACACGAACGCCGCCGACGACAAAAAGAGGGCGAAGGTAATAGAGGAGATAAAGGAGATAACGGAAAAGGAGGGAGGGAAGATAAAGGTACTCATGCACTCCCTCGCCTTCGGTACTTTGAAACCCTACATAGGGGAGAGTCCGGAGGAGGACGTTACACGTCAGAACATAGAGATGACGCTGGACATAATGGGTAACTCCCTCGTCTACTGGGTGAGGGACGTTTACAGGGCGGGGCTGTTCCACGAGGACGCCCGTGTATTCGCCATGACCAGTGCCGGATCCCACAGGGTGTACCCGGCGTACGGTCCCGTCTCCGCCGCCAAGGCCGTCCTTGAGGCTCACGTACGCCAGCTGGCCTTTGAGCTGGGAAGTAAAGGCATAAGGGTGAACGCCATACAGGCCGGAGTGACGGATACCCCCGCCCTCAGGAAGATACCCGGCCACGAAAAGATGCTGGAGTGGGCGAAGAGCGTTAATCCCTCCGGAAGGCTCACCACGACCGAGGACGTGGCCAACGTTATAACCCTCCTCTCCCGTCCGGAGGCCTACTGGATAAACGGGGCCGTCATAAGGGTAGACGGCGGGGAGGATCTGGTGTAGGTACGAGGGTACTATATCCACGGAGATAGAGTTTAAAGGGATCGCCTTAATACAGAGAATTAAACTAACCCTGGACGAGGCGTAAGAACAAATCTTTGAAATGTTTGATTTGACTTCAGGGATCCTGACAGGTTTTCTCAATTCACCACAATGGAAATACCCCCTCTTTTCAACAGATCTGAACCCCACTTATGCTTGTTACAAAATTCGCAAACGACGCTTTCAGAAACTTGAAACCCAACTTTAGAATATTTAAATCATGAGAGAGGAAATCCGCAGAATCCTGAGGATGCTGGAGGAAGGCCGTATAACGGCCGAAGAGGCCGAGAGGCTCATAAACGCCATAGAGGAGAGGGAGGAGGAGAAACCCGGATGGAGGTGGGAGAGCCGCCGGGGTACGGAAGGAAAAGGCGGAGGCCGCAGGGGAGAAGGTTCACCCTCGTTTGAAGATGCCATAGCCAATCTGGTAATGGGAGTACTCTCGGCCACCTTTAAAACGCTCTCTCAGACCTTCCGTTTTATACCCGTTCCCGGTATGGGTGAATTCGGAAAAGTCTTCGCCGAAGTGGCCGAAGGTATAGAGAGGTTCGGACCGGAGAACTTTGATTTACCTGAAGATGCTTACGTCGTCAAACTCGTTGAAGGTGACGTTGAGGTTATTACCTCCTCCGATTCCGACCTTAAGCCGGGAACGTACCGCAGGAAGAGGCTCGTAGTACCTCCGGGATCCAGCGTCGCCGTCTTCGTAGTTGATGGGGACGTATCCCTGTCCGGAGATTACGGTGAGGTTATAACCCAGACCGTGGACGGGAGCGTGAGGTTCAGGGGAAAGTTTTCCCGAATGTCCGTATTTACCGTGGACGGGGACGTGGACGTGGAGTTCTCTGGCAGGGGCCTGACGGTGGACGTGAAAGTCCTGAGCGGCGAGATCCTTGCCAACGCCCCTATGGACGGCACCGGCCGAATAGTCTTAGGGGATGGGAGCAGCCTCCTTGAAGGGAGGATAGTGGACGGAGACCTGAGGGTGACCCTGATATCCGGGGAGGCCGGGCGTACGTATCCACCACATCACCACCCCGGTGAGCCACCTCCGCCGCCTCCGCACCATCACCCCGACGAGCCGCCACCACCTCCGCCTCCACACCATCGCCCGGAAGGGGAGGAGTAGCCCCGAAGACCGTGGTCCCCACCGTTAGGATTACGACTCCTCGTTGAGCCGGTATCGGCGGGATGCTCCGACAGTAGAATAGACGACTATGGCCATACTTCTAACCAAGGACAACCGCGTCATCGTTCAGGGAATTACGGGAAGAGACGGATCTTTCCATACGAAACTGATGCTTGACTACGGTACAAACGTGGTCGGTGGGGTAACGCCGGGGAAGGGTGGACAGGAAGTCCACGGGGTCCCCGTTTTTAACACGGTAAAGGAAGCTGTCAGGGAGACCGGAGCAGACACCAGCATAATCTTCGTGCCGGCGAAGTTCGCCGCCGATGCCATGATGGAGGCTATAGACGCCGGCATAAAGCTCGTGGTCACCATAACCGAGGGTATCCCCGTAAACGACGTTATGAAGGCCAGGCTCTTCGCCGAGGAGAGGGGCGCCCGGATCATAGGGCCCAACTGCCCCGGCCTCATAACCCCCGGTCAGGCCAAGGTGGGTATAATGCCCGGCCATATCTTCAAGGAGGGGGGAATCGGGGTGGTATCCCGGAGCGGAACCCTGACCTACGAGATCGTCTCCCACCTGACGGCCAACGGTCTCGGCCAGAGTACGGCCATCGGTATAGGTGGAGACCCCATAATCGGAACCAAATTCATAGACGCCCTGAGACTCTTTAAAGACGACCCCCAGACCGAAGCCGTGGTCCTTATCGGCGAGATAGGGGGAACGGACGAGCAGGACGCTGCTGACTACATAGCAAAGGAGTTCAACAAACCGGTCGTGGCCTTCATAGCCGGCCGTACTGCTCCCAAGGAGAAGCGGATGGGCCACGCCGGTGCCATAATAATGGGGTCCGAGGGGACGTACGAGGAGAAGAGAAAGAAGTTTGAGAGCGTGGGAGTTCCCGTAGCCGACCTCCCGGAGGAGGTGCCGAAACTCCTCAAAGACCTCCTGAAGAGGTGATCGGTAGGGGGAGGGCGTACGTCCTCCCCCGTTATACTACCTTCCCGATGAAGTTCTACCCGACTGTAGGTCTGGAAGTTCACGTTGAACTGAAGACGAAGAGTAAGATGTTCTGCTCCTGTCCGGTGGGGGAGTGGGAGGAGCCGAATACGGCCGTATGTCCCGTCTGCATGGGGCATCCCGGAACCCTCCCCGTACCTAACCGGGGGGCGGTAGTCTTCGCCGTCGCCCTCGGCCTCGCCCTCAAGGGGAAGATCGCGAGGGTATCCCAATTTTACCGGAAGAACTACTTCTACCCCGACCTGCCCAAAGGGTACCAGATAACCCAGTACTCCGTCCCCATAGTACGGAACGCCAACCTCCTCGGCGTACGGATAGAGAGGATAAACCTTGAGGAGGAGACGGCCAAGTCCCTGCATACGGAAGACGGGAGCGTACTTCTGGACTTCAACCGGGCCGGGATCCCCCTTCTGGAGATAGTCTCAGCCCCCGACATAAGGGATCCGGAAGAGGCCAGACGTTACCTCGTCGCCCTCCAGGCGGTGGTGAGGTTCCTCGGCATATCCGACGCCCACATGGAGAAGGGGCAGATGCGGGTAGACGTGAACGTCTCCGTATCCCCCGATCCGGACCGTCTCGGCACCAAGGTGGAGATAAAGAACCTCAACTCCTTTAAGGCCGTAGCCGACGCTATAAGGTACGAGATAAAACGCCAGAGCGAAGTCCTCTCCTCCGGGGGTGAGATCCGCCACGAGACCCGTATGTGGAACGGGAAGAGTACGGAGCCGATGAGGGTAAAGGAGACGGAGAGCGATTACAGGTACTTCCCGGAGCCGGACATACCTCCCCTGTACGTGGACGACTCCGTACTGGAAGAGGCGGAAGGGATGTTAGTTGAGATGCCGTGGGAGAAGGAGGAGAGGTACAGGGAGGAAGGGGTACCCGCACATCTGGCAAGCATTCTGGCCTACGATAAGGATCTGTCGGAGGCTTACGAGAAGATTAAAGATGTGGACCCCAAACTGACTGCGGATCTTCTGTTGAACGTCGTGTTAGGTAAACTCAATAAAGCAGGTAAATCCTTAAGGGATTTTGACCTTTCGGGTTTCAGGGAGTTCGTGAAAGCCTTTAAGGAGGGCAAGTTTCTGAGGGACTACCTTAAGGAGGGGATAGAGAGGCACATAAGCGGGGGCCAACCTTTCAGCGAAATAATAGAGAGCGCCCCGAAGGTGGAGGAGGTGGATATAAGACCCTTCGTTGAGGAGTTGATAAAAAATAATCCCAAGGAGGTGGAGAAGTACCGTAAGGGACAGAAAGGTGTAATAGGTTTCTTCGTCGGTCAGGTGATGAGGAAGTACAGGGGAAAGGTAGATCCCCGGGAGGTGAGGAAGGTGGTTGAAGATCTCCTTGATAACGTCTGATAGATTAATCCGGACGTCCCTTCGGATTTAAAATGATAAGAAGATGAAAAAGCCTCCCGTGGATTTGATCTCACTGAAGGGGAAAAAGGCCGTTATAACGGGGGCGGCCGCGGGCATAGGCAGGGCGACGGCCCTGAGGATGGCTGAAGCAGGTGCAAATCTCATCCTGATAGACCTTGACGAGGACGAACTGAGTAAGGTTAAGGAGGATAGTGAGAATTTGGAACGTCCGTAGAGACTTACAGGGTGGATCTGGCATCCAGAAGGGAAATAGACAGCTTCTGGGAAGGGGTAAAGGGTTCACCTCCGGATATTCTTATAAACAACGCCGGCATATTCCCCTTTGAGAAGTTTGAGGACCTGAGTGAGGACTTCTACAGGAAGGTGATGGCCGTAAATCTGGACTCGGTGTATGGATGTGTCAGAACTTCATAAAACTCCGGGGAAAACAGGGTGGAGTGATAATAAACGTAGGTTCTATTGAGGCTTTTTTGCCCTTTATGGAGGATCTGGCCCATTACACCGTAAGCAAGGCCGGAGTGATAGCCCTCACGCGGGCCCTGGCCCGTGAGTACGGGAGAAAAAGGTACCGCATCAACGTTGTGGTACCGGGAGGTATCATGACCAGAGGGGTGAAGTGGACCATGCGGGAGGTTTTGAAGGGTAGAATAGGATTCATATTTGCAGCCCGGAAGTTTATGGAGAGGTTACCTATGGGAAGGTTCGGTGACCCCGACGAGGTGGCGAGGGTGATGGTGTTCCTTTCCAGCGATATGGCATCCTATATACATGGGGCAGTTATACCGGTTGACGGTGGTTTTCTCAGTTCCTGAAGCGTAACACTTACGAAACAACGGTGTCACTTTGTCTCCTTGAATCTCCATTAGAATATCGGGGAGTATGTTTTTAATAGCAGCACTGCCATATTTCAGTGTTAAGGGACAGACGGCCTACGAGATAAGGCCTCTGGACATAATAACCGACCCCTACGGCTACGTGGCCGTTACATCCGACGACACCTCTTCTCTGGCTCCCACGTACGCGTGGGTGGACAAGTCTTCGGATCCCTCAACCGTACACGTTACCCTATCGGATGACGATATTAAGGGGCCCTTCAACATAGGCTTCACCTTCCCCTTCTACTGGTACGAGGTGGATCAGTTCTACATCCACTCCAACGGTACCATAGGTTTCCGCGGTGGAAACTTCTGGGTTCCGCACGACAACAACGTTCCCAACCCCAACCAACCCAACGACCTCGTCGTGGGTCTCGGGGCGGACCTGAACCCCGAATGTACCGGTGCCGATGTCTACTACTGGACCAACAATACGGACTCCCTCGTGGTGACGTTTGAAAACGTAGCCACCTGGTGGAATAACTCCTCCGGATGCAACGGCTCCCACACCTTCCAGATCATCCTGACGGCCGATGGCAACATCACCATAAACTACGGCCCCCAGACGGGCGGCTACGACTACGGTATAGGCCAGACGGCCATATCCATCGGTATGGAATCCGTACTCGGTAACCCCGGTATGAGCATATACGAGGACGGCACGCCCGCATCCCGCGAGCCGAGGGACAGCTTCGCCATAAAGATCTACAGGCCGGATTCTTCCTCCTTCACGGTCATAGATGCCGCTGCCGGTGCCATATTCCCCGACAGGACATCGGGCCTTGAGAACTCCGGAATAGTGATAGCCCGCGACAGGGAAACGGGCTTCTCGCCCACCGCACACGTGACCAACGTGGGAACGGATACGCTCTATAACACGCAGGCCGTTCTGACCATACGCAGGAAGTACAGCGGTCTTGTCCAGTACAGCGATACGGTCGTTGTTCCGGCGATTCCTCCCTCATCCTACGCCTCCGTCTCCTTCGCCAGCGTAGACTTCTCCACCTTCCCCGAGGACTACTACACGGCCTTCCTGCACGTAAGGAACATGGACGACCTCAACCGGACCAACGATACCGCGAAGATAGAGATCCAGATGATAGATTGGGCGGCAGAGGATACCGTGGCATGGGTAGACCTGCCCGCCGTAATGGCTACACCTCTATCTACCAGATGGCTCAGTGCCGGTGGTGGCTGGATGGTTCGGTTTGACTTCGGTTACTACCCCTACAGAATAGATACCGCTGTCCTGATGATGGCCGGATGCTCCTCCACGAATCCCGGATGTGGCCCCATAACGGCACCCGTCTTCCTCGCCACCGAAGGCTCGGCCCCCGGAATGGTGCAGGACACCATAGGTTCATGGACGGTTACGGTTAACCCCGATACGGCCTACGTTATACCCATCCCTGTCGGTGCCACGGTCAACGGCCCCGTACTTCTGGCCTTCCTCCAGACGGACAGCCTTGGTCCGTCCGTGGTGGTGGATACCTCCAAACCCTTCTCCCTTCAGACCTTTGAGTCAACCAACGGTATAACCTGGGGTCCCTACAGAGATAACCGCAGCACGGACTTCGCCTTCTACATCGTTGGACAGAGCCTCCAGAACACGGGAGTATCCGAGAATACGACCAGAAACAGCCTCCTCATTAGCCGGAACGGTGTTATAACCCTCGGCAGGGTAACGGACGTGTCCGTGTACGATAGAACGGGGCGCCGCCTGTTCAACGGCAAGGTTGACCGTGTCATCCTTACTGCCTATCCGAAGGGTGTTTACTTCATCAAGATTGACGGAAGGGTGTTCAAGGTGCTGAAGAGGTGAGACGCCTCTTAGTACTTCTTGTACTTCTGGGGGTGGGGTGCGAGGATATAACCCCACCCCCTTCCGTTCCTCCCCTTTACGTGAGCGCCATGCTCGTCGTCGGGGATACCGTACAGTACGTGTTCGTGGATAAGCCGAGAAGTCCAGAGGAACCCCGTGGTAAGGGGCTAAAGGATGCCCGCGTTTCCGTATCTGACGGAGATACGATCTACACTTTCTCCCCGGTATACACGTCCATAAGGGTACTCAACTTCGGGGATACGACGATAAAGGAGGACAGCGTATGGCTCTTCGTCTCCCGCTTCTCACCTCGCCCCCTCACCACGTATTCCATAACGGTCTCGTACGAGGGCGATACGGCACGGGGGACCACGACCACTCCCGACACCTTTCCCGTTTTTCTGGTGCGTTTTAACCCTTCGGACTCTTCGTTCTCAATCATTACGCCGGGAGATACCGTATATCTACCCCAGGACTCCACCGTCCTTGCCCTGTGGAAGGCCGTGAACGGTGCCGCTTTTTACTACGCCTTCGTCTATAACCACGACAAGAGGGACAGTATTACCCTCTTCCGTCCGCCCCGTTACCTGTTTATCTCCCTTCCCGACTCCAGCCTCTTTCCGGGTGTTCCCGACAGCCTCAGGGCGTTTCCACCTTTCGCCTACTACGAATCTCCGGCGTTTGAATGGGGGGACGGGAGCTACGCGGTAAAGGTATGGGCGCTCAACGAAGATAGGTACAGGTGGGGAATGTTAGACGAGGGAAACCTTATCAACGCCGAAGGCTTCTTCGCCGCGGTCTCCCAGACTGTGGTGGTCGTACCCGTAATTTTCGGATCGGTCAGGTAGGTATCCTTACTTCTTGCGATACTACTCAGCCTCAATCAACTCCTCTGCTCTACGTCTTGCCCAGCGATCCGCCTCAAGGTATTCGTCAAAGGTTTCGGCATCCCCGTAGGGGTTTTCGTCCATAACCCTCTCAACGACGTCGGTTATCCCGTAAAAGGGTAGTTTCCCCTCAAGGAAGGCGTACACGGCCACCTCGTTGGCGGCGTTCAGAACGGCCGGGTACGTACCGCCGAGCCTCAAGGCCCTGTAGGCGAGAGATAGGGCGGGGAAACGCTCCGTATCCGGCATCTCAAGTGTAAAGACCACATCTTCGGCGTCGGGAGGCAGGTACGGAGGTATATCAATCCCAACCCTCTCGGGATATGTCAGGGCGTACTGGATAGGTATTCTCATATCCGGGCGGCTAACGTGCATCTTCAGGCTGTTGTCCTTCAGGAGCAGTATGGCGTGGATGGCCGACTGAGGATGTACCCGTACGTCTATAGCATCCGCCGGCAGGTCAAACAGGAAGTGGGCCTCTATCACCTCAAGACCCTTGTTCATGAGTGTTGCCGAATCTATCGTTATCTTGGCCCCCATCCTCCACGTCGGATGCTTTAAAGCGTCCTCTGGCCTCGCCCTGGCAATCTTCTCCTTCGGCCACGTCCTGAAGGGTCCCCCGGATGCCGTGAGTATGAGCTTCTTAACCTCCTCCCTCTTAACCCCGTTCAGGAGCTGGAAGGCGGAGGAATGTTCGGAGTCTATGGGTACCAGCTCGCCGAGATGGGCTACCTCTTTGACGAAAGGGCCGAAGGCAACGAGGGTTTCCTTATTCGCAAGGGCCACCCTCTTTCCCCTTTTCAGGGCCTCTATCGTGGGGAATACGCCTATTATTCCGTTCGTGGCGACGACCACCACGTCCACATCGTCGGCAGAGGCCACCTCAACCAACCCCTCTTTGCCGTAGAGAGGCCTCACCCCTTCGGGCGGCTTCGCCTTCCCCGTTATTACGACGTACCTCGGCTTGAATTCCGTGTATATCTTCGCCAGAGCCTCCGTGTTGTTATGGACGGAGACGCCCACGAGTCGGAAGTCCTTTAACCTTCTGAGGACGTCAAGGGTCTGCCTCCCTATAGAGCCGGAGGCGCCGAAGAGGGCAACGTTTCGCATTACGTTATTTTACTGGAGAGTTTTGCACAAGTACAATTTTACCGGAGTTAATTCTGGTCTAAAATGCTGATATCTCATGTTGATGTTGATGCTGAACCTTTGGGCGCACTCCGAAGACGTGAGATCGTACCAGCAGAGGTCAAACCCTGCTGATGTAAAGCTCCTTTCGGGAGGCCCGGACGGTTTCGGGTATACTTACCTCTCCACACAGGATGGAGATAGTGGCGTAACCTTTAACTGGGTGGAAATCAGGGATACTGCCAACGACCTCCGTCTCGCGGACGACGATTTCACGTACATTCCCCTTCCTTTTTCCTTCCCTTTCTACGACACGACCTACGATACCGTAACGGTAGGTTCCAACGGTCTGGTATACTTTGAACCCTATTACATCGGAATGGGTAACACCTCGCTGCCGAGTAGCGCCTACGACGGAGGAGACATCATAGCCGTATTCTGGGATGATTTGAGTCCACAGCCTTACGGAACGGGGTCGGTTTACTTTAAAAGCTTCACCGATTCTGTGGTGATTGAATGGGACAGCGTACCAATTTACGGACAGACTACGTACAACACGTTTGAGGTTATACTCTACGCGGATGGTAGAATAAAGATGCAGTATCTGTTCATGAACTTCGCGTTATCGGATGCTACGATCGGTATTCAGGATTCATCGGCCGTTGACGTCAATCCCACGTGGTACCTCCAGTACGTTTATAACGGTTCTCCTTCGGGTCACGTTCCCGATAGCGGAACGGCAGTTCTATTCGTATATCCCACCCCTATGGAAGTATCTGAAAATGGGAAAGATGATACCTCCCCGTCTCTGCGGGTTGTAGGCAGGACGCTTTACGCCCGGAGTGGTTCCGTTTACGATGCTACTGGCAGGCTCGTTGCCTCCTTTAAAGGTTCCTACGTCTTGCGATCAAGGGGAGTGTTTTTCGTGAAAGCGGAGGGAAAGGTATTCAGGGTAATTGTGCGGTAATCCCCGTCCGGTCACCGTAGGGTGTACAACTCCAGAAACCTGTCTATCACCGCATCCCACGAGAACAGGCGGGACCGTTCCAGAGCCTTTCTGCCCATAGACACACGCAGATCGTCGTCAAGGAACATCCTCTCTATGGCTACGGAAAGGGGTTCGGGGTCGTCCGGAGGGACGAAGAGGGCGGTCTCAGGGGTCGCCACCTCGTTGTAACCCGGTATATCCGTCACGACAACCGGCCTTCCGCTGGCAAAGGCTTCCAGTAGCACTATGCCGAAGGCCTCCCCACCTTTCGCAGGGAAGACGGCGAAGTCGGAGGAGGTGTAGAAGCGGGGGAAGTCCGGATCTCCCATCGGGACATTATCGTAAAGCATGACGTTCCCGTGTCTCTTCACAGCATCAACGACCCTGTCCTTCAGTGGACCGTTTCCCACGACGACGAGTTTGTACCTGTCCCTGAAACCTTCTAACCTTTCAGACAGGATGTCCCACGCGTCCATGAGGGTATCAACCCCCTTGCGTACGTCCAACCTCCCGACGAAAAGGGCGGTTTTCCGGCCGTCCGCGATCTCCGGAAGGGGAGGAAGATCGGGGCGAAATACGGACGTATCCACGGCGTTGGGAACCACCTTCACACCGCTTATTCCGAAGATATCCTCCATCTCCCTCGCCGTTGACCTCGTGGGCGCCGTAAGTACGTGGTGGGCCTTTACGAGGGGCGATAGGATCCTGCCGGCCACCTTAAACGTAAGACCGGGGTCCATGCGCTTGCTGTGGAACGTACCTACCCTCCTTATCCGGGGGTCTATTCGGGAGACGAAGGTCGTGGAGAGCATGGAGTAAGGCGGTCCCAGAGGCCCCTGATTGTGGAAGACCGTGATCCCGTACTTCCCTATCACCTCCTTAAACTTTCCGTAGACCTTCCAGGGCCACTCCTTTATGTACCAGGTGAAACTCCCGTTTGCGTACACCTTCCCCACCTCCCCCACCCTCTCAACGGGGAAGGGTACGTCCGGCATACCCTCAAAGTTCCCCGTCAGGAGGACGACCTCCTGCCCTCTACGGGTCAGATGATAGGCGAGCTCGTAGGTAAACTTCGCCACCCCCGTTTTGAGGGGAAGGAAGCTCTCGGAGAATACGAGTACCCTCATTCGGCGCCGGGGAACAACCTGTGGGGCAGGTTGCCGGAGAGGACGTGAATGTGGACGTGCATCACCGTCTGTCCCACCGACCTGCCGTTTTTGTTCACGACCCTGAAAGAGTCCATGTTAAACATACCTGCCACTTCCCGTATCGCTTTGAAAAGCTCGTGAGCCGTTTGCTCGTCGTCAATCTCCTCTATCTTCTCGTAATGCTCCTTCGGTATCACGAGGATATGGACGTCGGCCTCCGGCCGGATGGTGTGGAACGCTATCACCTTTTCCGACTCGTACACCACGCGGGCCTTCTCCTCACCCCTCGCTATCCTGCAGAAGACGCACTCCATGGCGGGAATTTTAAGCCGGATAGGTACACCCTATGCCAGCCATAGGGCCACGAGGGCGGTGGCCGTCAATAGCTTAAGTATCCCGGACACGAGGCCGTACTTACCGTACAGCACCGTGGGAGAAATAACGAGCGCAGGAAAGCCCACGAGAAGCAATACGGCTATCACGTAGAGGTACGAGTACCCGAAAAATACGGGTATAACGGATAGTAGTGGGAGGAGGATCAACCCCCAGAAGACCATCCGGCGCGTGGTGACCTCTCCGAGGACTATCGCCACGGTTCTGCGGTACGGGGCGTCCCCCTCCATATCCTGAAGGCTCTTCACGAACTCCCGGAGCAGATGAAGGTACGCCCCTAAGAGTCCGGCGGGTATAACCCTGTGTAAGGCGTATCCCCCACTACCGTAGAGGAAGGCGAGAAAAACCACGAAGGAGACCGTGAGGTTGCCGATAAAGGGAAGGGCCTTAAGGTAGTAGTTGTACAGGAGGCCGAGGAACATGGCAAACGCCCCCACAGCCAGAACCCACGGTGAGTGCTTATAGGAGACGTACAGGGCGAAGAACAGCAGAACCAGGGCCAGAACCCACGCCCGATCCTCCCCCACCTTTCCGGCGGGCAGGGGCCTATCCGGGTGGTTAACGGTGTCCTCAGGGAGGTCAAAGAGGTCGTTGGTAACGTTTATGAAGGAGGTTATGAGGAAGGCCCCGAGGGCCATCAGCAGGGGCCTTTCGGCGAGACAGTACGAGAGGTGACAGGCGGTTAAAACGACGGCAGCGGAGAGGATGCCGTTGAGAGGACGTAAGAGACGGATCAGATGCACGCCCTCTATTCTACGTACGAAACGTTTGCAACCTTCGGGTGGGGAATCGCCGGAGTATGCGACCTTAGAATATAAAACAGATGTCCGGATACATATACATGCACCGCAGCGAAAAGGGAAAGATCGTAGCCGGGTACGTTCCATGGGATGAGGCGAAGATACACGTGCTATCCCACGTTATACACTACAGCAGCGGCGTCTTTGAAGGGATACGCGGCTACGTGACCGATAGGGGCGTGGCCATATTCAGGGGTCGGGATCACTACCGCAGGCTCGTAAGGTCCGCCAAGATATACCGTATGTTCCCGGAGGACTACGCACCGAAGGAGATCTTCAGGGACGGAAAGGTCTACATGGAGGACCTGGTTTCCTACTTCATGGACCTGACGAAGGAGCTCATAAGGAAGAACGACCTCTACAGGAGGGCGAAGGAGGTGAAGGAGGAGGGCAAGATGGCCAACCCCTTCGTGTACATCCGTCCGGTCGTTTACCGCGGGTACGACGTTACGGAGGATCCCATACTCAAGCCCCCTCTCGGTGTGAACCCCCTGAACAACCCCGTGGAGTGGTTCATCGCCACCTTCCTGTGGGACGACTACCTCGGCACCATGGCCATAGAGCAGGGTGCGGACGTCATAACCTCGGCCTGGGCCAAGAACGCCCCCAGCACCACGCCCTTCATGGCCAAAGGGGCGTCCAACTACGCCACCGGGCAGCTCGCCAAGATGGAGTCCGTCCTGTCCGCCATGTTCAAGAACCCCCGGATCGCTAAGAGGATAAAGGAGGGAGGAAGCGTTAATGCGGACGACCTCTACCTCCCCGTGGAGAGTGTACAGTTGACCGTATCCGGCCACGTCGCCGAAGGGACGGGAGAGAACATCTTCGTCGTCATGTACGAGGACGGTGATCCCGGTAAGGCTACCATATACACCCCGCCTCTCTCCGCTTCTATACTACCCGGAATAACCCGCGACTCCGTAATAAGGATAGCGAAGGATCTCGGATACCCCGTAATAGAGACCATGATACCGAGGGAGATGTTGTACATAGCAGACGAGGTCTTCTTCACCGGAACGGCGGCCGAAGTTACACCCATAAGAAGCGTGGACGGGATTCCGGTGGGGGAAGGCAAACCCGGGCCCGTTACCCTGCGCATCCGTGAGCAGTACACGGGAATAGCACGAGGGCAGATAGAGGACCCTTACGGCTGGGTGGAGTACGTATGAAGACCTACACGAAGTACCTCTGGTTCAACACGCCCACTCGTAGGGCCGTGGTTCACATCACGGAGCAGGTCAGGGAGGCCGTGAGGGAGTCGGGAGTGAAGGAGGGGCTGTGTCTGGTGTCGGCCATGCACCTCACGGCCTCCGTCCTCATACAGGACAACGAGTCGGGCCTCCACGAGGACATGTGGGAGTGGCTGGAGAGGCTGGCCCCCTATCGCCCCGACTACAAACACCACCGCACGGGCGAAGATAACGCCGACGCCCATTTAAAGAACCTCCTTACGCACCTGCAGGTCGTCCTTCCCATAACCAACGGGGACCTTGATCTCGGCCCATGGCAGGAAATATTTTACTTTGAGTACGATGGCCAGCGTCCCAAACGGGTCGTGATTAAAATCATCGGTGAATGAAAAAGGTAGGGAACTTTGACTCGCTTCTGACGGCAATACGGGCGAGCGCCAATATCGGTGGGGATTTTATGTGGGAGTTCAAAATAAAGGCGGGCCCCAGGGAAGGCCGGCTTCTAACCCGTGGGGATACGATCCTTTACGCCGAATACGGGGATCAGAAGGGTATGGACGCCATAAAGTCCTTAGAGAACTTTGATGTACTCACGTACGAGGTGCAGATCTACGAGGGAGAGGTTCCGGAGTACCACGCCATAAAGCTCAAGGACCTTGAGAAGGTGGAATTGAAGGCCGAATACGACGGCCTTGAACCGGAGGTCATGGAAAAGAACTTTTACGACCTCCTCGTAGAAGCAGAACAAGAAGGCAAAACCGCCCTTGTACTGTTTCCCTCAAAGGAGAAGAGGGTTATTTTAATGGCTTTCGTGGACGGCTACCTCGTGGGTTTAAGGCCCACAGATGAAAACTTCTCCACTAAAGAGCTTCTTGAGGAGTTCAGGAGATATCGCACGTACTTCCACATACTTGAGGGTGATTTTGTTCCGTACATGTCGGGTTACTTTGCTCTCGCCAAAACGGCCGTGGATACACCGGCAGGAAGCTGGAGCCACGAGAGGATAGTTGAACACGAAGGGACGCTTGAATCCTTCGGTGCCGGGGACAGGATACTTGCCGTATCCGACGGGGAAAAGTTGCTCCTCGTTATGAGACCCGCTGTACCCCCCACCATAACTTCAAAACTTCTGAAGGAATTCCATAAAAAGGGACGTCTCGTTGATGCCTATCCGGTCATAGATGCGGCGCCGCTGTTCAACTACACCTTTGAGGATCTGAATATCATAAAGGAAACCTTTGAGAATCTGATAAAGGAGTCCCGTAAACTCGTTGGGGAGATAATATTCAAGATGGCCAGCGATAAGGTGTTAAACTACGCCCATCCCACCGATGCCTATCCCGACGAGTACGCGGAGTTCATCCTGAACGTTTACAAACAGTACGAAACCGAGATAGCGACCTTTACGGGCAAGCGGTGGAAAGAGATAAAGGCCAACGTCCTCAGGGACGTACCGGAGCATATAGCGAAGATCTTCGGAGATTGACACTCTACAGGATCTACGACCTCCTGGTCGGCACCCTGCGGATCAGGATAGTGGGGGAAGTTTTCAGGAAGGGTAAGCCCACACTCTTCTTCTTCTGGCACCGCAACCTGTTTCCCCTTCCCCACGCCTTCCGAAGCACACCCATAAGGGTGATGGTTTCACCCAGCATGGACGGGAGGAGGATAGGGGAACTCGTCCTCCGTAAAGGTCTGGGTGTCATCTGGTCCTCTCAGCATAAGTCGCCGTTCCGTGGTGTGGTTGAGGTGGTGCGCAGCCTGAGGGAGGGCTGGAACGTGGCCATCACACCCGACGGGCCCAAGGGTCCTCCTACGGTTTTCAAGGAGAACACCCTGATGCTCGCCCGGAGGTTGAACGTACGGATGGTCTTCGCGGGGGTGGCCTTCTCGTCCGCCTACGTCCTCCCCTCGTGGGACTCCTTCAGGGTTCCCATGCCCTTCTCCTCCGTTGCCGTTCTACTCAGGGAGGCGTATCCGGAGACGCCTGAAGAGGCCTCCTCTCTTCTTACATCTCTGGACGATGAGGCCTTCAACTATCTTGAGATCTGATACGTACGTTCACAGTGCGAACCGTATTTATGAAGGGGCGTAGAATACCCTCTCCGTGTTGTTGCTCTCTCTGATAGGTCTCGCCGCCGGTCTGGTCGGCTCCCTCCTTGGCCTTGGCGGGGGGGTTATAGTCGTCCCATCCCTGATACTTATCGGGTTCCCTGTTAAATCTGCCGTAATGCTGAGTATATTCGTAACCATAGCCACGTGGTCCATGGCCTCTGAGAAGTATCTCAGATCCGGTCTCGTTGACTTTCGCGTCGCCTTCCTCTTAGGTCTCGGTACGTCCATGGGCGCCTTTATTGGCTCTCGCGTTTTAACATTCCTGCCCGACAGGGTGATCCTCATCCTATTCCTGATGATGTTGGGGTTTATAGGGGCGTCCAACCTTATGGCCAGAGACTTCGGCCGGGAAGATTTTCGTTTAACCCCCGTCAGGATGGTCGGAGCCTTCTCCTTCATGCTCATCGCCGGGGTAATGTCGGCCCTCCTCGGAATAGGAGCAGGAGTGTTCAAGGTCTTCGCCATGGACAGAATACTACGCATGCCCTACCGTATGGCTACGGCTACGAGTATGTTCCTCATAGGCATAACCTCTTCAACGTCAGCCCTGTACTACGGGAGCCTTCCCGACTTCTCCCCCCGCACCGTGGCCATGGTGGCGGTCGGCACCCTCACAGGGGCCTTTATAGGTTCCCGCCTGATGCTCCGCCTTCCGGTTAAAGCCCTCCGCATCATTTTCACCGCAGTGGTTATACTCCTCGGCATATCCCTCCTCTGGCGTATGTGAAGGATAACTTTCCCGGTATCGGGGGTATAATCCCCCCTTAACCTCCCGAAAGGGCAGGTATTAACAAAGGAGGAGAAAATGATTGGACTGTTAATAGCATCCGGTTTCAGGCTCTCTTTTGGTACTCAGAGCTTTGCCATAGGGGGAGTGAACTACACCCTCGTGGAGGATTACAGCGCCATATACTGGAACCCGGCCCGTCTGGCCGATCAGAGGAACTCCTTCGGCATGGATCTGCTCACCATAGCCCCAATAGCAAGGTACAAGATGAACACCAACCTCCTCGGATACGACGGCGGGTATCCCCGGCTCAAGGATAACACGGCCTATAGCGAGTCCCCGCCCTTCCTCATCCCCTCCTTCGGTCTGGTGAGGTACGGTGAGACTTTCACGTGGGGCTTTTCCGCCTTCGTCCCCTTCGGTATGGGCACGAAGTGGGACCTGTACGATCCTCCGATAAACTATTACAACGCCTACGATAGCACGTGGGAGGAACCCTCCTATCCAAAGTACGACTGGGAGTCGGACTTTAAGTCCCTCGCCCTGTGGTTAGGGTTCGGTAAGGAATTCGGCCCCTTCCGTATAGGTCTCTCCGGTGGTCCCGTTCTGATGTCTATACTCATAAGGAAGGTTAACCTTCTGGACCCTGCTACCATAAATCCCGATGCGGCTTCCGCCCCCATAGAGTACCGCCTCTGGCCCATAGACACCAAGCTGAAGGCCTACGGGGTGTCCTTCGGAGGTAGTCTCGGAATAACCTCCTACATCGGCGAGATGTTCACCTTCGCCCTGACGGGCAGGTACTATACCCCCGCCAACATGCACGGAAACGTAAAACTCCAGCTCTTCACCCCCCGAAACGACTACATAGTTGAGAACGCCCCCGACCTCGCCATGCTGTTCAGCGGATACATCTTCCAGGGAGAGGGAGAGGGAGGCACTAAGATTCCCCTGCCTCCGGATATAGGTTTCGGGGTAGCCTTACGACCGGTAAAGATGTTCACCCTGTCCCTCGGTCTGAACTACGTCTTCTGGAGCGTTTTAGACGAGATAGACATAGACTTTGACGGCCTTACACTTCTGTATAACCAGATAAAGAGCGACACCTTCCACTTCAACTGGAGCAACGTCATAGAGGTGGGGGTCGGGGCCAAACTCAACGTGACAGACTGGCTTTCCCTCAGGGCAGGGTTCTCCTACGATCAGTCTCCCATACCGGACAGCACGTTCAACCCCCTGATACCGGACGTTGGCAACCGCATAGGGGTGTCCGGCGGCCTCAGCTGGAGCGTGGGGGACTTCTGGACCTACCATCTCTCCTATACCTACACCCAGACACCGGAGAGGGAGATATCCAACGAGGGCTACTCCTACGACGCCACCTACATGCCCGGCACGTACCGTTTTCAGGGGCATCTAATAAGCCTCGGATTTACCTATCGCTGGTAGCGCCCTTAAAATAGGGCGTGTACCTTTTACTCGCCCTTACGGGTGTTGAGTATTTCTATGAGGAATTTAACTCACTGAGTGTGTGGAGAACGACGGGGGGAGGATGGAGGGTTGACAGCTCGGCCCCCCTCCCCCCACCCGGTGACGGTATTTTTGCCATATCTCGTGGGGGTAACCTTTCCGTCCGTGATACCCTTATATCTCCATCCGTGGCTCCCTTACCTTTCCCTGATTCTCTCTATCTAACCTTTTCTTACTCCTTCGGGTCAATCGGCGGGGATAGTGGTATGGTTCTCGTCCGCTACTTTGTCTCCGGTTCATGGGGCGGATGGACGGTTCTGAAGGTGTACGATAGTACGTCCTCGGGCAGGGATACGCTGGCACTATCTACCACGGCCGATAGCATTGCTCTGGCATTCCTGTACATCTCGTCCGGACCGGGTCTTTACTTTGCCGTGGACGACGTCCTCATCTATGGTGAGGTGGATATGGGTATGGACTGGGAGGCAGCCGGTATAGAGGCCCCCGAATATTGGTACGAGGATAGTACCTTCACGGTGGGGTACAGGGTAAGGAATAACGGGAGCACCACCGACACGGCCACCGTGATATACGGGGTCCTTACCTATGTGTCGGATACGCTAAGTCTCACCCTCCCCCCGGGTGGGGATACCCTTATACCTCTTACGCTGAGCGTTCACACTGCAGGCTATACAAACCTCTACCTCATTGTCTCCTCCCCTCACGATACCTTCGGAAGGAACGACACTCTCGTCATGTCCGTAAGGATCTATCCCCGGCCTGTGCAGAATCTGGTCTCTTTCCCGGTTTCCACTGCTCCCCTCGTGGACGGACTGGTACACTCCGGTACCTCTTACCTTTCCCCATGGGACTCGGCCGGGAAGGTTCCGGCGTCGGCATGGATGGATGGCGCACCCGTGGGGTCCTGCACACTACTCACGGTTAATACCTTAACGGCCGTTTACTTCGCCCTCGTTCTATCGGGCGATCCCGACCCCGACCCCGAAGACCTGATACTGATGGCCGTGGACGACGACGGGGACGGCACCTGGGCCTCCGACTCCTCCGAGGGCTGGAACCTTATATACCCCAACGGATGGTACACCACCCCCATGCCCGGCTCCGTACCTCCCTCTCTCAGGACGGATCTGGGGACCGCCTTTTCCTTCCATTACGATCCGACGATAACCTACAGGATACAGGCGGAGTGGAGACTCAACTGTGGGAACGAACCGGATCCTTCCTCCCTATCCTGCACCCGGGACACCTTACTCATCGCCGTCCTGTACAGGAGCGGTGAGGATAACAGGGTAGTGTGCCGCTGGCCTCAGGATTCGGATCCCTCTTCTCCGTCCACCTTCGGCAGGTTAATCCTCAAGAGGCCCGTGGGTATAGGGGAAAGGGTTGAAACCGTGAAAAGTGGTAAACCGAAGGTATACGACGTATCCGGAAGGTTCGTGGGGTACACCTTAAAGGGGCTACCGGGCGGAGTTTACTTCCTCGTAGAAGGGCGGAAGGTCAGGCGGGTGGTGGTGAGGTAGTTATTCCCTCAGCTTCTTTACGGACGACAGATCCACCGTGGCGTACTTACCCCTCCCCATGTAGAGGGTGGGCCTTACGACCTTCAGGTCCATCCCTCCGTCTTCAGCCAGCTCAACGAAGTCGGGGTCGTAGTATACCCTCCTGACCTCCCCCCATATAAGGGTGTGATCCCCTATTAACCTGTGATCCAGATACTCGCAGTCAAGGACGAGATACGCCCCTTCAATTATGGGGTTTTCCAGAGGGGACATGAAGTGAGTCAGGGGAAACTCCTTAAACTTGTCCACGTCCCGACCGCTTACGGAACCTATGCGCTCAACCAATTCCGCCCTCTCGTAGGGAAAGAAGTGTACGGCGAAGGTCAAAGCCCGGAGGATAACGTCGTGACTGAAACGCTTAGGGGCAACGGATATGGAGTATATCGGCGGGTCAAACGAAAGGGGGGTGTGCCATACGAGGCTCAGGGCCGTCTTTCTCTCCCCGTCGTACGACGTGGCAACCACTGCAGATCTGGGGTAGGAAGCGTACAACCTGCGGAAGTTGAACCTGATCCTCTCCTTCACGGCGACGATTATACCGCTGGCATCAGGCTACCTTCACTATGCGGTAATGCTTCTTACCCCGTCTGAGGACTATCACTTTACTACCTATGGCGTCCTCTGGAGTTATACGGCGCCCGAGGTTCTCAACGCGGACGTTGTTTATGTAAACGCCCCCACCCTTTATGAGGCGTTTCGCCTCCCCCTTGCTCGGTGCCAGGCCGCTCATTACTAAGAAATCCACGACAGGTATGCCTTCCCTGAGATTTTCTTCGGATATTTCGGCCGACGGGACCTCCGAGAATATATCCAAAAGATCATCGGCAGATAACCCCTCAAGGGATCCACCGAAGAGTACACGGGTGGCCTTTACCGCCCTCTGCAGCCCCTCTTCACCGTGGATCATCCGGGTCATCTCCTCCGCAAGCCTCCTGTGAGCCTCCCTCCTCTCCGGATGCTCCTTAAGGGACTCCTCTAACGCCTTTATCTCCTCCTCCGGAAGGAAGGTGAACAGCTTGAGATAGCGTATAACGTCCCTGTCCTCCGTATTTATCCAGAACTGGTAGAACCGGTAGGGTGAGGTCCTGCGGGAGTCGAGCCATACGGACGTTCCGGCCTCCGTCTTACCGAACTTCTTACCTGAAGACGTCGTCAGAAGGGGCAGTACCAGACCGTAGGCCCGCTCGCCACGAACCTTCCTTATAAGCTCTATGCCGGCGGTTATGTTGCCCCACTGATCGCTTCCCCCTATCTGTACCCTGCACCCGTAACGGTCGTAGAGCTGAAGGAAGTCGTAGGCCTGAAGGAGCATGTACGTGAACTCCGTAAAGGATATACCCCCCTCCCTTCCGAGACGGTTCTTTACCGACTCCTTCTGGAGCATGTAGTTCACCGTGAAGTGCTTCCCCACGTCCCTGAGGAACTCTATAAAGCCCAGGGGTTTCAACCACTCAGCGTTGTTCACCACGATGTAATCTTCGGTAAAGTTACCGGCTATTCCGGTTATCTGTCCCTTTATGCTCTCAACGTTCTTTTCAATCTCCTCCTCCGAAAGAAGCGGTCTCTCTTTCTCTTTCCCGCTCGGATCACCGATAAGTCCCGTCCCACCCCCTATCACGAATATGGGCTTAAACCCGTACCGGGAGAAACGGATCAGCGTAATTATGGGAAGGAGATGCCCGACGTGGAGACTCGGACCCGTAGGGTCAAAACCGGCGTATACGGGACTCCTTCCCTCGCGGAGGAAATCTTCGGCCCCCTCGGTTAAATCGTATATCACTCCTCTCCATTGGAGTTCGGATAAGAGATCCTTCACGGCGGCAATTATATCCCCGATACTCCACCCCTAAATCACCACCCTCGCATCCACGGCCACGACCCCCTTACCCTCCGGTAGGGCGAATAGGGGGTTTATATCCAGCTCCTTTATCTGCGGGAACTTCTGCACCAGCTTCGCCACCTTCAGGATGGCGTCCTTTATGGCGGGTATGTCGGCCCTCGGCTCGTCCCTGAAGGCCTGGAGGACGTTGTACCCCTTTATGCTCCTTATCATATGCTCCGCCCACGGCTCACCGAAGGGTACCACCCCGAGGGAGACGTCCTTGAAGACCTCCACCATTATGCCACCGAGACCGAAGAGGACGACGTGGCCGAAGAGCCGGTCCATCTTCGCCCCCACTATCAGCTCCCTCCGGCTCCTCACCATCTCCTGAAGCAGGAAGCCCTTGAAGTCTATCCCGTGGGCTCTGGCGCTCTCCTCCATATCCCTTACGCGCTTCAGGAGCATCTCCTCGTCCTTTACGTTGAGGGCCACCCCTCCGACGTCCGTCTTGTGTATGCCCTCGTCGGCCACTATCTTAACGGCCAGAGGGTAGTTGAGGTCAGAGGCGTACTTCAGGGGGTCCTCACCGACGGGTACGAAGCGGTAGGGGGCGACCTTTATCCCTATGGCCTCCACCAGCTTAAGGGCGTCCACCAGGTCCAGCCTCTCCTTACCCTCAAGGAGTTCGGCCACCTTTTCGGTGTCTATCACGGCCGGGTTGTGGGTGTCCATGAAGCGGGGCTTGTAGATGTAGTAGTCCCTGCTCACGGCGAGGGCCTTAAGGGCGTCCCCCGGCTCGTCAAAGAGGGGGAAGTCGTACATCTTCTTGACGGTGGCCACCTCCTCCTGCGTGCTGAAGATGACCACGGCTATGGGCTTGTCGTACTTCTCAGAGAGGGCCTTTATCTTGGGGATGAGGGGGCGGGAGATGTCGGCCTGGTTGGGAGAGTAGACGTGGAGGAAGACGAGGCCGTCCAGCTGGGTCTCCTTCAGGGCCTGCTCTATGACGGCGACGTAGAGGTTGAAGTCAAACATATCCCCGAGGTCAAGGGGGTTGGTGGGGTTTATGACGTTAGCCCGGAAGTGCTTCCGTACCTCCTTCAGGAAGCGGTCGGAGAAGGGTACCAGTTCAAAGCCGTACTCGTCCACGGCGTCGGCCGCAACGACGGCGTGTCCCCCGGACCTGGAGATTATGGCGAGGCGGTTCCCCCGCATGGGCGGGAGGGAGAAGGCCTTGGCGGCGTTTATCATATCGTGGAGGGTATGCACCCGGACGAAGCCGAGCTGCCTGGTGGCGGCGTCCACTATCCGGTCATCTACGGCGAGGGAGGCCGTGTGCGATTTCGCTATCCCCTGACTGGACTTCCCGGTGTTGGACTTGTGGATTATTACGGGCTTGGTGACGTGCCTCCCCACCTCCATAAACCGCCTTCCGTCCTTTATCCCCTCAAGGTACATGCCGATGATACGGGTGGAGGGGTCGGCGTTCAGGTACTCAAGGAAGTCGTTCTCGTCCATCTGGAGCTTGTTTCCAAGGCTCACGAACTTGTTGACGCCGAGGTTCTCAAAGGACAGGAGGTCTATGTAGGAGAGACCTATCCCCCCGCTCTGGGAGAGGATGGAGATGTTCCCGGCCTTCGTGGTCTCCGGGTACATGGCCGTGAAGGGGAGGACCACCCCCTTCTCAAGGTTGATTATGCCGAGGCCGTTCGGTCCCACGAACCTTATGCCGTACTCCTCGGCGATGTCTAACATCTGCCTCTCTAATACCTTCCTCTCCTCGGCGAACTCACCGAATCCGGCCGACTCTATCACCACCCGCTTTATTCCTTTCTTACCGCAGACCTCAAGGATGTGGGGGACGGTGTTGGCGGGGGTTATTATGACGGCGAGGTCTATGCCCGGAGGGACCTCGTTTAGGTCGCTTATGATCTGCTGGCCGTAGAGGACGCCCCCGCGGGGGGAGTACATGTATATCCTTCCGGGATAACCGAAGCGCAGGAGGTTCCCGACTATCACCCGGCCGAGGTTCCCTTTCCGGGGGGAGGCTCCAAAGACGATGATGCTGTCAGGGTAGAAGAGTTTTTCCATAGAGGGGGATTCTACCTGTGAATGGGACGATCTATGGGTGGGTTTAATGGAATTGGAAACGGCAGATTTTGTATTTTACGATACCGATCTTCCCAACCTGTCAGATGCGTCTCCCAGCAGTATGCCGTGCGACGTAAAGACCTCCCCGTAGGGGATGGGTGGCCTGCCCTCCCGCAGGCCCCGGAAAAGGGCCTCAAGCATACCCCTCTGCCCCTTATCCACGACGGCCGTTTTGAACACCTTGCCGCCTATATCCGTACGCCTGAAGTCCAAGATCCTTAAGGTTCTCCCCCCGCTCATAACCTCAACCCTCTCCTTCTCATCCTTCGCCCCGAAGGTGCCGTAGAGTATTGAGGCGACGGAACCGTCCTCCCACGTCAGGGTTATGGCCCCACCGTCCCCCGACGGTTGCACGTCCCAGGCCGTCGGCATCCCTCCGATGGCCACAGCGTAATCAACGAAGTGTATCCCTTCCCCTACGAGCCTCCCCCCTTCGTAGTGTATCCAGTGGTTTTTCGGCAGGGGGCCGGCGTCTATGCGGTACATCATCTGGAAGGGCCTTCCGAGGGCCTTAAGGAGCCTCTCCGTGTGGGGGGAGAAGCGGCGGTTGAAACCTACGGACAGGAAGCCCTTCGTCTCCTCAAGTGTCCGGCGAATATCCTCCAGCTCCTCCGGGGTTATGGCGAGGGGCTTTTCGCAGTGGACGGCCTTGCCGGCCTTGAGGGCCTCAACGACGATCCGGGCGTGGGTTGAATGCCTCGTCATCACGAAAACGACATCCACCTCGTCCATCTTAAGCACCTCCCTGTAGTCCGTCGTGTATATGGGGAACCCCCACAGCTCCGCCACCGACCTCGCCGTGTGGCCGCGGGACGTCGCCACTGCTACGAGGCTGACGTCCTTCCTCCCCTTCAGGTGGGGTAGGATGAAACCCTGGGCGTAGGAGCCAGCCCCTACAAACGCCACGTTGAAGACCCCCTTCCGCCTCGGCGGGACCCTCTTTACGTATATCCGCTTGAGGTCCGGCTCACCGGGGTACTTCAGGACAACGCCGACGAAAGGCTCCTTCGCCCCCGTTATGAGGTCGTAGGCCTCCGGGGCATTATCCACCGGGAACTCGTGGGTTATTACGTCCTCAAGGACGAGCTTCCTCTCCTCTATCAGTTTAACGATGTACGCGAGGTTCCTCCCCTCCGTCCACCTCACGTACCCGATGGGGTAGTCCAGGCCGTACTCCTCGTAGAGGGGGTCGTACCTGCCGGGGCCGTAGGACCGGCTGACGAGGAGGCTAACCTCCTTGTGGTAGAAGTCTTTCCAGTCAAAACCGTAGTTGGCGGGGGCGAGGGCTACGACCTTCCCCCTGTCCCGCACCATCCTCCCGGCCGTATTCACCACCTTCCCGCTCCTGTCCGGCGCCGCGATGAAGACGACGTCGTACTCCCCCGATGGCTCCGTCCCTATCCCCCCCGCTCTGGCGACCTTCAGCCGGAAAGGGTCCAGGTCCATCCCATCCACCTCAACGTCCCAGATCTTCAGGAGCCTCCCCACTATCTGCCCCACTACCCCCAGCCCTATCACGAGCGCCCTCTCCCCCGGCTGGATCCCGGCTCTCCTGACAGCGTGAAGGGCTATAGAGGCTATTGCTCCGAAAGATAACTCCCTTGCCAGATCTTCCCGACTCGCCTTCGCCACCATCATATAGGGGACGCTCACCACCTCCATGTGGTTGGCCCACTGCCCTCCTACGGCCACGACCAGCTCCCCCTTCCGGAAGGAGCCGGAGTCCTCCAACACCACACCGGAGAGGCTGTAGCCGAGGGGACTCAAACCCTCCGCCCGGCTCCTCGCCTTGTAATACACGAACCGGGGTCCGAAGTCCTTTGCCAGAGATAACAGGCGGAGGACGTCCCTTCCCCTCTCCCGGATTATCTTCAGGGGGCTTTTCGCGAGGGATACGGTATGCCCCTCCGTCCCCGTACTTATGGCGGAGTAGAGGGTCCTGATAAGGACCCTGCCGGGTGCCGGGACGGGCGGTGGCACCTCCTCCACCACCACCCGCCGTCTGGCTATGCTGTAGAAGACCCCCTTCACCTCGCGACGCTTATCGCCCTTATCTCGCGGATGACGATTACCCTTATCTGACCGGGGTACTGCAACTCGTTCTCTATCGTCCGGGCTATCTCCTCGGAGAGCGCCCTCGCCTCAAGGTCGGAGACTTTATTGGCATCCACTATCACCCTTATCTCACGGCCAGCGTACAGGGCGTAAACCTTCTGGACACCGGGGAAGCGGTAGGCTATCTGCTCAAGGTCGTGCAGGCGCTTGATGTACTGCTCTATGCTCTCCCTCCGGGCGCCGGGTCTCGCCCCGGATATGGCGTCTGCCGCCGCCACCAGGGGGGCTATCAGGGTGGTAGGCTCAACGTCCCCGTGGTGCGAGGCTATGGCGTTCACCACCGCCTCCTTCTCCCCGTACCTCTTGGCCACCATGGCCCCGACGAGGGCGTGGGGACCCTCCTCTTCCTCCACCACCTTCCCGATGTCGTGCAGGAGCCCTGCCCTTCGGGCGTCTTCAACGTTCAGACCCAGCTCGGCGGCCATAATGCCGGCCAGTTTGGCCGTTTCTACAGAGTGGGCGAGGAGGTTCTGACCGTAGGAGGTGCGGAACTTCATCTTACCGACCAGTTTCACCAGTTCGGGGTGCATATAAGGTATCTCCAATTCCACCAGAGTTTCTTCACCTATCTTCCGTACGTGCTCCTCAAACTCCTCTTCCACCTTCTTCGCTATCTCCTCTATACGGGCGGGGTGTATTCTGCCGTCCTCTATGAGCCTCTCAAGGATAACGCGGGCTTTCTCCCGTCGGAGGGCGTCAAAGGAGGATATGACCACTATCTCCGGGGTGTCGTCCACTATCAGCTCCACGCCGGTTATAGCCTCAAAGGCCCTTATGTTCCTGCCTTCCCTACCGATTATCCTCCCCTTTATCTCCTCGGAGGGCAACTCAACTATGGTCGTGGTGACCTCGGCCGTTCGGGAGGCGGCACACCGCTGTATGGCCGTGGCGATTATCTCCCTGGCTTCCTCCTCTGCCCTCTGACGGGCCTCGTCCTTTATCTTCATCGCCAGCTGAGCCGCCTCAAGTCTGGCCTGCTGTTCAACCCGGCGCATCAGTTCCTGTTTGGCCTCCTCAACCGTCAGGCGGGAGATCTCCTCTAACTTCGCCATCAGTTCGTCCTCGGCGTGTTTGACCCTCTCCTCCCTCTGCTGTAACTCGCTCTCCTTCTGCCGTATCTCCCTCTCAAGACGTCGTAGGTTTTCCTCCTTGCGACGAAGCCTCTCCTCCTCTTCGGCGATGTGCTTTCTCTGACGGTTGAGCTCGTATCTACGCCTTGAAATCTCGTTCTGGAGCTTCCTCTGCTCCTCCTCTATGCGTTTACGCGAGGCCTCTACCATCTCGCGGGTCTTTCTGTCTGCCTCAGATATCTTTTCTCTCTTTATCCTCTCCCCCTCCTCCCGTGCTTTGGAGAGGAGTTCGGAGTACCTCTTTCGTCCCAGAAAAATCCCTGCGAAGAGGGCTATTATGCCCAGTATTATTCCAAGAATTCCGACGATCGTTCCTGTCGTCATCATAGGATCTTACCTCCTTCTGCGTTGTTCAAAGCCTCCTCCACGAGGACCAGTTCGGTGGCCAGATAGACGACCGCCCTGGCCAGTATGCGATCGGGTGTATCGTTTGCCTTATAGGCTCTGGCTATGAAGGCATTTATGGTGTCCTCAAGGGTGCGGGCGAAATGCTTTTTTACATCGTTGAAATCATCGGGGTTGCATTCTCCACAAACTTCGGCGAACCTGTATATTACGTCGGTGGGAATGCGTACCTTATGCCTAACGGTGTACTTCCCTATACGCAGGTTCACGTTTACGCTAATTGTCCCTTTCATCTTTAACGCTCTCTAAAGCCTTGTACGTTAGCATAAACTCCACCCCGAGCTTCACGATGGCATCTTCAAGGTATTCCATAACCATCTTCGGCGGCCCATCGTTTAGATTTCTGAACAGCTCACTTATCATCCTCCCGACCTTTTCTACATCCACATCCCTATTCGGGGGGAGTTCACACCTGTACTCAACGTTTTTAACTTTGAATACTACCGTATGTTCTTCCATCATTCGTCAAATTCGCCCAGTATCGCATCCAGCGCTCTTGACGCCTCCTCAAGCTCCCTGAGTGCGGCATTTAGTTTCTCCCTCAGGCTTTCGTTCTCTCTCTTCAGACGATCTATTTCGTCCATCGCTGTCCGATAACTCTCCTGCAGTTCCCTGTACTTCCTTGTAAGCTTTGATATCCTTTCTGATAAACTCTCCTTACGTGTTTCCATCATAAATCTACCTCCTTAGGCTGTATTTATCCCCTATGCGCTCCATTATGCGGTTAAGTATCTCCTTTAACGCTTCGTCGGTCAGGGGTGCGTCTTCGGGACGTACGACAAACCTGTACGTGTAGCTCCGGTATTCGGGCGGTATCGGATCCCCCTCGTAGATGTCCACCAGTTCCACGCTCTCAATCGGTAAACCTTTCACGATATCTCTGACGTAGGTGTCCACCTCCTGAAAGAGTACGTCTCTGGGTGCGAGGAAGGATATGTCTTTAACGGATGAGGGCAGGGTAGAGAATCTCCTGTACTCCACCTTTCCCTTAGGTAGTATCTTCACGTACCATACAAAGGCACGAGCCTTCAGGCCGAACCTTTTACCTATACGGTGTTTGACAGCCCCGATCGCTCCCACCCTCTCACCTCCAGCGTAGATATCGGCGCTAAGATCGGGATGGAGAGCAGGATCACCAGAGGGTACGTCGTAGCGGACGTTCCAGCCGAACCTCTCCACGAGGGAATCCACGAAGTACTTCGCTTCGTAGAAGTCTCCCGGGGACGTTATACCGAGGGCCACGTACCTCTCCTCTCTGCCTTCCTCATCGTAAAGGTTGACTATGGAGAAAAGCGGAACACCCTGATTGCCCACCCTGTGGTTATATGAAAGCGCCTTAAGTACGTGGGGGATAGGGGAACGGGAGAGCGTGGAGAAAGACTCGTTGAACTCGCTGATAACCTTCAGTCCCTCCATACCCTCCACCTCCCTACGGGAGAATAGGCCGAGACTGACTATCTCGTACGCTCCTGCGGAAGCGAGGTGCGCCCTTATCTCGTCCGCGTACCTGTCCCTCGGTCTCGGAGGAAGGGGGGTTTCGGGAGGAAGATAGTCGGGAAGGTTGTCGTACCCCACGAGGCGGGCCACCTCCTCTATGACGTCCTCCTGAAGGGCTATGTCCGTCCGATGCTCCGGCTCAACGACGGTTATACCCTCCCCGTTTCTACTCTCAATTCCGAAGCGGAGCCTTTTCAGGAGGTCATCCAGGTCCTCAGGGATGAAGCCGAGGTACTTCCTTATCTTCTTAAAGGAAACGAACACCTTCCTCGGCCCCTCCACTTCGCCGACAACCACGGGTCTCCCGTACTCTGCTCCCACCCACTCCTTCAACAGGTTAGCCGCATAGAGCGAACCGGGCAGAACGAGACGGGGGCTTACGTTCCTCTCAAAGCGACGGGAGGATTCCGTACGGATGTTCAGATTGACGGAGGCCCGCCTGACCGCCTCCGGCCGGAAGTGGGCGCTCTCAAGGTATACCCTTTCCGTATCCTCGTACGTTCCGCTCTCCTCCCCACCTATCACGCCGGCTATGGCCAGGGGCTTCTCCTCGTCTGCTATGAGCATTATCCCTTCGGGGAGTACGTACTCCTTTCCCTCAAGGGAAACGAACCTCTCCCCCTCCCGCGAGGGCCTCACCACCACCTTACCCTTCACTCTCCGGGCGTCAAAGGCGTGGAGGGGCTGACCCAGTACGTAGGCTACCCAGTTCGTAGCATCCACGGCCGGGTTTATGGCGTTGAACCCCACTAAGTACAGGCTGTACCTTATCCGTTTCGGTGTGGTACCCTTACCCAGATCTATCACGCGCAGGGTGTAGAGGTCGCAGCGGTCATCCTCAACGGTCACGGGAAACGTATCCTCCAGGGTCGGAGCGTCCTCTATCTCAAGATCCACGAAAGGCACCCCGGTGATGGCAGATACCTCTATGGCGAGGCCCCTGACGCTTAGGAGGTCGGGACGGTTGGGCGTAACGTACAGATGAAGGACGGTCTCACCGAAAAGGAACTCTCTACGGTAGTTTTCCGGATCCTCCACCCGCGCCAGGTGTTCACTCTTCGGCTCCAACCCCAGCTCTTCGGCAGAGAGGAACATACCCTCGGACTTCCGGCCGTCTATTTCCTTAGGTGGAAGGTTGGCCCACAGGAGGATCTCCCCCTTCCGGACGGTATCCGTCGTGGCTACGACTTTAACGCTCCCCCTTACGTCGGCCTTTACCCACCAGATCCGCCCCGCATCCTCCACGTCCAGAACACGGGCGGGTAGCACCTCACCGAATCTCTCCCCCACTCTCTCCTTCCCTTCAACCTCCACCCCGGCCCTCTCAAGTGCATCAATAATTTCGCTTTCTGTCAGGCTCTCGCCCAAAAAGTTAAGGACATCCCCAATTA
Source organism: Caldifarciminota bacterium (assembly GCA_027003075.1). Classification (GTDB taxonomy): domain Bacteria; phylum Hydrothermota; class Hydrothermia; order LBFQ01; family LBFQ01; genus JAADCS01. The sequence continues at coordinate 18,606 of JALWYV010000055.1, read as the reverse complement.
TAACCTTCAAAGCGAAAAAATTATACGGCGGTAAGGGGCAGGTTCAGTCCCGCCGGTGGCACTCCCGTAGAAAGCGCCTGTAAAACCTGAGTTTCGCGGGGTCAACCAGTTCGTCTATCTCCCGGAGTATCCGGGAATCCACCTCTTCCCCGCTGTGGCAACGGATTATTATAAGGTGCAGGTAAACCTCCGGCAGGTTTATGTCGTCCTCCGGAATCACCTCTATGGCTCTCTCTATCAGGTCTTCGGCCTTGCGGTGCTTACCCAGAAGGAAATATACCCAGCCTTTCGTATCCAGTATGTGATCTAGTTTACACAGATCGTAGGCACGATCCACCAGCACCTTCGCCGTATCAAGGCGGTACTGGGCGAGGGAAAGGGTATACGCCCAGTTGTTCAGGACGGCCGCCATCTCACAGTCCTTAAACTTGAAACCGTGGTGTTTGACGAGGTAGGAGTACATGGCGTGGGCGCTGTCTGGCATACCCATGAGAACGTAGACGTCGGCGAGCTCAAACCAGAAGTTGAGGCTATCGGGGTACCTGTCCTTCAGGTTCTTCATTATACGCAGGGCCAGATTTAACTTCCCGTGTTTGCGGGCGTACCAGTAAACTTCCGTGTTCAGCTTGACGTTCGTGGGATCCATATTAACGAGCCTTTTGTAATAGAACAACGCCCTACCGTGATCACCCTGCATCCGGTAGAACCTCGCGAACGTCCACATCCCCAGAGGGTTCCCCTTATCCCTCTCCCGTAGCAGGTACCCGAACTTACGGGGGTTATCCGTGGTGTAGGAGAGAAGGTAGGCGTACGTCAGGCGGTAGTCGTCGTCCTCCTTATCCAGTTCGTAGGCCCTTCCGGCGTGCTTCAGGGCGATGGCCGTGTCCCCCCTGCGAAGAAAGGCGTGCATCAGGAGGTTCCGGGCGCGGGCGTCGTCTCCATGCAGTGCGAGGTAATGGGAGATCTCCCGTATTCCCTCGTTTACCCTGAGGGTGTCGGAGGACATTATCAGAGCGTACCCCCAGTGGAGGTTGGGTCTCTTAAAACCTACGTCTTCGTATAGGGCGGCCAGAAAGGAAAGGGCCTCCTCTCCCCTCTTTCTTGCCAGTATATCTGCTATCCTGAAGCCTATAATGGTGTCTTTCTGGAGAAGGTAGGCTTCCTGATAGTACTTCAGAGCCTCCTCCTCTTTCCCCATCCGATCGTAGCACATGCCGAGAGCCACGTAAAACCTCCGTCTCTCGTACTTATCTGTACTCTCAATTTCCCTCTTGTCTATACGTCCGAAGTACGCAAGGGCGGAGTCGCACATACCGAACCGGGCAAAGAGTATGGCTGTATTCCTCAGTATCCTTGAATTCTGCCTCAAAGACAGAGACAGACGGTACATCCTGAGGGCCTTTTCCAGATCCCCGTAGTTTTCGTATATCTCACCGAGGAATCCCACGATCTCGGCCGACGTGTCTATCCTGCTAAGGTACCGATTCACCTCCCTTTCAAACCCCCTTTCATTGCCAACGTGTTTGACGAAGGTCAGAAACAGAAACTTTTTCCAGACGTAGGGGTCTGTACTTCCGGATCTGACCAGAGCCGTAGTGAGGCTGTCGTGGTTAAGTCCTATATCCTGAGATAGTATAACCTTGAGGCTATCGGGCAGGAAGCGGGCGCTATCCCTGTACATCCTCCTCGCTCTCGTGGAATCCATAGTATGCAACATCCTGATCCTGAAGTACAGGTCAAGGGGGGAGGACAGGCTTAGAAGTGTCAGGATCATCTCAGTATTATCTTGACCCCCTTACGCGTTTCCCCTGTGGTAACGGAGAGGAAGTAAACGCCCACAGGTAGATCGTCCAGAGACAGGGATACGTTGAACCTGCCCTCAACCGACTTCTTCCTTCCGAGGACCATCCTGCCCGCCACAGTATAAATTTTAACCCCGACGGTTCCATGTGTCCACCCCTCTATCGTGAGTTTCCTTCCGGACAGGGTTATCCGTACGTCCCTTTTCGGGATCTCGTCGGTATAAACGCCGACTATCTGGGTGTCCGGCATCTCAAGGGAGCCGAAACCGGAGTTCCACCTGTTTCCCCGTACCATGGGCCAGGTCAGACGGGAGGAAGGGCCGAGATTCCAGCAGTAGAGGTAGTGGCCGGACGTATGGGCGCACAGCTCCACCCTGCCATCTCCGTCAAGGTCGTAAACTACGGCACCGCCCTGAACCACCTCCTCCCTGAACCTATCCCCGTGGCCGAGGTTTATGGGAAAGCCGGGGAGATCGCCGTAATGGGTCTTACCCCAGAGGACGCTCCTTCCGGAGGAGAAGAAGACCTCTTCCCTGCCGTCCCCGTCCACGTCCCCGGCCACGAACCTTCTGCCCCTCGGGTGGATGTCGTCGTGGTGGGAGAGGAGAACGGAGCCGTCTCCGTCTTCAACTATCAGGTCGTACATGTTGAGCCGGGCGTACTCCCAGCCGGGGGTACCGTCCCACTCAAGGGGCATGGTCACGTCGGGTTCGGGCGGTACGGGGAAGGGTACGGAGTCAAGGCTCCAGTCCGACGGATCAAAGATGTACACCCCATTAGATGCGTTGAGAAGCACATCCCATCGCCCATCGCCGTCGGAGTCGTATATCCGACTCCCCACGTACGTAGGATAGGGCAGGGTCACCGTGGTATCCTCGCAGTCGGCGTTCAGGAGGACCGTAACGTTTCCGGACGATGACCCCCTGACCACAAGTTCCCACCTGCCGTCCCCGTAGAGGTCCGCGGCCGACATGTACTCGTCAGCCCAGACGTAGGGGCCACAGGAGTTTATAAGGTTGCCCGTGCCGTCGTAAAAGAGGACCCGATCGCCGACCTTCACGGCCACGGAGGGGTAAGGGGTTCCGGTGAACAGCCCTAAGACGACCGGCCCCGTCGGTACGGCGGGGAGCGTACGTCTCCACTCAAGGGTTCCTGTGCTACTCAGTGCTATCAGGTAGGGGTTATCCCCGGCCACGCCGAAAATTACCTCGTACTCCCCATCCCCGTCCACGTCACCCACGGCCGGTGGGGCGGAGATCTCCGTTAAGTTCGGCAGGGTATCCACGGAGTACCTCCAGAGGAGGTCCCCGGAGGAGGAAAAGACGCTCACGTAGTTGTACACGGAGGGGACGATAAGCTCGTACCCCGGGGAGGGGAGGAGGTCGGCCACGATGAGGTGGGACCTGTACCCACCGAAAAGTACCTTCCGGGAGAACCTAAGAGGTGGGTTGGGACGGTTGCATACCGGTGCCGAGGGAGGTCCGAGGAAACCGCCCGATATAGGTGAAACCCTGTAGCACCTCACCTTCCACCCCTCATAACCGTCCTCAACGGTGTTCCATTCTGCGGGCAGGACGGAGAGGACCCTCCATCCGCCTCCCGTGTCCACCTCAACGAGGGTGCCGTCGTAATTCCCATCCCACAGAAGCCGGACGAATCCTTTTCCCGGTTCCGTCTGAAGTACCGGGGCGGAGGGCAGGGATGGAGGGAACATCAGGGCCACACCGATCGTATCCCCCTCCCGATCCGTTATACGGAAACCGAGTCCGTCCCCCGGCGAGAGGGCGGAGGGAAGGAGTACGACGACGCTGTCAACCGAGTTGGGAGGAATGTCCGCAGGTGGAATGACGGAAAGTGGGGTCAGATCCCCGCCCGTAAAGGTTGCGGATATGGACGTGCTCCTACCCCTTCCGGAGTTGAGGAGGATGAGGCGCAGGGTGTCGCCTGAGTACCTCGCCCCTACGAAGGAGAGGGAGGGGCCGTAACCCATAACGTACACGCTATCTCCCACACCGTCACACGCCGTACATTTAACGGAGACGTACCCTTCCAGTCTGACGTCCCCCTTGAAGGGAATTGCTGCCACGTTCAGATTAAACGAGGCCGAGTCCCCGGCCCCCACAGCTCCCAGATAAACGGAGTCGGGGAGCAGAGGAGCCGGGCCATAAAATACCACCCACACGCTATCTATGGACGAGGAACCGGAGTACACCTTTCCGGATATGCGGAGGGTATCTCCAGACCTGAGGGTATCCGGGTAGGAAATGCGAAGCGAAGGGGAAGAGGGGCCGAAGGGTAAAGTCGTAATAGAGGGCAGGTAACCTTCGGTGTACACTCCCACCTTTACATCTCCGGGAGAGGCCCCCTGAAGACGTGCGGATAGGTTGCCGGAGCCGTCCGTAATCCACCTCCCTATCACCTTTTCGTTCTGCAGGACGCTCACTATTGCCCCTGATGGGGCACCGGAGACGTGAAGCGTGTCCCCTAATAACGTTACGGTGGGTGTTGTAGAGGAAGGTACCGTCCTGTAGAGTCTGAGGGACGGATCCCCTATCAGGTTGTAGCTCAGTCCCTCATAAACGTACGTAAAGTAGTGTCCCATGGAGGCGGCAAAGTGTTTGGCGTACAGATCCACCATCCCGGCGAAGAAACCGGACGTGTCCAGATAGGCCGACCTGAAGGCGTTGGCTACCATGGAGACTGCGGCACCGGGTGCGCTCTCTTTGGACGGTCCGTAGGAGGCTATACTTTTACCGGCCTTGTATATTAGGGCGTTTATAGAGTTGGTATGGGGGGAATTTACGAGGCAACCCATGTGCATCCAGAAGACCGGTGTACTGTCGGTCCTGAGCCGGGCCACGTCCTGAGCGAGGAAGGGAACGGTGACCGTGTCTATGTTGACGATGAACGTCCGGTAGTTGGAGTGGGAGAAGGCCATGACGAAAGTGGAGCTGGAGACGGAGTCCACGAACTCGTCCATCGTTACGTCCCGCATAGGCATATCCATCTCGCAGAGGGTGTCCTGATCCAGACCCGGAGGCAGGTAAGCGGCCATGTTGCCCACGGTACTGCAGGCGTCGTTGTCTACGAGATAACGGGAAGCGAAGAGCTGTATGTTGGGAGGGAAGGGATAGTTGTAATGGGTCTCGTAGTAGATCACCCTCCTGACCATCTCCATGGCCTCGTCCAGGCTGCTGGCCGGCATACGGCCCACGGCAACGTCCATCCACAGGTCAAGGCTATCCGAGAACTCTCCGAAGTTCCAGTTGCCGTTTGCGTTCCAGTCACCGTCAAAACTGCCGTAGTAGGCATCCGACTGCATGACGTCCCCGTAGTCGTAAGGCCACGCTGAAGGCAGTTGAAGTGTGGGGGAGGGTACCTGAAACCGGTCCCCTCCTATGAGCAGGAACCTTATACCCCAGCGCTCATAGAAGTACCTGAGGAAGTTCCTGATCCTCTCGGCGGGGGTCCTGCCCGGAAAGGTCAGGGCCTCGTCAACCGTGAAGACGGCCGTACGTATCCCCGTCAGGTTCTTGAACTCCGCGAGGGTATCAAACGCGGGCTTCAGGTAATCCGTGGTTAAAATCAGGAGGTCAAGGGAGTCCGTACCCGGAAGGGACGCGGGGGAAGGGGTCCCGTGCTTTTGGGACACGCTCAGGGTTACCCTGCGGTTCCGGTAGTACTTCCCGCCTTCCTTCGTTATTTCAAACACCAGAACCGTGGCCTTCTTAACTCCCCGGTACATTCCGTACCGAACTACCACCGGGCTTTCCGGAACCTCCCTCGGCTCCAGAGGGAAACGCTTACCGTCCAAGGTCGTAAACGTGGGTGTGATCTTCGGATTGACAGGCTCCCTATCGTGGCCAATTACCTTCACGTCCAGATAGGCATCAACGGGGAGGTCGTAGATAACGACCTTTACTCTACCCTCAGGAATACCCGGTATTTTGATAATCGGATCGTTTTCGGAGAATTCAACGTTCAAAACGAAAACGGTTAAAACGGGAACCATTAGATTCGGATTTTAAGGCCGCTCTGCTATAGACTTACTCGCTTTTGCCCAGGGCGACCCCCTTCGCCCTCAGGATATCCTCCAGTATCAGGTCCCGCAGGCGGGGGTTACGTAGGGCGGCGGCCGGATGGTAGGTGCATACCCCCGGGACACCGTATCGGGTCTTGTGTACCCTTCCGCGCAACTCCTTCATGGGTGGGTTGTCCGTGCGACCGAGGATGTAGAAGGAGCTGTACCTTCCGAGGCACAGGATGACCCGTGGTCGGATCAACCTTATCTGGAACTCAAGGTAGGGCGAACAGGCCTTTATCTCGTCCGGGAGGGGATCCCGGTTGTTGGGGGGTCTGCACTTGAGGACGTTCGTAATGTAAAAGTCCCTGCTCCTTTCAAGCCCGGCCTCTTTTATGAGCTTTGTCAGAAGTTGCCCCGCCCGGCCCACGAAAGGCTTACCCTTAAGGTCCTCGTCCCTTCCGGGAGCCTCACCCACGGCCATTATGGGGGCGAAGGGGCTTCCGTCCCACACCACAACCCTTGTCCGTCTGAGGTACAACCTGCACCTCTTACACTCCTCAACTTTTTTGGTGAGTTCCTCGTGAATACGTAGCCTATTTTCGGATTTAAGGATAATTTCGTCAAGCCCCAGACCTCTCAGGAGTTCCTCGTCCATCACTCCTCCTTTGGCGTAGATACAACCGCGTAGAAGGCGAGCCACAGGAACAGAACGAGGATGACTATACGGGCGGCCCACTGCCCTGCGTTTCCGGTTACGAGGAACTTCGGATCCGTGATGTTCTGGGTTACCCACATTACCGTTATGATGAGGAGGAAGCCGAGGGAGACCGTACCGGCAAGGTACGCGACCCACTTTGGCAACTTTATCTGGGCCCCCTTGTTCACCTCCCGATGGAAGTTGTCCGGTCCGAATATCCAGATGAACAGGATTATCTCTATCAGGCCGAAGAAGATGAGCATGAAGCTACCCGCCCAGAAGTCCAGTTCATCTATGAACTTGGGCAGGAAGATGGCGAAATGGGCGCCAACGATCACGGTTATCATCGCAACGGCCACGGCCTTCGTGTGGTTCCACCTGAGCTCGTCCTCAAAGAAGGTTATCATGGGCTGTATGAGGGCCACGGAGGACGTGAAGGCGGCTATGAAGAGGAGGAAAAACCAGAGGAAGGAGTAAAACTGACCGCCGGGGAGGGAGTTAAGGGCGGCCGGCATGCTCATGAAACCTATGCGAAAGGTTCCGGCCTGTGCCAGTTCCGGTATGCTCGCCGGACCGAAGAACACGAAGGCAGCCGGTATTGCTATGGCCGAACCGAGAACCACCTCCACGAACTCGTTGGTGCTGGCCGTGGCCATGCCCGTGACGACTATGTCATCCTTCTCTCTGACGTAGGAGGCGTAGGTTGCTATAGCCCCCATCCCGAGGGAGAGGGTGAAGAAGATTTGACCGGCGGCCTCCACCCATACTCTGGCATCAAGTATGCGGGAGAAGTCGGGCTTCCATATGAACTCAAGCCCCTTGAGGGCGCTCCAGTGGTCGTTCGGCCCCTTGGAGAAGAATATGACCACAGCAAGGAATACGGCCATAACGATCAGGAGGGGCATCCCGTACTTCGCCAGCACCTCTATACCGTACCTTATACCCCGTTGAAGTACGTACCAGTTCAGGAGGACTGTTACCCAGAAGATGAGGTAGGCGAACAGAGTGGGCTTTGTGTACTCGGCGAGGAACTCACCGAAGGGCTTCAGAGCCATGGCCGTATCTGTAGTTTTCACAGGCTCCGGGAGCCATCCGAACAGGGCGCTCAGGGAAAAGCCGAGGGTCCACGATTCTATGTAGATGTAGTACATTATTATCAGTACGGGGGCGGCCACCCCCACAACCCCTATGATACGCCCTATTATCTTGGCTGTCCTTGATTTGAACAGGGTTCCTATTATCCCCACCGTGGAACCGTGCCCTTTCGATCCGCCGTACCTTCCCGCCATCCACTCTATCCACATGAGGGGCAACCCCAGAAGGGCGAGGGAGATGAGATAGGGAATTATGAAGGCTCCTCCTCCGTAGAGGGCGACCTTTGAAGGGAACCGGAGAAGGTTTCCGAGTCCTACCGCGTTTCCGGCTGTGGCCAGGACCGCACCTATACGGGACCCCCAGTGTTGCCTCGGTCTCTTAACCATAGTCGTCTATTGTAATGAAGAAAGTCCCCTATCGGTACGGTATTGGTATTCCGTAGCACCACCAGAATCCTCCTTAAAATTTTTTCCATGAAGTTTGAGTGGACGATTACAGAAGAAATCGGAGAGGACAAGGTGCCGGATACCATAAGGAGCCTGCTGATTGATGGAGAGAAGATACAGGCGGCTTTTAAAACTTTGAGGGACGTGGCGGTTATAACCAACAGGAGGCTCATACTCGCCGATAAGGAGGGGCTGATGGGTAAGAAGGTGGACGTACGCAAGTTTGACAGGATGATCGCCCGGAACCTCCTGAGGTAGATCGCCGTGTACCTCGTGACGGAAAGGAGACTAAAGAGGATCGTTGAGGTCCTGAACCGGAGGCAGAGGGACCTGCGGGTTTTCGTGGAGAACGTTAAAAACGAACATAACTTCTCGGCAATATTAAGGACGTGCGATGCTGTGGGGGTTATGTACGTCCACTACTACTACGAAGGCGAGAGCCTGCCCATAAACCGGGGGATATCAAGGGGTTCCGAGAGGTGGGTAGTACTCGTAAGGGAGGAGAACACCCTCGCGGGTCTAAAACGCCTGAAGGATGAGGGTTATCAGATACTGGCCACACATCTCGGAGCAGACAGCGTGGATTTCCGGGATGTGGATTACACAAAACCAACGGTCGTGGTCCTCGGCAACGAGGACGAGGGGGTGTCCGACGAGGTCCTTGAGGTCGCTGACAGGAACATCGTGATCCCCATGTACGGTATGGTCCAGAGTCTCAACGTATCCGTAGCCAACGCCCTGATCCTCTACGAGGCCCAGCGGCAGAGACTGGCGGCCGGGATGTACGACAGACCCAGCCTCACACCTCAGGAGTACGAGTACTTCCTGAAACTATGGACGCACGACCGCATAGTTGAGGAGGGCCTGAAGCGTACAAGGGACAGGGCTAACCCGGAGACTTTCTGAGTACGACCCTCTTTACGACCTCCTTACCCACGAGGCTGTTTACGGCACGGGCTATCTGACGGGAAGAGGTCTGGAGGCGGAACCTTACGGACGGGTCTTTGGCCCATACGTAGAGTACGCCGTCCCTGTAATGTACGAACTCGGCACCCGGATAACTCCTGAGGATGTGGCGGGCAGCACGCCTTACGGGTATGAGTTCCAGAACCCCACCCGCCCCCATGGATCTCAGGAGGTTCGCCAGGGCCTCACCTATCGGTTTTGCCATCACAGAGGGAGTTCCCACTGGGGCAGCATGTAGGCGATCTGCTGTATCCAGTCGGTCGCCAGGAGGATTCCGAGGACTATCAGGAGTAGGCCGGAGATTATCTCAAACCCCCGGAGCAGTCCTCTCACGCTCCGTATGAACTCAAAGATCTTGGCGGCGAACACACCGGAAAGGATAAACGGGACGCCGAGACCCATAGAGTACACGAAGAGGAGTATCATCCCCTGCCACAGGGTTTCCGACATGGCCGCGAGGCCCAGTATACCCGAAAGTATGGGGCCTATACAGGGCGTCCACCCGAGGGCGAAGGCTGCCCCCATGACGAAGGAGACGAAGATGTTGGTGGTGTTCGTATGCACTTCGGCCTTCGCCTCGTAGTTTATGAAGTCAAAGTTGATTATGTCGTAGTAGTTCAGAACCCACGAGACGGCCGCCACGACCACGAGATAAACTATGGGCACCCATACGGACACCGCTTTCGTTGAGAACATGAAGATGGGTACGAGAAGGACGGCAAGGAAGATTAGCCATCCCATCAACCTCACCGCACGGGGCCATTCCCTGTACTGCCTGTAACTGAAGGCTCCGAGGAGCGCCATGCCGAATATGGCGAGGAGAGGCCCGGCTATCCATCCGAGTACCCGCTTGTTCTTTATGAGGAACTGCCCCACGGCGGAGGCCGTAGCCCCCATGAGGACGAAGATCAGAGAGAATCCGAGAACGAAGAACAGTATGCCCACTATCACCTTACCGCTTCCCTTACCGCTCTTTATCTCGGCCACAGAGAGGCCGGAGACGTAACCGAGGTAGGCCGGCACGAGGGGAAGTACGCACGGCGAGAGAAAAGAGAGCAGACCGGCCACAAAGGACAGAACAACACCCCCTATTGTGAATCCCGTGAGTTCCATAGCACCGATATTATAGACCCGAAATTTATACGGGGGTCCATTCTTTGTTTTTCCCTATCGTACCGGGGATAGAACCATAACCTTAGAATCTCCGGATGCGATTTAAAAGTTACAGAGAGTACTACGAGCATTTCAAACGACTCATACTGCTTGAGAGGGAGGCGGAAATTGAGTTTCACAGGAGGGAGATAAGGAGACTGCCCGGATGGAAGAGGGAGAAACTCGGAAGGGCCATTCTGAACCTCAGGGGGAAACTTGTGGGCAGAGGACTTGGGGGAACGTATCTGGTTAAGTACGTACGTCAGGGGGGCCTGCCCCAGACGGAGATAAAGGTGGGGGACCTCGTGATAGCGAGCAGGGGAAAACCGAAAGGGAACGAGATACAGGGGACTGTCGTTGAGAAGACCCGCTTCTCCTTAACCGTGGCCTATGATAAACACCCACCCGATTACGCCCTCGGCAAAGGCATCAGAATAGACCTCTTCGCCAACGACATAACCTTTCAGAGGATGTTGGACGCCCTCAAAACCCTCAGGGAGCATCCGGACCTCCTCAACCTCCTCCTCGGAAGGGCAAAACCGGAGATAGGAGAGTCAGACGTGGAGTTTAAAAATACCTCCCTGAACGATAGCCAGAGGACGGCCGTCCGGAAGGCACTCGCCTCAAAGCCCGTGTTCTTAGTCCATGGGCCACCGGGGACGGGGAAGACGACGACCGTAGTTGAGGCCATATACCAGTACGCCGCAGGGGGTAAGAAGGTACTCGCCACGGCCGACTCCAACGTGGCTACGGACAACATGGTTGAGAGGCTCGCCGCCTACGGCATAAACGTGGTGAGAGTCGGTAATCCCTCCCGCATAACCAAAGCCGTCGTGGAACACTCCCTTGATTACCTTCTCCAGTACGACGAGGACTATAAAAGAGCTCTGAAGATATACGAGGAGGTGGACAGACTCCGGCAGGAGCAGAAGGACTACCTCGCCCCTGTACCCCGCTGGAGGAGGGGCCTCTCCGACGACCAGATACTGAGACACGCAGAGACGGGAACACCCGTACGAGGGGTACACCCCAACGCCATAAGGAAGATGGCGGGGTGGATCAAACTCCAGAAACGGATAAACCACCTGATGGAGACGGCCAGAAAGTACGAGGCCATAGCCGTGGAGCGGATCCTGAGAAACGCCGACGTGGTATGCTCAACCAACTCTTCCGCCGGGAGCGAGGTCCTCGCCCACTTCAGGTTTGACGTCGTCTTCATAGACGAGGCCACCCAATCCACAGAGCCTTCCTGTTTGATACCCATGGTGAAAGGTAACGTGTGGATAATGGCGGGGGACCACAAGCAACTTCCCCCCACGATACTGAGCGAGGAGGCGGCAAAGCACCTCCAGATCACCCTGTTTGAAAGGCTCCTAAAAGTGTACGGCGATAGGATAAAGGAGATGCTCCGGATCCAGTACAGGATGAACAGGGTGATAATGGACTTCCCCAACAGGATGTTCTACGAAGGGAAGCTCATAGCCCATGAGAGCGTCGCAGATCACACCCTGAGGGACCTGGGAGTTGTGCCGGAGGTCCTGAAGGGCCTTCCCCAACCTCTACCCTTCGTCCTTGACCCCGACAGGCCCGTGATCTTCGCCGACACCCTCGGCAGGTCCCCTGAGAGGCAGAAGAGGGGGTCAACCTCCTACTACAACGAGGGGGAGGCGGATTTCGTCTTAAAGGTAGTGAAGGCCCTGCTTGACCTGAAGATAAGGCCTGAAGATATAGGGGTTATATCGCCGTACGACGATCAGGTTGACCTGATAAGGGGCGTATTCCATGAGAACGGGATACCGGAGGAGGTTGAAGTCAAGACCGTGGACGGATTTCAGGGTAGGGAAAAGGAGGTTATAGTGGTCTCCTTCGTGCGGTCAAACGGCAGGGGAGAGATAGGTTTCTTGAACGACGTCAGGCGGTTGAACGTAGCCATAACGAGGCCGAAGAGGAAACTTATCACCGTGGGAGATTCCCTTACCCTGAAGGAGCATCCGGTTTACGACGAATTCATCCGGTACAGCCGGAAGGTCGGAGGGTACGTTACAGTTTAATGAGGTGCTATAGGGAGGGTGTTAGGGTATAGCGAGGCAGCCATACGCATGAACATATCAAAAAAAACTTTGAAGAGGCCCTCAGGTACATAGTTACGCTCATGATGTTGTTTTCAAGGTTGCGGAGGGCAATAAGGATAAGCATAGACGAGATGTGGTCGTACGTCATTAGCAAGAGGAACAAGGTGTGGATAATCACGGCGATAGTACACGTTAATGAGTTTCTAAAGGTCAGGTTTGTAGCAGTGAAGCGAAAACGGGATAAAGAGAGTCTAAAGGAGGTGATAGATTTTCTTCCCGAAGCCTATGAGTACCATACGGATGGGTGGAGGGGATATGAAGGTTTGTTTGAAGGAAAGGGCAAGCATGTGGTTCATATAAAGAGCAAGGGTTATGTGAACCTTAACGAGGGTCTTCATAACCTCCTTCGTATTCACAATGCTCGTCTTCGCAGGAGAGGACACGCTTACAGCAAGAGTCTTTTTTGGCATACCGTTGAGATTCTCGCTCTTATGTGGAGAAAGGGGTGGGTCTTTGATTATAATACAAATGCTTGCTTATAAGACTATCAACCTATCAACGTAATACCGAGAGGTATTTTAATACGGCTCAACATAGAATTGCACGGGTGTTGTTATCCCATCACATCGCCGAAAAGTACAGGAAAACCCTACCGTAGTTAAGTGCCAAGGGCTTCCCTCCGTACCCCATCTGAACCTCGTACCTCCCGTACCTTAAACCCACGGACACCCAGCCGTCTGCCCGGACCGGATCGTGGAGGAAGGAGAAAGGGGGATACTCCCCGATCTCCGGTTCCTTGAAAACACCGTTGTACCTGCCTTCTGCCCATCCCCCTATTTCAAACAAAGGCTTAAACTTCCTTTCCGGCAGAGCAAGTTTGAGCGCCCCCTGCAACCGATCCCCACGGAAGTACGGGGCCTCGTAAAGGGCGTCCCACGGCCTGCGGTTCGCGTACGTAAAGGCGGATATCCAGAGTATGTCGTAAGAGAACAACCCGTAATCGCCCGACACCCTCACCCCCACCGTTGGCGGAACTATTGAGAACCATGATGGCAGGTAGGGGAAGTCGTCCACGATTAAGCGTAGGGTGTTCCTTCCGAACCTGTAGGTTATGGACCAGAGGACGTTTACCTCCTTCGCGTAGAACCACTGATATAGGTAGCCGGGCAGGAGGGGGTTGAAGGCTCTAATATCCGGGAAACGTCCGGAGAGAGTTGAGAGAACGGTTATTTCCGAAAAGGAGAAGTTGCCGAAGGTGAACGTGCGGAGGGTAACGTACCGGTCTATTACCTGACCGCGGGATATGGCAACGGCGTCCGGGTTGAAGTAATACTCCCCGTCCGAAACCCACGGTCCCAGCCTCATGAATTCAACCGTGTATTCCCATCCGTCCCCGGCCCACGAGAGGGAGAGGGCCTCGTATCCCGTTGAGAAGGGATCAAGGAGGAGGTTCCCGGTATCCGACACCGGCAACTTTCCGACCCTGTACTTGAGATTCCCCACGTCTCCCCTGACGTAAAGGCTCCTAAAACCGAGGCGTAACCTGTCCGTGTAGAAAGGTTTTATATCTCTCCCGCTCCACCCGAAAAAGTAGGCCGGCTCCACGTGGAGGAACGCCGTATCAAACGAGGTAGACACGAAGCCGGCGGAGTGGAGGTAGAACCCGATCATCTTTTAGACGTCAGGAGGCTCACCACGTAGGTCGCTATCAGGCTGAAAAGGAACGCAGGTATCAGCTCGTAAACCGTACCCTTAAGGGCGGGGACGTTGTACCAGAGGACGGTGGTCAGGGTGCCGGTTAACATCCCGGCGAGGGCGCCCCAACGGGTGGTACGTTTCCAGAGCAGGGCGAGGAGTATGGGAGGGCCAAAGCTGGCGCCGAGGCCGGACCAGGCGTAGAGGACGAGCCAGTATATGAGGTTCTTGGCGAAGAGGGCGAGGATGAGGGCGAAGGCCGTAACGGCGAGTGTCGTCCACCGGGAAAACGCCACCAGTTTTTCCTGGGATAGATCTTTTCCGAGGAGCTTCCTGTAAATATCCTCAACCACGGCCGACGTAACCACCAACAGTTGAGAGTCGGCGGTTGACATCATGGCGGCCACGGCCCCTGCTATAACGAACCCGGCAACTACCGGTGGAAGTACGGCCATGGCCAGCATGGGCATAACCTTCTCGGCATCGGCCAGATCCGGGCCGAAGTACGCCTTCCCCACTATACCGATGAACGGCGCCCCCCAGTAGGCGAGGAGAACCCAGAGCATGGCTATGAGTACACCCTTCCGTACCTCGTGGGTACTCTTTATGGCCATGTACCGGGTGAGAAGGTGGGGTTGACCCATGTACCCCAGACCCACACCCATACCCCCCAGAATCGTTCCTATTATCAGATCCCTCCCCGCCTTCCCACCGAGGACGCTCAGGAAGCTGGGATCTATCTCGCGGAGTTTTGCGAAGGTCTCGCCCACGCCTCCGAGGGCTGCTATCCCCAGAATGGGCAGGAAGACGGCGGCGAAGAGCATTATTATTCCCTGTACCAGATCCGTGAGGGCCACGGCCGTGAAACCCCCGGCCATCGTGTAGAGGGCGACTATACCGGCCCCGATGAACATACCGAGGACGGGATCCATGCCGAAGGTGGCGTTCAGGACCTTGCCAGCGCCGATGATCTGGGCGCCGAGGTAGAAGAGGTAAAAGAGGAGGATGATCAGGGTACTCACGACCCGTATTATCCGGCTCCTGTCCCCGAAACGGGCCTCAAGGTAGTCGGGGATGGTCAGGGCGCCGTACTTCTCCGTTTCCCACCTCAACCGTTTGGCTATCACCGTCCAGCTCACGAATATGCCGAGAGCGACGCCAACGACCGTCCAGAAGACGGACATACCCATGGCATAGGCGAACCCGGGGAGTCCGAGGAGGAACCAGGCGCTCTCACCTGAGGCCCTCTCGGAGAAGGCGATTACGAGGGCGCCGAGTTTACGGCCACCGAGGAGGAAGTCGTCTATGGTGTGCATAAACCGGTAGGTGTAGATCCCTATGAGAACCATTATAACGACGTACACGAGAAGGCCCAAGGCTACGCCACTCATCCTTCTCCCTCCTTCAGATAGTACGCCAGAGTAAGCACAAGGAAAAACAACCAGCTACCCCATACGACTGCTACGGTCAGAGCATCCACAGGCCGATATTATAACCTTTGAAGCCGTGCGTATGTTACGGCCTTAAAATGCGACGGGTATGATGGTTCTATTCCTCTCACAGATTTCCGATACCGTGTGGGTAAAGGTATTTCCCCGTTCGGGGGAGCAGAGGATGTACTCCGGTGTGGTTGAGGATTACGGCATCGTCCTATCAGGATACACAACGGAGTTGGGTGACAGGGACGGGTACGTAGTGGCCGTAGATACGAGCGGTAATATCGTGTGGGAGACGGTAGTACGGATACCCGGATCGGATGAGGTTTTGAGGGACATCGTTAAGGTGCCGGGCGGGTACGTGGCTGCCGGATGGGAGGGAATGCCCGGAGCAAGGAACGTGTTCGTCGTCCGCCTTGATCCGTCCGGAAACGTCCTGTGGGACACCGTGTACACCTCTCCCGACGAGGAGGGGCTTTACGGCATAACCTACGACCCCCACCGCCGTTTACTCTGGGGAGCCGGATTCTACCGTCCGGGTGGAGACTCTACCTACGGGGGCTACGTAGTATCCATAGATACGAACGGGACATTAACTCCTTCCTTTCGGTTGGACACTGCCATATACATGCTTGACACCATAGTCAACGTGAAGGCTTCCTGCTACAACGTGAGCGTAGGACCCGACGGGAGCCTCGCCATAGACTGTAAGGTCAACCGATGGTACTTCGATCTGGCCTTCGTACCTTATACCTGCTTTACGGACAGTTCGGCCACAAATTTAGAGAGGTGTCTTCCTTTGATCAGCTGGACTGCGGATCCCGGCGATTACATCTACGGATTCTCCGCCCTTACGGTATTTCGGGATACTATACATACCTTCACCGGTTCTACCGTCGCAGGGGGTTATTTCTCCCCTAACGTCACCGGATTATCGGTATGGATCATAATAGACTGGGATCCTATGCCCGTACACTGGTGGGGCCCGGCGACCCCGGACACCTTATGGGAGACCTTCCCGGTGTGGGGAGACGGTGTAGGGGACTCCCTTTTCGTATGGATGGCCGTGAGCAGAGATCTCTCTTCAAATATGCCGTACTACGACCCCCACGACACGACGGCGCCTTTTCCAGAACCGGGGGATATGGACGACGCCCGTATAGTCCTGTTCTTTGCGGTGAACGAGAACGGAATTTACGTCTTCCGCAGGCACCGGATATACGACTTTCCGCGTGCCGACGTCGGCGTCTCGGCGAAGGTCATACCAGGAGACTCCACGGACTACCTCATAGCCGGATACAGCAACTCCTTCACTTCGGATCTGGACGTATTCGTAATGAGGGTAAGGCCCGACAGGGTGGGAGTGGACGAGAGAATTACCCACGGTGCTGTGGTTGAGGGCGATGTAAGGGTATACGATCCCTCCGGAAGGCTGATTTACAGGGGGAGGTACGAAAATGTACCCCTCAAACGAGGTGTCTTCTTTATAGTAGACGGCAGGAAGGTCCTCAGGGTTATACGGAGGTAAGGATCGCCTTACTTCCTGTCCTTGCCCTTCGGATGGTTGCTCTTATCGTGGTCGTGTTTCTTCTCCTTCATCTCCTTCTTCCATACCCACACGACCTTATCTCCGGCCTTTATCACGTGGGCGACTATGCTCCTGTACTTGGGTTTCACCTCTCCCTTTACGGTTATCTCCATTCGGTTTATGCGGCGGAGAACCTGCTGGGGAACGTTGGCAAAGTAGAAGAACCCCTTACCGTCAACGAATATGCCGAGGGTCTCGTACCCGTGGGCGCCGGGTTTGTGTTCGCACTTCATCTCGTGGATGCCACACATCGCCCCGCTAACCACGCCCCTGACCATATCAGGTGCCGATACCAAAACGAGCGAAAGTATCATCATATCGGGATTGTACGGCCGAATTGAGAACAGGACCCATACCGTATAATATCCGGCGATGCTATCCCTCTTCCTGCCCCTTGATCCGTTTTTTAACCCGTGTGTCGGGGTATGTCCAACCCGACCCGACACCTCCAACCTCGTTGGGGCCGCTCTGTACAGCCGGAACAACCCCTTCGCCGGTTTCGTTGAGTTCACCCCCTACGCTAACGTTCACCTGCCCCTCGGTGAGAGAGTGCAGGGTGGGGCCTTCGTCTCCCTCAGCGCTTTCAACGGACGGTCCCGCGCCCTTTCCGTAGGCGACTGGAACCCTTACAGAGAGTACAACCTTGAGGTGGTAGACTGGACCTCAGAACCGGTAATAGGGAAGAAGCCCCTGTTTGAGGCCTTCCAGTACAGGGCTTTCCTGTGGCTTAAGGCGGAACGGATAAGTTTGCGATCGGGCAGGGATTACGTTAAGGTTTCTCCTTCCGTCCGTTATCCCCTCTTCCTCTCCGGATGGGGCTACCCCCTTGACTGGATATACCTCTTGAGCGGGGAAGTGGGGATCTTCAGAGGATACACCGGTTTTGCGAGGGTGCCGGATACCGTGGAGAACAGGCGGATCGCCTTTCAGCGGATGGAGGTACTCCTCGGCCCTTTAACTCTGGCCATAACGGAGGCCGTAGCGTATACCCGGACCGACTCGTGGAAGTACGCCAACCCCTTAGTACTGTACTACGTCGTCCAGAGGCTTGAGACGGCCGATAACGACGACAACCTCTTCCTCCACGTTGATGCTACCCTCAACCTCGGAAACTTCAGGGTGTACGGAGAATTTATGGGGGACGATCCCTCCTTCTTCCACGGTGAGGGACAGGCTCCCCTGTGGGGTGCAACTGCCGGTATGAGCTATTCGGGAAGTTTTAAAGTCTACCTTGAGACCTCAACGGTTGCACCCTTCACGTACGCCCACTACACCCGTATAAACGACCTCGCCGCCCGCGGGGTACCCCTCGCCACCTACCTCGGTCAGGACTACAGGGCGGCTTATTTGAGACTTGAGAGAGGGAGAGTGTTTGCCGAGTACGAGTACGTACTTCACGGCTCCACACCCTTCGGTCTGGCACACGAGAACTCCGGTCTCCCTCCGGACGATCCCTTCCCCCGGCCTCCGCTCTCCGAGTGGCACCGCTTCGGTGTCGGGATGAGCGTGGATGCCAGTAAAAACTTCGGCGCCTTTAGCCTGAACGGACGGGTGGGGATCCGGCTCGGCCTTGATATAAGGAACGGTAAGGTATATCCGGCATTTTCCTTCGTATGGGGAGGGGAGGGGGCTG
>JALWYV010000054.1 GCA_027003075.1 Caldifarciminota bacterium | reverse complement strand
GGTCCGATTACCCGGAGAGGGTCTATTCCATACTGAAGGGGGCGGGACTCCTGTACTTCGCCGACGCCGATGGGAACGAGGCCAACGTCCCCCTCCCCGAAACCTTTGGGGAACTGTACGAAGGCGACAGGTACAGGTACGAGGGGTACGCCCTCCTCTTCAGGGCCACCCGGTACGGCGACGACAAGGACAGGGTGATGGTCAGATCCAACGGGGAGCCGACCTACTTCTTCTGGGACTCCGCCTACCACCTCCACAAGTTAGACAGGGGGTACGATTACCTGATAGACATATTCGGGCCGGACCACCACGGTTACGTCCCCCGCATGAAGGCCGTAATGGGGGCCTTTATGGAGGCTACCGGCGCAAACGCCGTATATGACGTAATAATCCACGGGCAGGTGAACCTTTACGAGGGGGGAGAGAGGGTCAGGATGTCCAAGAGGGAGGGGAGGATATACACCCTTGACGACCTCGTCGCCGACGTTGGCAAGGACGCCGTGCGATTCTTTATGCTCCTAAGGGCGCCCCAGACGGAGCTGAACTTTGACCTGGACCTCGCCAGAAAGGCCGCAAAGGAGAACCCCGTCTTCTACACTCAGTACGCCCATGCCCGGATAATGAGCCTCTTGGACTACGCAAAGGCCAACGGCGTTGAGGGTAAGCCCATCAAAGACCTGCCCGGAGAGGAGAGGGACGTCGCCGCCCTCGTGCAGTACTTCCCGTACTACCTCCTGAAGGCCCTGCCCATACGCTTGAGGGAGGAGGTCTGGAGGGGCCTGAACCTCCCCTACGCTGACGTTGAGGGGAAGATGGACTTCTCCCCCAACCTCCTTGTGGATTACCTGATAGAACTGGCCCACACCTACCACAGCTTCTACCAGAACAACCGTATAGTGGGGAGCGACAGGCAGGGGGAGAGGATAACCCTATCAAGGGCCGTCCTCTACACCGTAAGGTACGGCCTGAACCTCTTGGGGGTCTCCGCACCGGAGAGGATGGGTTAAACCTACGGGTCGCGAAATTTTATTTCGGCCTTATAATCCTTCTTGAGGTAATGAGAAATATAATCTTCATTTCCGTAATCGCCTTAACCCTATCGGGATGTAGCAGAAGCAAAGACACTTCCATTATCCTCTTTGACATAGAGGAGGTAAAGGCTGTAAATCAGGGTACAGCCCTGAAGATCGTAGCCTACAAGCACTATGACGATATGGGGGTGATTATCCGATGTCAGGACTTCACCTGTGTAGGAGAACCCGTATACGAAAGCGATAACCGTAAAGTTTCCCTGTACATAGATACCACGATTTACCATCGCTGTTCCGGATGGTACAAAGTTTATGTATGTCTCGTAGATTCCTCACCCTGTGTAAGCTGTATATTGGACGAGATAATCCTAATCACGTTATTTGACACCCTTCACATAACGGACAGCCTTCGGGATACCCTTTACTGTAAAAACGATTCCTACTTCTACTACGAGGACATCACGACCTGCAAGTTCCAGAAAGATGACGGGTTCGTACCGGTTGCCCTCATAAACGCCTCCGGAGACAGCATATACGTAAGAGGAACGGGTAAGATGTTCTTTCTACCCTATACCGGAGGGCATCTGGCCCCATTACCTCCCGACGGTTACGTCTCCTCCTACGCCTTACCCCTATCCGGTAGGGATACGGTAGTATTCTGGTACGACAGGGACGGGAACCGCGCCTATTCCGGGAACGACGCCTTCGGCACCTTCGTGACTACGGGGACCGCCCTGAGCGTGGTTTATACCAGAAGTACCGGGTTCAGGGGTATAACAACGAGCATGGGTAGATGAATACAAATAAGGAGGTCCTGAGATGAGTAAGCGCGCGGTTTTCATCTTAAGTGCGGTCCTGCTTGCCGCAGGCACAGGCTGTAAGAATGAGACCACTCCACCCACAACGGAAGTGAGCCTTAGTACCTCCAACGACGGTACGACGATAAATCTCCTCGTATCCTTCCCATCCTCCGACACCCTCGTCATCATGTGCAGAGATGAGACCCCTCTGGACACCGTTTTAGTGGGCGGAGCAGATACGGTGATCTATACCCTTGACAGTACATTCCTGAAGGTTTGTGAGGAACATAACCTTCTGAAAATAGACATATACCCCGGAACTTTCATATCGGTATCCCTCGCCAGCGTACCTATCGCGACGAAGGGCGATACTATAACCATAAACGACAGGGACACCTTAATACTCATAAGCGACACTTCGGGCTATGGCGTGATCTCCAGCAGGTACGTGAAACTGACGGAGTACACCGGAGGACTTTACGCCCCCCTTCCCTCCTCCACCTACAGGGATACGGTTTCTGCTGACTCCAGCGACACCCTCGTCGTATGGATAGACCACGACCGCGACTCTGCCATGGGCTACGACGGGGACGATATCTTCGGCGTCCTGATAATCGGACCCGATGGGAGGGAACTGCGGATACTCGCAAATACATCCGGTTCGCCCACCTTCACCGGGTACCGCGGCCTTGACCTGTGTTTCAGGTGCATGACGAGGTAAAGCATGTTAACGTTAATACTTGTTGATCTCGGCTGGGGTGGGTACACGCCGGGTGCGAGCCGGTGGTACCTGATTCACGAGGAATCTTTAACCCCCTACTACGCCTTTGATACGGTCGTCGGGGTCTCAACGTGGGACGGTACGGGAAGTCGTTGCTCCTTCTCAACATCCGTGGAGAGGGCCGACTACGTAATACGCACCTACTCCTACGATCCCACGGTAGATACGGGTTTCGCCTACTACGACGGCACCTACCTCGTTGACTTTGCGGACAACTGGCTCTTTGACGCCCCCGGCCTTACCGGGATAAGGACGCTCAAGTTCCCCCTGACGGTAGGGGACAGCTGGCAGGCCACGGACACGTGTATATACCCCCTGAACACACGCATACCCACGGGAGGCGACGAGGACTGGGATGGTATAGTGGATAGCGTGTACTTCTCCCCTTCGTACGCCACGCTGGCCTATTACTCCGGGGATACTGCTGAAGTATTCGTAAGCCCGTACGTTTTCACCATAGTCTATACCAACACCTACCCCGATACCGGAAACACCTTCACCTGCTGTACGGAACTCAGCATACACGTCTACCTCCACATCAGGTACGTGAACCCTCTGGGTTTAACCTACTACAGCATAGACACCGTCGTATACTACCAGACCTACGCCATAGTGGACACTTCAACCACACCGTGGGATACGACGTACGTTCCCCCTTCACGAATTGATACTTACTACGATTACATGACCTGGACCTACACCACAACCGGCATAAGGGAAAACTCCGTCCTCCCCCCTGTGAACGTATACAGGCTTGAAGGCAGACGCCTGCACGCCCTCCGGGATATGACCGTCTACTCCCACGATGGCAGGTTGGTCGGGAGGTTGAGGCGTGGGCAGAGGATAGACCTCAAACCGGGCGTGTACTTCCTTAAGGGTAGATCGGGAGTAAGGAAGGTCGTGGTCAGGTAGTTCGGCCCTCCGCCATATCGGACAGGAGGTCAAGGGCGCTCTGGAGGGCCTTCGTAGGGAAGTACTTACTGAAGTCAGAAGGTCTCAGGTACCACACGTCCCCCTTCCTGTGCAGGACGAACCAAACCTTATGGAGGAGGTACCTTTCGGAGACTACCGCCTTTATGAGTACGGTATCGCCTTCGCGGCTAACGACCACCTCCTTGACGGACAGGTAAGCCCCCTCCGGCAGTGGGTAGTCGCCCCTGCGTATACTCTCAGGGTTTACGGACTTCAGTTTGGGGATCCTCAAGACGGTTTCGGGAATTCTAAAGTCGCACCTTCCGTCCTTAAAGAGTACGGCCTGATGTACCCGCTTACCCTCTCGCAACCACTTCTCCTCGTACTTGGTGCCGAAACGGTTCTTCGTCTCGGATACGTACCCCCACCAGCACCCCGTAGAAAGGGCGTTGTCGTAAGCCCACCTGATAAAGAACACCTCGTCGGATACCACGCTGACGTGGGCGTCCTCCTTCGTCCTCAGGTAGAGCAGTCTCCAGAAGTCCGGGTTGAACATCCGCCTGTGTTCGTGCTTCCTCTTCGGCCACGGATCTGGAAACAGGGAAAACACCCTGTGGAACCTCACGCTCCGCATACCGAACATGAGGAAGGCCCAGACGTCCCCCCATACGAGCCTTACGTTCTCCCTGCCCCTCAACCTCCTGTAGGCCCGTTTAACGGACTCCCAGGATTTATCAACGCCGACGTAGTTGACGTGGGGGTTAAGCTCGCTCACCCTCTTCAAAAAGTCCCCCCTGCCGAACCCGATCTCAAGCTCAACGGGGTCCTTCAGCTCAACGTCCTCGTCCGGCCAGTGGATGTACGCCAAGACGTGATTGTACCGCCGTTAAAATAGTTCCATGCTTCTGCTCGTGGCCGTACAGGTGGAGGTAAGGATAAGGGACGCTATAAAAGGTTATGGTGTTTCCGCTACGGTTGAGGTTGATGGCCGGAAGTACAGGGCGGATAACGGAAGACTCCGGATTGATCTGGACGGTGGGAAGCACAGGATAAAGGCTTATGCCGAAGGCTACTTCCCGATAGAGGGGGAGATAACAGTAAGGAGAGGGGGACCGCCGGCTTACGAGTTCTTCCTCCAGTCCCGGCAGGTGTCTCCACCCCCTGAGGGGAAGAAGGGGTACGCCGTCTGGTACGGCTGGGTCGTGGACTCCCTCACCCTCAAGCCCGTGGCCGGCGTGAACGTGGAAGCGAAGGTGAAGTGGGGGATCTTCAAAACGGTTACGGATACGTCGGGATACTACACCCTGACCATCCCCATACCGGAGGAGAAGGACGTACCCCTGAACGTAACGGTAAGGTTCTACAGGGAGGGGTACGGGGATGTCGTTAAGGAGATCGCACCTATCGTGGAAGGGGTCTACAGGTTGAACGTTGACGTACCTCCCGCGGGAAAGTGAGCGAGATCGGTTGGGACACTATGGGGCTGAAACGGGTTTACCTCACCCATCCGATACGTGTTCCTTCAACTCGCCGAGATCTGCGGCGAAGCCCATGGCGTTGAACTCCCCCTTTACACCCACGCGGGCCGTACGATCCTCCCTATCGTCAATAAGTACGACCCATACGGATTCGCCGTCGTAGACGGAGAGGACGGTGTCGTCCTCCTTCACGGAAACTCTGGCAACCTTCCCCTCAGGGAGGAGGGAGAATACGGAGAGGGCGAGGTTTTCGGTCGTGGGTTCGGGGTACACCAGGCCTTCCCAGTCGTTTATCAGCCTCCCCTTCAGGTTATTGGCCACATTCCTCAGGATCCTTTCCACCTCATCGCAGTTGCCCCGACACTCCACGTCAACCGTATAGGTATGGGAGTGGGGACAGGCCTCCGTACCGCCGAGGGTACGGTAATAGTGGATGGCCCGGAAAGAGACCCTAACCTTCCTCAACCTCTCCCACTATCCTCTTCAGGGCCTCCCTGTAGGCGTTGAAACTATCCTCTCCCCAGAGAACCATCCGGACGAGCCGTACGTTCTTCAACTCTGGAAGTACCCTGAGGATAGTCGTTAGGGCGACCTCTGCCGCCTCCTCCACGGGGTAGCCGAATATACCGGTGGATATGGACGGGAAACCTATACTCCTTATACCCCTCTCGTCGGCAAGGCGGAGGGCGTTCTCGTAGGTCCGGGCGAGGAGTACGTCCGACGGGGTATCCTGACCGTAAACCGGTCCGAGGCAGTGGATGACGTAAGAGTTGGGCAGGTCGTAGGCGCCTGTTATAACGCACTCGCTAACCTTTATAGGAGCGTACCTTCTGGCCTCCTCGTAGAGCCGTGGCCCGGCTGCCCTGTGGATGGCTCCGGAGACCCCTCCGCCCGGCTTCAGGTAAGCGTTGGCGGAGTTAACTATGGCCTCCAGATCCCTCTGCTTCGTTATGTCTCCCCTCACCAGCTCCAGAACTTTATCCTCTCCGACCTTTACGGAAACCTTCATGCCGCACCTCCGGAGAAAGGGGGGGCGTACGCCCCCCGTCCCTTACTTACCCATCTCCTCCAGGGTCAGCCTTATCCGTTTAAGCAACTCGGCGGGAGACTTTATGGGGTACGTGAGCCTTTCAAGGATCTCTTCGGCCGGGACGTCCTTTATCCTGAGACCGGAGAGCCTCTGCAGGAGTTCCTCCTTACCGACGGGGAAGTCAAGGCCCTTTATCCTGAGGAGGACCTCAACCGGCCAGACTATACCGAGGACCTCAGAGGCCACGGAGAAGGCGAAGTTGAATATGGCGAGGTGATCCCTGCCCTCCTTTATCTCCCTGTAGGCTATCTTGGCCAGACCTCCGGCCGTATGGGCGCGGGGTGTCTTCTCCTCCAGCTCTCCGGCCAGCTTCTTCATTACGAGCTCGGGGTCGGCGCGGAGGATGTTCCGGACGGTTTGCCGGGTGAGACCGAGGAACTCGGCTATCTCGCTTTCGGTCTTCATCTCCATGTCCTGCAGGACTATGGCGTAGGCGGCCTCCATCAGGCTGGGAAGCCACGTAAGGTTGCGGTACTCTATGAGCTTCCTCGGCCCCCCGAGGATCTCAAGGGCCTTGAGGAATACCCTTATTGCCATGGTGTCCACGTCGTAGCGCTTTATCTCCTCCTGTGTCAGTATCGGCATGCTCCTACCTCCTTTTTAACTTTCCTCACCCTTCGGCAGGAAGGGTATGACCGTCTGGGCGAGGCCGTCAACCGTGCGGGTCTGAATCACGACCCTTCCGGGTCCGGAGAGTTCCACCACTATGCCCTCTCCACCGAAAAGGACGCTCTTTAAACCGCCCACCTTCCTCATCTTATACCTAACCCCGGAATCCATCGCCACCAGGTGGAAGTTGTCAACCGTAACGGTCTCTCCCTCCTTGAGTTCAACGGTTTCCATGGCACCGAAGGAGTTTATCCATACTCCCCCCTCCCCTTCCGCCTTGAGCCACACGAAGTCCCCTTCGGACAGGAATCCGCCCAGACCCCTGAACTCCACCCCCACGTTCACGTCGCCGTGGTGAGCCAGATAGCTGTTATCCTGTATCAGGATCTTCTCCCCGTTCAACGGCACGTAGGCCGTATCCCCCGGAACGTTGGGGGCCAGCCACACCTCCCCTCCTCCGCTTTTGCCCACGAAGGTGTTGACGAACAGGCTCTCGCCTCCGAGAGCCGCCCTCATTATGGACTTAAAGAACCCACCGGGCATGGTGGTCTTCATATCCACGTTCCTCATCAGGACCATGGCCCCCGGCTCCGCCACCACGCTCTCCCCCTCCTCAAGGTACACCTTCAACAGGGCGTAAGCTGGCCCGTGCTGTATCTCGTATCTCATATCCTTACTCCTTTTTCTTTGCTACCTCTTTAAGGCTCGGGCCTATCCTTATAAGGCCGAGCTCGGTTATCTCCATGAAGTGGGTGTCGGTGTCGTGTCCGCACATGCGACACCCGTCTATCCTGAAGAGTCTGACCATATCGCCGATGGGCCTGCGGTATATGCTCTCGTCGTACCGGGTTATTATGAGTTTCTTGGACATCACCATCGTGCAGTCCACGATATGGGATATGGCGTACCCTCCGGCGGCCTCGGCTGAAAGCTCCTCGTGGCCAGAGCGTTTCTGGGAGACGAAAAGGGCGGTCTGGTACCACTTCTTCATGAAGTTGAACAGCTGGCGGACTATACTGCGGGCCATCATCTCCTTCGCCTCGTAGAGACCCGTCACGGAGTCTATCACCGTGTAGTCCGCCTTGTAGGTCTTAATGGCGTAGGCTATAGTGTCAAGGAGGGTCTGCATGCTCTCCCGGAGTACCGTATAAGAGGCCGCATCTATTAGAACGATGTTCTCGTCAACTACGGATGTATCCTCTATACCCATGGCCTTCGCCCTCTCCTTCAGAGCCATAGCCACGAAGGGAGCCGGGGACTCAACCGTGACGAACACCACCCTGTCCCCCTCGCTCGCCCTCTTAACTGCGAACTGCTCAACTAAGAGGGACTTGCCCGTATCCGACACCCCGGTTATGTTAATAACGGCGTACTTCGGTATACCTCCAAGGGAAACCTTCTTCGCCTTTCCGTCCTTAACTACGCTCGTAAAGAACATATCGTCCAGCCCCTCAACACCTGTGGGAACTCCTTCCAGCTTCGGGGCCTCCTTTCCCGCCTCCTTTAACGTCTTAACGCCCTTAAGGAAGGGTCTGGACTCGTACTTCGTATCTTTTCCCTCATGCTCCGGCATAGGATTGTATTTTAAGGGAGAATTTTGCAATTTTTATGCACTTTAAGGCCTCTAATTTTCTGATGGATGCACAACCTGAACACACTATCGTTGTACAGCCGTATAATTGTGGTATGTTAATATGGGTAATATCGCAGCTGGCTGTGCCTCACGCCGTGAGTAAGCCGGCAAACTGGTGGGCGGTCGTGATTGAGGATACGACCTTTACGAAGTGTGGGAAGTGCGTTGATCGGCTTATGAGTGCCATAACTACAGAACTTAACCCGAATAACGATGTTATCCAGCGTATAACTTTCTCCGAGTTGAAGCGTTCCCTGTACATATGGACGTACCCGGAAAAGACCCTTGATACGGCACGCCTTAAGGAGATCCTCCAGAAAGAGGGGGTGAGGAATTATGAGATACTCCATTAGCGCCCTGTTGTTGCTGAGCGTGGGGACGGGGATTCTCAACGCCCAGATAACCTGGGCGGGTCTTTCCACGTACGGAGGGAGCAACTACGACCAGATGTGGGGGCTGGACTTTCGCGGAGACTCCCTCCCGGTACTCCTCCTGTTCACCATAAGCTACTCCATAAGCGGGAGCGACGAGGACTTTATCCTCATGGTACCTTCCGTACCCCAGTGGAAGAAGGTAATAGGGAACAGCAGTGGAAGGGACGACTGGGCGTATAAGGTCGTCTGGCAGACGGGGGGAAACATCGTGGTGGGAGGTACGTGGTGCAACGACGGTGGCGCCGGCCCGGGCAGCTGCTACGCTCCCCTTTACGGCTTCCTTATTCAGATGTCCTCAACGGGCAACTTCCTTCGTGGAAGGCACATGGACCCGGCCGCCAGCTGGTCCTGTTCAGCCAGCGACAGACAGACGAGGGTCCTCGGCGTGTGGCCCACGAGTGACGGCGGGATCGTGGCCGCCGGCTACATGACGTACAGCGAGACGGACTCGTGGGGAGACTGCTACGTACAGGAAGGGGACGCCTTCATAGCAAAGTTTGACGCCAGCCTGAACATCCAGTGGATGAGGCCCGTGGGAACGACGGACTGGGAGTTCGCCACGACGGCCATACAGACGACGGACGGAAACTACGTTCTGATAGCCCCTTCCTTCTACGATATATGGATAGGCAAGTTTAACAGCAGCGGTAACCTGCTCTGGCAGAAGAGGTATCCCAGGACCTACTACGACGACGGAAGGGGTAAGTTCTTCTCGTGGGCAAAGCCCACGTCCGACGGTGGCTTCATTCTGGCCGATGAGATTTCCAACGGCTCAAACAGGGATATACTCTTCGTCAAGTTTAATTCTAACGGTAACGTGGTCTATGCGAAGAGGCTGTCCACGGGAGGCCACGACGTGGGTGTGGACGTGGTTGAGGGGCCCAACTACTACTGGATGACGGGTTTCTTCAACAACTCGGACCTCTTTATAGCCGCATTTGACAAACCTACGGGCAACCTCGTGAAGTTCAGGTACCTCGTCTCGTCCGGAGACGAGAGCGGACGAGCGATGGATATCAGTGATAACAACATACCGTACGTGGCCGGATATACCAACAGGAGTGGATGGACGGTCGGCGGGTACGACGGCCTCGTTGCGGCGGACTCCGGAGGTCTGGACACGTGCTTCTGGAGGTCATATCCCATATCCGTTTACGACGTGTCTCTAACCCAGTCGGGTAGCTGGAACGTGTACAGCTTCTCCTATACACCCTCATCCTACTCGGTATCAACCCAGAACGTGGATCCCGGAATGAACCTGATATGCGGCCTTGCCCTCGGCGAGGGAGATCAGGAGCTGGGGGTCGGGGAGAAGTACGTAAACTGCTATCTGAACTACGCCGTCGTCGGACGGGAGTTGAGGGTAAGGGTTAAGGGTGAAACCGACCTCAAGCTCTCTTTGTACACCGTGGACGGCAGGAAGATATTCTCAACTTCCCTTAAGGGCTTCTCCGGTCTGTACAGGGTGCCGGTACGCCTGAAGAAGGGGATATACCTGCTCAGGATGGAACACGGAGGAGGTGAGACTAAGGCCAGGGTGGTCGTCCGTTGACGCCGTTATACTAAACGGGTGTGGAAGAGGGACGATAAGGGGTTTGTATTGGATGGGGTAAAAGGGGTAGAGGTCGCAATATCCCGCGAGCCGGTTGATCTGGCCCTTAAGTTAAAGCAGATTCACGGAGCGAGGGTGGTAGTTTACAGAGGCCAGAGAGAGGAGGTGGGGGACGGCGTCCTTACGGACGTAAGGGGGGCGAGGATAGGTGTGAAGGTGGCCGACTGCTATCCCATATTTCTGGTGAGTGAAAGGGCGGTCGGAGTGCTGCACGCCGGATGGAGGGGAAGCGTTCGGGGTATATTACACGAAGGACTGAGCCTCATGCACTCCCTCTGGGGCGTGGATCCGGAGAGCGTAACCGTGGCCTTCGGCCCCGGAATATGCGGGAGGTGTTACGAGGTGGGGGAGGATCTGAAACCTTACTTCGGCAGTTTTCTGAAACCGAAGGGGAACGGTAAGTACCTGCTTGACCTTTACGAGTACAACCTGAAAATCCTGAGGAAGTGGGGAGTTAAAGAGGTGATTCCCCCGCCTGCGTGTACGTACGAAGACAGGACCCTGTACTCCTACCGAAGGGGGGATAAGGGCAGGCTGTACGCTTACGCCGTACTCCTTTAGATGGGATAACCCATCGCCCTGAGTATCTCCTTCCCCTCCTCCGTCATCCTGTCTATGGACCAGGGAGGGTCAAACGTCAGTTCCACCTTTACGTCCTCAAAGCCGAGCGCCCTCAAACGGTCCTCCACCATCATCCTCAGAGGCTCGGCCACCGGACAACCCGGAGCCGTTACGGTCATGAGAATGTAAACGCTCTTCTTCTCCGGGTCTATCTCAAGGGCGTAGATGAGTCCGAGGTCCCAGATGTTCACCGGGATCTCGGGGTCGTAGATATCCTTCAGGACGCCTACAACGGCTTCTTTAGTCAGGTTTCTCTTACGCATCTCCTCAAGCCTCTGCAGTTCCTCCTGATCTTTCCTGTTCTCAAGCATAGCAAGGGTATTTTACGGCCGAATTCTGACCAACGAGGTAGGGATTTATCAGTTTGCTCCTCCCTTGGCGGAAATTTCTCCTGAAAGCCGAACTATGGAGTTGAAGGCGTCAAGGTATCTGTTTATAACGTGATCATGGGTAGTCATTATAAGGATCCTGCCATTCGTTTCCTTCAAAATAACCTCCATTAACCTCCCTTTATCCTCAACGTCAACGTTCTCCAGAGGTTCATCAAGGATGTAGCAGTCGGCGTCCCGCGATAGGGCGAGGGCAACGGCGAACTTTTTAATCTGGCCGGCGGACAGGTTGGAGGGGGTCTTGTCGGGCGGGAGGTTGAAGACCTTCAGAAGTTCCATAAACTTACCCTCATCAACGGCAAACACCTTCGGGTACTCCATCAGGGGGATATCTACGAAGGTCTGGGGGGCCAGGGATACCCTGCGGCAGGTTATTACGCGGCCGCTGTCCGGGGGGAGGAGGCCAGCGATGATGTTAAGGACGGTACTCTTCCCGCTCCCGTTCGGACCCGTTATGAGCACCCTTTCCCCCGGCGCTATCTTTAGCGTCAGGCCAGAGAGGACGGGGTGGTGGTCGTAGGAGAAGGATACGTCCTCAAGGATGACCCCTTCGCCCCTCTCCACCTCGCTTATCCTCTTCTCCTTCAGGAACCTCTCTATCCTGTCCAACCTTGACCTTATGGAGACGATCTCCGGAATGGAGTTGAATATGGAGTTCAGCGAACCGTAAAAGGCGTAGAAAGCCGACATAAACCCCACGAAGTCCCCCACCGTAATCTTGTCCATAAACAGGAGGTATGCGTTTATCACCGTAAAGGATACCTGCGCCAGCATGCTGGCTATCTGAAGGGCGAATATATAAATCTCCCGTTTTTTCGTTAAATTGTACGTGGTGTTAAGAAAATTATCCAGAAATTGCACAATAATATTCCATATCCTTTTTTGAGCGTTGAATATCCTGACGAGCGGGTACGAGCTAAGGGTGTTCGTTAGTCTGTCCTTCAGGAGGGCCTCGTGTTCCATCTGCTCCTTCGTGAGTTTGTCTATGTCTGCGTTGAACCTTGAGGTCAGTAAGATGGATATGATTGAAATGGGAAGTACGAATATCAGGGCTATGGGGGACAGGATAAACATCGCAATTGTCCTCCCTATGACGTCCATTATCCTGCTGAAGAGCATTACGAAGGTGTCCAGAGCGCCCGTCACCGTAGCCGTAGGTTCGTCGTAAATCCTGCTCAAATAGTACCCGACGTCGCGAGAAATTATCTCTTTGTAGGGGATGTAATAAAACCTATCAAGGTACTCCCTGAAAATCTCCTTCTGTATGTCGTTATCCAGCCTGACGTCAAAGAGGGTGTAAAGGTAGGAAATTACGTTGGAGAGGGGGTATATCACCACCATTATCGCTAAGATGACGATCAGGGCGTGGAAATCTTTGGGAATTATAGCCTTATCAAACAGAAATTTCGTAATAAACGGCTCAATAAACCCTATAGCCGGGAATATAATAACCATAATGAGGACCTTCAGCAATACCCTTCCCCTGAACTTCCACAGCATCTGCTTAAAAACTCCCATAATTGTGCGGGGTGGATTATATGGGGGGATGGGGGTACTTGACAAAATAAAAAAATCGGCCATTATTGTATTTCCCTGGGGTGGGGGTTGAGGGTGACGCCGACCCGGAACGGGCGATACCTCTCTGGGGCTTAACCCCTTCACCCGGAGAGGGTGAAGGCCGAAGGGGAACAAAGGAGGGGAACATGAAAAAAGTCCTGAGACTTCAGAAGGTCAACGATAAGAAGGGTGGTAAGCCTAGACCTATGGCTTCCACTTTACGAAGTAACTGGCATAATCTTTATAGTGGTTTACATACGGAAGCCTGCCGTATGGAATAAGAGAAATTCCCACACCCCAGAACGGGCGATACCTCTCTGGGGCTTAACCCCTTCACCCGGAGAGGGTGAAGGCCGAAGGGGAACAAAGGAGGGGAACATGAAAAAAGTCCTGAAGCTCCAGAAGGTCAGCGACAAGAAGGGTGGTAAGCCTAGGCCCCGGCCTCTGGGATCAGATTGGGGTAGCACATATCACGCTGGCAGCACTTTAGCAACCCGCAACTGCCGTATGGAGTAAGGAAAATTCTCCCACCCCAGGGTTTGCCCGGGGTGGGGGTTGAGGGTGACGCCGACCCGGAACGGGCGATACCTCTCTGGGGCTTAACCCCTTTACCCGGAGAGGGTGAAGGCCGAAGGGGAACAAAGGAGGGGAACATGAAAAAAGTCCTGAGACTTCAGAAGGTCAACGATAAGAAGGGTGGTAAGCCTAGACCCCGGCCTCTGGGGGGATCCATCTATGGTAGTAGGTATCATGTAGGCAGCTTTATCGGAAGCCGCTACCACATAAATCCGAGCGATAGGCATTCTCGTGCCTGTCAAACCCCTTAAAAGTAGAATACAGGGAGTGGGGACACCCTTAAAGGGAGGGAATAATGGTTTATTGCTTTTATTATCGTAAATGGTATAATGAGGAAAGGGTAGATGACAGTTTATTTCATAAGATACCGAAACTCGCAGAGTGTGAGCTTCTAAAGGAGATATCGCCTCCGGAGGACTGGCAAATTGACCGAGATCGTACGTGGTGTTATCTAAACGTGCCGGATGATAACCTACCCGTGCAAGGGTGGAAGATCCACGTCTCCGCAACTCCAAGGAATTTCATGGACATCCTGAAAATTGTATCGTCAATTCTGTTTAAAGAGAGAATATCGTTCAAATTTTTAGCAAATAAAAGGATATTTTTCTCCATGATATCAAAGAACGCCTCCCGCGGTTCGTCAGGGAAGTTCATAACCGTTTACCCTCCGAACGATGAAGTTTTTAAGTATATCATAGAAAAACTATACAAAGGATTAAAAGGTTTTGAGGGACCATACATTCTTTCCGATAAAAGATATAAAGACTGCAAAGTATTATATTACCGTTATGGCGGAATTCTGCCCAGGTATAAGATGGAACCCACCGGGGAAAGGACCTCATTCCTCGTGGCTCCCGACGGCTCCCTCGTTCCCGATGAGCGCACTCCCTACTTCAACCCTCCCGACTGGGTTGAGGATCCCTTCCCGGATGAGGAGGACGAGGATGAGGAAGGGGATATAATCCTGAAGGATAGATATAAAATCCTTGAAGCGTTTAAACACTCCAATATGGGAGGGTTATACCTTGCGGAGGATCTCAAAACGGGTAGAACCGTTGTCCTGAAGGAGGCACGACCCTTCACGTTTTACGTAGATGATTCTCATCACGCTTTCCACGTCCTTGAGAGGGAGTACGAGATCCTGAAGTTTCTCCGGGAGAAAGGGATAACGAGCGGACCTGAGGTTTATGAGATCTTCAAGGAGTGGGAACATAAGTTCATAGTGATGGAACATATAGAAAATGAATTGATAGATGGTATAGTAGGGAAAACGACGACAGGGTTGCTTAAAAGGGAAAATAAGGCAAAAAACACATACACAAATGTTTTTTCGCAAATATTTAAAACTCTTGCAATAACCTTAAGACATCTTCATAATCTTAGTATTGTTCATGGTGATATATCATTTAATAACGTGATTGTTGAATTTAAAGGAAAAGAACATACCGATGTCAAAAGTATCAGATTGCTTGATTTTGAGGGAGCTTCTGTTTTTAATGAAGATCTTGCTAATAAGTTCAAAGAGAAGGACCTTCCGCTCCATATGGGTATGTTCACGCCCGGATTCGCGAGGGATGAGAACAGGTTAGAGAGGTATCCGGAGGACGACCTCTATTCCCTCGGCGCCCTTATGTTGCATTTTGTAGGCGGGGCATTTCTGACTATAAGGAACATAAATTCGGACTATTACAAGGTTATATACAAGATCGTCCGGAATTACGGATTACCTATGGAAATGGCGAAGTTGATTGACGATATACTCAACCTGCGGGTTTCCTACGATGAGATCGTAGAAAGGCTTGATGAAATTAGCGGTAAAAGCGTCGGGGACTTAAAGCTGCAGGACGCACTGTCCAGAGAGAAGGCTTCAGACCACATAAGGGAGTTTAAAAAGACGTTAGATAACCTTAAGTTCATAATAGAGGAGATTCCATATCCCCTCTCTGCTTTCGCCTACAACACCAACACTCTGAGTCTGGGGTTTGGTATGTCGGGGATCCTGCGGGTGCTTCATCGCGTCTATGGAGAGATAGACGGTGATGTGATGGAATGGTTTATCAACCGCCTCAAAGACGTAAATTCGGGCAACTATCCACCGGGTCTGATGACCGGTATGGCCGGGATATCCTGGGCCTTGTGGGATCTCGGAATGCGGGAGGAGAGCATAAGACTCCTCAAGATGTCCAACGAGCATACGATACTGTTTGACAATCCGAGCCTCTTTTACGGGAGTTCGGGAGTGGGACTTGCCAACCTGAATATATTCTTCAAGACCGGAGACAACTATTTCCTTGATCAGGCCGTAAGGATAGCCGATCACCTGTTAAACAGCCGAGAGGTGTCGGATAAGGGGACCTCCTGGACACCGGGCGTAGGGTACGGTAACGGGCAGGCCGGCATAGGTCTCTACCTTCTGTATATGTACCTGCTTACCGGCGATAGGAGGTATCTGAATGCGGGTACGGAGGCCCTAAAGTACGACCTGTCCTTTGAGTACGCCCCTCTGGGGTTCCCTCCCCGCGAAGATATTAAGATCTACACCACGTACCTTGAGTTCGGGGCAGCCGGAATAGGTAAGGTACTCCACCGCTACCTTCAGGCCCTCGGTGAGGACTTTGAGTACTACGCTGATTTTAAGGACAGGTTAAACAAGATACTTGAGTACATAAAGGTGCCGTGGGTGACCTCTTACGTCCTCTTCTTCGGTGCCTCTGGCATCGCCGACTTCCTTATGGACGTAGGGGACCCGTACGCCGGAGGTTTTCTGTCCATAATAGACGATATGGTCTTAGACACTAAGTACGGCAAGGTCGTACCGTCGGAGAGCCACAGCAGGATCATAACGAGCTTCGGGGACGGCCTAGCCGGGGTTATTGCCATACTGCACAGGTACGTAACTGGTCAGGATCTTGGAATAGATATCTGGAAGGATATCCAAAACCTAAGGAAAGTGTAGAAATATCCACTCTTTGCTCCTCCCTTTATCTCACTTCCGGATGACCCAAACAAAAACGCCCCGCCGTACGGCGGGGCGTTCTATAAGGCGTCAGGTTATTAC
The DNA here is from genome assembly GCA_027003075.1 of Caldifarciminota bacterium. Lineage (GTDB taxonomy): Bacteria > Hydrothermota > Hydrothermia > LBFQ01 > LBFQ01 > JAADCS01. The sequence goes on along the minus strand of JALWYV010000054.1, from coordinate 23,543 downwards.
CTGACCACCACCTTGCTTACGCGGTTTCCGGTCTTGACGAAGTAGACACCCCTGTCAAGGGATACGAAGCCACCCTCGGTAGTAACCACAAGGGCGCCCTTGGCGTCGTAGATGGAGGCGGGACCGCTGACCTCAACGCCACCCCTGACAACGTTGACGGTGGCGATGGCGTCGGTCTTAGCAGGCTTCTCGGCTACGCCAACGGCCTGGCCGCAGGAGACGTAGATATACACTGGAACAGCCCCGTTCTCCTCAACGACGTTACAGTGTAGCTGAGTTGAGCCGTCAAGAGGAGCAACGTAGGTCACACATATATCTCCACCGGGATACACGGCGTATCCGTACGTCGGATAGTAGTTCAGCAGGTAAAAGCCCTCCATAATGTCTGGGGTTCCATCACCTACAAGGTCTGGATCAGCTATGAACCAGTTAGCACCACCATCCGTAGAGGCGAAAGCTACGAGTTCGGTGGGAGGAGCAGTGCTTCCCGTAACGGTAGGACATCCGTAGTTGGTAGAGTCGGAGAAGACGAGGGCGGTGGCCAGCATGGTATTACCGTCAGGGCTGAAGGCAAGACTTGCCCTATAAAGGGGCATCTTCCTGTAGGCACTATCGGGGTTGGAAGGATTAGGAATGTACAGGGCCACGGCCGTAGCACCGGTGGTATCGTCAGCACGGTTCAAAATCATAACATGGCCGATGTATCCGCCCGGATCGTTCAGAGTATCCTTGAGGGTGTATATAACCCACGGATTTCCGTTGGGATCAACGGAAGCGGTTATGATCCATATAGATCCTATGGTATCCACAGAAGTGGCAAAGGCATAGAAGTTAACAGGCGAAGAGGGAGAAACCGTGCCATCGGAGTTTATCCACATATAGGCGAACGATCCGCCTAATACGTCATCCCAACCGACAACGAGAACCTTATCCTGATACCGCCCCATATCCCATACGTCAAAGCCTTCTCCTGTACCGGAGTTCCTGATTATCTGGACAGGGGTCGCCGTTGCTGTGCTAACGTTGTAGGTGTAGTAGATGATATCGTCGTTCGTCGTCCATCCGACAACTGCCCAAAGGGTATCACCACCTATAGGCCAGGCAAAAGCTTGGGATGCACCATAGTCATCGGTACAGTATCCGTAGGGAGCATCGGAAGCGACGGCTATACAGGCTTTACCAAACGCCGGGCCGGCAACGAGCTCACCCCACGTAATGATGGGATCACCGTTGTAGAATCCTACACAGGCAGGATAACGTCCGCCGACGTCTAAGAGACCGGCTGCCTCGTTTATATCCTCGCGCTTGGTCCAGGTGGCACCTTTATCAAAGGAAAAGGCTACGGCAATATAACCGCTCCCACGATCATCCACACGCCTGTAAGCGAGGCATAAGGTATCTCCGTTCCTGTAAAGGGAACGATGGCTATGCCACCACAGCGTATACTGGTTCGGAGCAGTGTCGCTGAAGAGCTCCGTGAGGGCGAAGGGGGTAAAGGACGAGGAGCCGACCGTCTTGGGCGTCCTCGTATCTATCCTCTTGCGGGCCTCAGCCATAGCCCGCACGTTCTCCGCCACCCGAATACGGGGGGCGTTGTACAGGTGCCTTACCTCCATCTGGGGCAAAGCTGCAACTATCCAAATCATACTCATACCTCCTTTTTTACATACCGAAGAAAAGCTGGTTTGCCTTCTGGTAAACCGAATAGTTCGCGTCCTGATCCTTCGTATAGCCCACGGTGTTCACCATCTCTTCGTAGGTGTCCGGAAGGTAGTTCCAGAGGGAGTTGGGGAAGGTATTGTCTCCGAAGAAGCGGATAACGGACACGGCGTTCCCGACCCATCCGGCCTTGTGGTACCCCAGAGCCGCGACACCGGCGAGACCCTTAAGGACGGAAGTATCATCGTCGCTCAACCCGGGAAGACCCGCGTAGTTTGCGTCGGAAGGTATATCACCTCTCATGGGGAAGAGGAGATAAGCGGTGAAGGCGAGGTAGGCGGCCTTCTTGTTGTCTATGGCCTCCATGTAGTAGGTATGGGCATCTGCGGCGAGGGCCATCCAGACTATGTCGGGCCTGTCTCCCAGACCGGCCTTTGCTATCTTCAGGACGACCATTGTGAGTTTGAGGGTGTCCCCGACGGGGCCAGAGGACGTGGTATCGTAGAGCCAGTCGTGGAGGAGAGGTAACTCCCCTTCCCTGTCCGGACCGCTCTTGGTACTGGTCAGGAAGACTACCGGGCCATCGCTATCTACGTAGGAGACGGACGAGGAGGTGACGTTCAGGGGTACTGTGGTGGGCGTAAACGCCGTTGAGAAGGCCACGGGATCAATGGCCTTTACGGCGATGGACGTATCAGACTTAACGAGGATGTTCCTGAGGTCAACGGGAAGGTAAACGTAATCAGCATCCTCAAAGGATATACCGTTGGCGGCGAAGATCGGGCCGAGTTTCCACGAGGCAAGGATCATGAAGTTGGGTGAACTGATGAGACGACCGTCCGCATCGGCCCGCAGTAGGTCGTCGCTCTCTATACCGAAGGCGAGAGTATCTGTACCCTCTATTATCGTATCAAACACGCCCTCCTGATCACCCGGGACGTATAGGTCAACTATCCACACGTTCTCCTGAAGGTACGGAGTATATATCAGGGCGAACTCCTGATGGGCATCGCGATAGAGACCCTTACGCATCAGGGTAAGACCCCTGCCGAGGTGGGCCTCCATGTTTGAAGGATCCACGATGATGGCGGCCGTGTCAAACTTGGCCAGAGCAGAATCAAACTTCCCTTCCTTGTAGTACTGCCACCCTTCCTTAAGCAGCTTACTCATCTCCGCCGCCTCGGGGGTGGTGTCCTGCGCCTGGAACAGTTTACACCCACTTATTCCCCAGACGCCCACTCCCACCACGAGGATGGCCGTTAATAACCTTTTCATCTTGCACCTCCAAGAACTATAACCTTAGCCGTTCCACCGAACTTGCCCGCACGTACGTGTATCAGGTATACACCCTTCGGAAGATCGGAGAGTTCAAAGGCGTAGTTTCCGGACTTCTGAGCTTTGTGGGTGAACGTCTTCACGAGGCGACCCATCGGGTCGTATATTTTAAGGACGATATCCGCAGCCTCAGGCAGGGACACGAGAACTTTGCCGAGTTCGCTCCGGATCCTGAAGTCGGATATAGGCGTGGTGGATGGCTTCTCTTTACCGACGTATATACGACGCGCACCGTTGACGAAGGCCTCAGCCTTACCCTCCTCGGGGTAGTAGTACGTGGTAGCCTCAAGCCACTCGTACCCGTTGAAGTAGAAGACCCTGTCTCCCTCTTCCGCAGCCACCTTGATGTGGGCGTGGACGGGTACGTTGAACACGTACTCCTTCCCGTTGGGGAACAGGAAGAACCTCTGCTCTCCGGCCGTGGAGGCCATGGAGAGTACACCGGGTATGATCTCCGCCATCTCCGTACCGAGGCGTACCTTGTAGAACTCCCCGGAGGTATCGCTTATAGAGGTCACGTAGTCCACACCGGCGGCGTTCTGGGCGAGGGCAAGGCGGTACCTTATGGGACCGAAGTACTCGTTACCGAAGAGGTCCGTAAAGGAAAGTCGGCTCTGGGCCTTGTACACGAGGTACGTTGTGTCGGACATACCGGCGTAACTCAGGTACATGTTGTACACTTCGTACTTAGCAGAGTCGTTCTTGGGCCAGAACTGTACGAGGACACCGCTCTGACCGGCGTCAAAGTAGAGTTTGCTGTCGGAGAAGAGGTAAACGTCCACGAACTCAGGAGCGCTGGCGTTAGGCATTATGGCAAAGTCAGCCACGGTAGGAGGAAGGGTATCCCTGAAGTCGGCGCTTATGGAGTAAAAGGCGGTAGCTCCCACGTTTATCAGCAGGAAGTAGTAGTTGTTCCTGAGGCCGGCATCGTCCCTGAAGGACCACCTGAGCCTGCTGTCAAGTTCCACCTTCTCCCAGGTGTTGTTGTTCAGATCCACCTTGTAGAGGACGAAGCCCGGAATGGTATCAAGGTTACCTCCTATGTAGGTTATCACGGAGTTGTAGTCTGCTCCATCAAACCTCAGGTACTTTCTTCCGGGCTGGTTCACGCTGTACCTGTACGCTGCGAGCGGGAAGGCGACTTTGTTTACCTCGTTGGCGGAGCTGTTGGCGGAGAAGTCCAGAGTGTTGAAGACGTCGTCGCTCGTGAAGTGGGGATATCCGGAAAGTCCGTCATCCCACGTGTTCCCGGCACCGAGCTCCTTGAGGTAGAGGTTCTCCACCTCGGTATAGAAGTTGGAACCGGCACCGAGAATCAGGTTGTTCAGGGAGCTGGAAAGGAAGGGGTAGTAGAAGAAGGGAACGTCAGGCTCCTTTATAGCGGTCTTGATCGCATCGGCTCCCACCAGGTCCTCAATATGGACTATCCACGGGAGTATCTTCGTTATCTGGGGATCAACGTACACCCTTCCATCGTACGTGAAGGAGAGAGAACCTCCTATAAGGGGTATGTTGCTCTTCTGCGGGGTACCTCCCTTGATACCCGCCGCCAGACCGAGGGGATCACTGAAGTCGCTCCTGAGAACCTTGTGGGCTATCCATGTGGCCTTGGCGGCTATCTGATACTGGTTGAACCACCCCGGATAGTAGTTGTAAGCCTCCGTGGTATCAAGGCTGTACGCTACCAGACGGGCGAACTGAAAGGCCAGATAACGGCGTACCTTCGTCGTATCCCAGTAGGTACCACCGAAGGTACCATCGGCCGTCTGCTTTGCGTAGTTTATGTATATGAAATCGTAGGCGTTAAGGGTATCGTAGAGGTCCCAGTATCCCAGATAGGCCTGATCCTGAGAAACGTTGGACATGTTGAAGGGAGCTATCAGGATGACGATCTTCTTATCCGGATTCCTGGTCTTGAGATCCGAAGCGTCCATACCCATGAAGTTGAGGATAGCCTCGGGCACACCATCAAAGGCAGATTTCACAGTGCTCACGAAGTAGCTGACCATAGCATCCGGTATGGTGTCGTTGGCGGAGGGACGGTACCATTTGCCCGTTACGAAGAGGTCGTACATGGCGAAGAACTTGGTTGTATCGTCAGTTAAGGAACTGTTATCTTTAAAACGGAACCTTATGTGAACTGCGTCGGCATCCGTCAGGGAACCGCAGGCGTAAGATGAAGGAAGTACCTGTATCTCCTTAAGGGTGGGAGAGGTTGTAACGTTGGAGGTGCTTATCCTGTCTATAGGGGTCCAGCACGTGGTGGTGTCGTCCCCGCTCTTTATCACCTCAACGTAGATAGTATCGCCGTTATCTATCCCTGTAAGCTTATACGTAAACCTCAGAGTATCCGGAGCAGGGAAGTCCGTAAGGGACAGGTCTATTTCGGAAGACATCAGGGCATAGGAACCCGTGGCAGAGGTATGGGTGTATATGACTGCCGGGTACACGTAACTACCGCCCACGAGTTCAAACTTCATCCCCCACTCGGGGTCGGCGGACCAACCGATAGGGGGGAAGTCCCTGAAGGATAGGATCTCTACGAGGTTGCGGGGGTAAACGTTAGTCTTCAAGAGGGCAATGTATGCGAAGTCGGTGGAGTCCATTACGGGTGCCTTCGTTGGCAGGTCGTCCACGGAGTAGATGAGCTTCCAGGTGGGCAGATATACCTCCACACTATCCAGCCCCATAAGGGGGACAGCACTCACCAGTCCGAGAAGAAAAGCAAAACGTTTCATTTCTCACCTCCTTAAAAGGTATATACCAGGCCCAACCTGTTAACGTCGGGCATGCGGTAGTTGACCGTGTAGGCGTAATCAAACGCGATGTTGGAGAACCTGAGACCGAACCCGAAGGCCATAACTTCGTCGTGGGAGTCGGATACCCAGCTGAAACCTCCGCGGAACTTCTTACCGAAACGGAAGAAGAAGAGGTCAGCGTATGAGTACTGGAAGCCGAGGTTATAGGACTCGGCGTTATCGTTGGGGTGGTTCACCTCAAGGATCCCGATGAGGGCGTGGTAAGACCTACGGAAGACGTCAAAGGACAACCCCGCACGGAAGGTCAGGGGGAGGTTGTAGGCCTTATACGGCACGGTATCTTCAACGATCTCGTTTCCAGTGAACTCGTACAAGGTGTACGTACCGGAGAGGCGGGGATCCGTTCCGAAGTTCTGGACGGCCATTCCGATGTTCACCCCCCTCCATCCGGTCTCAAACACCGTACCCACGTCCACGGCGAAGGCGTAGGCGCTCGTGAAGGAGCCGTAGCCCTCGTATATGAGTTTGGGCGCCAGTGCCACGGAGAACTTGTCCGTCAGGCGGGCCCCCATAACGAAGGCCGCAGCCATTCCCGTATAGTTGAACGTACCCTTCTCCTCGTATCCGTCGTCGGTAATTACGGTGTGCTTGAAGCCCATGGACGTGGCGGCATGGAGGTACCCACCGAACTTGAACCTGCCACGGGGGTGAATGTACGCCACATCCGTAACGTACGTCTGTACCCAGTAGGGCATGAACCCTACGCCCACGGCCCTGGTATTCATGAACATGGCGGCGGCGGGGTTGTTTATCATGAGGAGGGGATCGTCCGTGAAGTAACTTACGGAAGCCTCGCCCATAGCCGCAACTTTAGGCGAAGTGTAGAGCTGCAGGAATTTGCTTCCCGCAATCCCCACCTTGGCGAAGGGATTGTAATCCCTATCGCCGACCTGAGAAACGAGTAACCAGAGAATCATTTTCTACCTCCTATCTAAGTACCACGAACTTGCCGTAGTACGTCTTCCCATCTTTGTCGGTTATGCGGACGAAGTAGATACCGGGCGCTACCATACGGCCCTGAGGGGTGAGGAGGTTCCAGGATACGGAACCGGTCGTGGGAAGGTTGTTGTACAGGGTCTTGATGTGGTCGCCGGTGAAGGAGTAGATGTCTATACGGGCGGAGGCGGGAACGTTAAAGAACTTCAACTCCGGGGTTATCCCCGTGGCGGACCACTTGGTAGAACCGTAAACGGGGTTGGGTGCTATCACTATCTTATCCGCCCAATCGGCGCCACCGGCGGGTCCACCAACGTAAACGGGCTTGGGTGCTCCGTCGGGTGTCTTAAGGTAGTTGTTGGCAGAGGACTGGAGGCTGGCGTTTATGGAAGGTTCCCAGTCAAAGGCCGTAACGGCGTAGTAGAGGGGGTACCCCTTGGGAGGATCGTTGTCCACGAATACGTTCTGTCCTACGAGCGCCCTCTCTTCAATCCTGTCGCTCACATCAACTCCGGCCTTCTCCTGCCAGTAGTTCACCCAGTAGTTCCTTACGGCGTCCTTAAGGGCAGGATCCTTGCTGGCGTCTATGATGATCTTGACCGGAGGTTCGTTGAACTTGGGCCCGAACTTGGCACGGTATATGGCGTACCCCATGAAGTCTATCTCCTTCTTGATGGGGTCCATGGTGTACTCCGCCTTCTTATCCCAGATGAGTATTACGGAGTCCCCAGCCGCACCGTAACTGAGAGAGGGAGTAACCGGTGGGATGGGTATCTTCCAGTGGGGAGCCTCGTTCGGGCCGCACGGGTGAGCAGGGTCACACAGACCGTTAACTCCGGTGTAGTAGGCGAGTAGCGCCTGATCCATGAGCTGGCGGAGGCCGAGTTTGTAGGCTCCACCGTACCAGTAGTTGTTGGTATCTCCGTTTAACCCTTCGCCGACGCCCGCGACTACAACGAACCAAAGGGTATCCCCATCCCCTATCCAGTAAGGTCCAGTGGAGAGCAGGAACCTGTAGTCAAACTGGGTGGCTCCGAAGTCAAACGGATGGGGGGCGAACTTGTAGGGCCGCGTGGCAGGATGGTCCCCCACTATGTAGTCGTAACGGGCGTTATCGTCACCGGGGTCGGTTTCTATATTCCACCACTGGTGGGCCTTGGGGTATATGAGCCTTATGTTATCTCCGGCTCCCGTACTCTTTGCGAGGGTTATGGGACGACAGAGAGATCCGGCGCTCCTACCACCGTCGGCAGTTATATCGTTATCGCTCGGAGGGGCGTACAGAAGTCTCATACCTATGTACCCCTTACACATCCCGTTATCTCCGATGTCGTCCCCGGCCTCTGCGGGGTTATCCCAGTCGTAGATCATGGAGGTATTCCTCGGTATCAGGTAGTAGTAGTACACGGTGTCCATCTGGTCGGGATTATCTCTACTCGGACGTACAAGCATGAAAGAGTCGGGTCTTGCACCGGGACCGAAGTTGGTTTCGTAGTACGCTATCGTTATAGCCTTCTCCTCAGGATCGTCTCCCCAGATAGTGTAGCCGTCGGGTATATCGTCGGGCGTGTGGATGGTGGTATCTATCAGGACGGTTGCACTATCCTCCCAACCCATGGGATGATCCATGAGGGCTATGTTACAGTCCTCCGGGGCGCCGTCGTAGTAAACTATATCGTCAAGGTAGTTATCCGTCCTATCCGCACCGCATACGTCGGCGTCATAGTTCCATGCGAGGTAGATCTCAAGGGAATCGGGTTTGTTGTCGGATATACCGAAGGAGTCCTTGACGTAAGTGATGCCTATCTCGTACGCGAAGAACTGGTTGTAGGGATCGTGGGGCCAGGAAAGGAGCCGTTCTATTACCTTCAGACCCGTATGGCGCCCTCCGTTACGGGTATCGTTCTTGAAGTCCTGATACCGCGCCTCAACGTCAAGGAAGGACTTGTCGGCCCCTATGAACGCGAAGCCCGTGGGACCGTTGTCGGGACTCGGTGTCCACTCCTTAACTGTATAGTCGTAAACGGTAACGTACTTCTTACCCTGAAAGAACGTGGCTATCCATACCCTTCCATCCCAAAGATAGAAGACGTTTTGACCAGGGGTATTACCCGGCCTGCTATAGCTTGGTAAAATCTGGCTTGCGTCTCCGTGTTCACCGAAGTTGGTGAAGGTCGTCCAGACGTCACCCACCGAAACGACGTACTGCTTATCCTCAACGGCCAGAACACGGAAATCCCCCACGTTACCCTTGGGGGTAAGGCTCCTTCCCCACAGGGGGAGAGCCATGGCCGTAAGGGATAAAAGCGTCATAAACCTTTTCATTTTCGTACCTCCTTACCTCTGCTTCCACGTGATCTGTAGACCGTACCGCGTCAGCCTGCCCCTCTTGTACACAGTGGGGTTGCGGGAAGGCCCTTCGGGATCCCCGAAGTAGTAGAAGTAGTTGTCGTCGGCGTAACTAACGATGGTCCTGTCGTCCAGGAGGTTGTATATGTCGGCGAAAAGCCTGAGGTTGGCGCCGAAGGGGAGGGCAAAGTTCTTGTAGATCCTGAAGTCCACGTTGTGGGTGGCGGGCAGACGCATGGAGTTCATCCTCTCAAGCACGTCGCGAGGGTTCCTCAGAGGAGGTGACCAGGGCGTACCCGTCCCGAAGGAGTATATCATGGACAGACCGTAGCCCGTAAGGAGCTGCATCTTCAGGTTCCTCTTCATTATGGGAACGTCGTAAGATATAACGGCGTTTACCACGTGCCTCTGATCCCAGTCCACGTAATGCTCCTCCGCGTACTCCGGGGCTATACCCATCCACGTTAGACGGTAAAGGGCGTACTGGCTGGCGAAGCTGGCCTTGGCGAACTGGAGGGTGTAGGCTACGTTGACCGTCAGGAAACGGAGGTACGGGTTGTTCCCTCCGGGCGTCTTGGTGAAGTTCACCTCAACCCCACGGACGGAACCGAAGTCCTGGTTCACGAAGGTGGTGTACTGCCACCCGGTCTCTCCGATGTAGATCCACTTGCTCTGCACGAGGTCGGCTATGTCCTTGTAGAAGGCGGTTACGTCTATTACCGTGTAAGGGGTAAAGGCGTGCTTTATACCCACCTCGTAGGAGATGGTCTTCTCGGGCTTGAGGCCGGGGTTACCCATAACGTTGAACGCACCGGTAAAGAACCAGAACTGGTTAGCAAAGAGCCATCTGAGCCTCGGAATCTGGAAGTAGTGACCGTAGGTAAAGTGGAGGACGTCGTTCTCGGATATAGGGTGGGATATACCTATACGGGGGCTTACGTAGAATGTGGGATCCACCTTCTTGGGGTTCTTTATGAAGAAGGTGTCCCGGAGGGTTTTGTCGTGGTACCACCACGCGGAGTCCCTGTTGAATATGGGTCCCTGCTGGGCAAGGGTAAGGTTCTTGATAGGATCAAGCAGATTGGAAGGTATCCAGGCGTTGGCGTCGTAGTAGTCAAACCTGAAGCCCACGTTGGCTATGAAGCCCTCAAACTCCATCTTGTCGCGAACGTAGAACGCACCCTTGTAAGGCTGGGCATCCACTAAGTCTATATAAATGTTCCCACCGGATGCGTAATCAATGTCCGCCTGCTTTATGTCGTACCTGTAGAACTCAAAACCCGTCTTAAACTCGTGGCCCCTCAGGCCGAAGGGATCCTGAGATAGGAAGTCCATACGGGCGCTCCAGGTTTTGGTGTTACGGGTGTAGTAGACCAGGCGATACCACGTGTAAGGCTCTGGGGTGTACAGGTTGGAGAAGGCTATCTTGGTCGTACACGACTTCACCTTGCCTTCAGCGGGTACGTAGCAGTTCTTAACCTTGAAGACAGTATCAACCTCAACGGGGTTACCATCGGCGTCAAACAGGGTGTCGCCGTAGGCTATGAGAACGGTGTCGTTCGTCCCTTTAACCACACCGAGGTAGTAGTTCTGTTTCTTTGTACCTTTGACGAAAGTGGGGTAGTAACCCTGAGGAGGACTCTCCCACCAGAACGTCCTGAGCTCAACCCAGTTATCCTTCTCCTCATGAACGAGGTTGGGATCCAGGGCGCGACCTATAAGCTTCAGCATATCCGGATCCACCTCAACAAGGAGGTCACCGTCACGATCCGTAAAGTCCGCGACACCGTCCTTGTCTATATCTATGAAAGGTAGGTACAGGCGGTAGGTGTTGAAGTATCCGAGCCTGAACTCCACGTAAGATTTGGGTGAGGGAGCGTAGTTTATACCGGTGGCGAACTGCCGGTTCTTGGACAGGATAACGGGCAGACGGTAGAGGAGGAGTCTCCACGTGGGACTGAAACCGAAGGCGTACTTACCGTCGGTACCGACACCACCGAAGAACAGTTTAACCTTGGGTGTGACGAACCACGAGAGTTTGAACTGATAGGATCCCTCGTTCCTCATGCCGTTCTGGAACGTACCCTGAGTGGTGGTATAGTCGTAAGATACGTAGAAACGCAGGGCATCGTAAAACGGCAGGAGAGGCCCTCCTATACCCACGATGGGCCTGAAGTAATTTTCCCTCCACGGATACCTGAAGTAATCTTTGCCCACAAAGTAAGCACCAAAATCTGCAAAGTAAGGATCTTTCTTAGAGAACTCGGCGAGGTTCTTCTTATAGATCTCCGCCCTTTCCCTATCAAAGGACGCAAGCTCGTTCCAGTAGTCCGTACCGGTTTTGCTCTTATCGGAAGTCTTCATGTAATTGTCCCCACCGTAGAAGTAGGGGGGCTGGAAGTACTTCATGTAGGGGTCTCCCACGTTGGTGTTGAAGAAGCCACCCATCCCGACGCTGGAGAAGAGCTGGAGGGAGAACTCGTACTTGTCGGTACCCTCACGGGTGGCGACCTGTATCACACCGGAGGAGGCGGAGCCGTACTCGGCACCGAAACCACCTTTGCTCACCGAGGCCTCCTGAATGGCGTTCAGGGGAAGATCTACACTCTGGTACCCGGTGTAGGGGTCGGTTACCTCCACACCGTCCACTACGTAGGACACCTCACCGGGACGACCACCGCGCACCTGTATCACACCGCCGCTCACCCTCACACCGGAGGAGAGTGATATGGCCTGCTCAAGGGAGGCTACGGGTATGTTCTGGATGTTCTCCCCCTTAACCACGGCCTTGCTTTCGGTCTCGTCCTTCTTTATGAGCTTCTCCTTGGCCTCAACCACCACCGCCTTAACCTCAATAGCCTCGGAAGGGAGACGGAAGTTTATCTCCGTGGTATGGTCGGCCTGAACCACGACGTTTTTAATTATCTGGGGCTTATAACCTATGGCCTTAGCCTCAAGGGTGTAGGTTCCGGGCGGGAGCCTCAGAAGAACGTAGTATCCGTTCTCGTCAGCGTAGGTCCCGCCTTTGGCAGGACCGCTCACGATCCTGACTATGGCGGCCGGTATCGGCTCGCCGTTCTCGTTTACCACCCTTCCCGCTATCTTACCGTACTGGGCAAAGAGCGGGAAGGCTATTAGCAAGGCAAAAAGTCCCGCTATAAAGCGTTTCATATTCACCTCCTTAGCTTAAATATGAAGGGCTGTATTATCTTAACCTTTACCGGTATGCCCTTCTGTTTGGCCGGCTTGAACTTCATCTTGCGCATGGCGGCGAGGGCCGCTTCGTTGAAGATCTCGTTGTCCGAGTACTTTATACGGGCGTCTATGACGTTCCCATTCTCATCTATTATGGCCTCCACCAATACCTTACCCTCAAGCCCGGCCTGACGGGCTATTTCGGGGTACTCCGGCTGGACGTTTACCACCGGCTCAGGCGGCTCGTCCACGTCAAAGACTTCAAAGACTTTAGGAGGAGGGGGAGGAGGAGGCATATCCTCTTCGTCAAACTCCACCGTCTCTGCTATGTTTATGGTATCCTGTTCGGCTTCACTTTCTACCTCCTCAATCTCTTCGGGTAAGGCTACCTTCGGCTTGGGTGGAGGAGGCGGTGGCTCTTCAAACTCGGTCTGCAGGTCTATTTGCTCAAGGGCGGTCTCCTGGGCCTTCTTCGGCTTGTACTCCTGCATCTTACACCCTTTACCGAAAGCGAAGGCGGCTATGAGAATGACCAGAGAGATGGTAAAGGCGACGTTCAGGTCCCGCGTGTACTCGGCCTCCAGTTCGCTCTCCAGGAATATACGCCTTATAAGGCTCTTCCTGTCCTTCTCCATTATTGCCCCTTCCTTGTTGCAAACACTACCCTCAGGGCGTTGGCCTCGCGGAGGGCTTCCATAACCTTGTAGACGTAACGGTACTTCACGTTCTGATCCGCCTTTATGTCAACTATGAGTGTGGGGTTCTCCGCTATCTTGGTGCGGAATATAAGAGCGACCTTCTCCGGGGGCACTATGTTGTCGTCCACACTTACCTTACCGTTCCGTCCTATCCAGATGAAGGCGAGATCCCTCTGCTTAAGTATGCGCTCCGTGGTCTTGGCAAAGGGAAGTTTTACGGGAAGACCTCTGGCCTTCCTGAAGACGGTGACGGTCATGAAGAATATTATAAGGAGGAAAGCTATGTCGGACATAGAGGCCGTCGGGATCTGGGCCTTCATCTCCTTCCTGCGCTTTAGCCTCATGTTCCCTCCTCCTTTATAACCCCAAGACCGACCTTCTTGCCGCCCGCGGCCTTTACGGCGTCAAATACCTTGATCATCATTCCGTAGGGGGCGTTCTCGTGCGTGCGTATCAGTATAACGAGCTTCTTGTTCTCCTCTAACCTTCTCTTTATCTCGCTCTCCAGATTGTTGGGGTTCACCTGCTCGTCGTTCAGGAAGACCTCCCCCCTGTCGTTAATGGACACCTTCAGGAGGTTCTTTTTAGCGATCTTTATCTCCTGAGGCTGTTCCTTTTTCTCCGGCAACAGGAACTTCAGGCCTTTCTCACGGGCGAAGTTGGTCGTGGTCATGAAGAAGATGATGAGGAGGAAGGCGATGTCGGCCATGGAGGCCGTCGGAATTTCCGCCTCCTCCTCAAGCTGTTTTCTCTGGATGATGGCCATATCAGGCCTCCCTGACTATACCCGCCTCGGCGAGGTACTCAAGGAGGTAGTTGGCAGCCTCTTCTATCTGCCTCTGATAGGAGTTTATCCTATCCATAAATATGGCGTAAAGGAGCGAGAATGGTGCGGCCACAAGTAGACCGAAGGCCGTTGTCAACAGAGCCTCGGATATACCCGCAGCCACGACCGTGGGTTCAACCTCACCGGCCTTTGCTATGGCGTCAAAGGCGTTGATCATTCCGGAGACCGTACCCAGGAATCCGAGGATCGGGGCGAGGGTCACGGATGCGGCTATGTAGATCATCCCTCTGTCCAGAAAGGCCAGTTCGCGCAGCGCCCTGCGCGTCATGGCCTCCTCCACCACCAGCTTTGACTTGCCCACCTTCTCAAGTCCAGCAGCCAGGACCTTGGCCACCGGATTCTTCTGTTTGGAGAGGAACTCTATCGCCTCGTTTACACCCTTCTCCTCTATTATCTTGGTCACCTGCTCCACCAGCTTCACGGGATTGGTCCTGATCTTCCAGAAGAGAGAGTAAAACCTTTCAAGGGATATCGCCAGGGCGATGAGGGCCACGATAAGGATAGGCCACATCATCGGCCCACCGCGTACAAACAGGTCTCTCAGGGTCTCTACCATGATGTTGATATTATAGGGCGGGAATGCGATGCGTGTGTGTTTTCCGGGGGTACGTTTTCAACACAAGGTAAAGCGGCAAAATAATACGTTTCTTCCTCACCGTTAATTCCGGCTTACAATCCTTTCTACTATGATGGTTAGGAGTAACGTGAACCTTGAAGCGCTGGAAAGGACGGCTGAAGCCATAAGGGAAGGCAAGGTCCCCGGTGAGCGGATCTTCACCGTTTTCGGCGAGTGGGTTTACGACAGGTACCAGTTTAAGGCGATCCTTGAGTTTGAAGGGGGGAGCCTGGAGGTACATACCGACCAGCCTACCCCGGCAGGCGGAAAGGGTAACGCCCCGAATCCCGTCCAGTACTGCGTGTTCGCCATGGTGGCCTGTTATTCTACCACCTTTATGACGATAGCAGCCAAGAGAGGGGTGGAGATAAGATCGCTCAAGGCAAAAGGGTACAGCCGGGTGAACATGAGGGCGGTCTTTGACCTTGAGGACGCTCCCGTGGTTGAAGAGGTGGGGATTGAACTTGAGGTAGAGAGCAACGCCCCCGCCGAGGTGTTAGACGAAATAAGGAGGGAGGCGGACAGGAAGTGTCCGGCAGCCTACACCGTGGCCAGCAGCGTACCCTTTAAATCTACCGTTAGGATACACGGAGAGTGATCGGGAAGCCTGACGATTTACGAACTTTCGGGGATAAAATACCTTTCCTATGAAGATCGTCTCTTTGAGGGCGCTTGAGATTCTGGACTCCCGCGGCAACCCCACCGTTATGGTTAAATGTACCCTTGAGGACGGGAGCGTGGGCGTGGCCAGGGTACCATCCGGAGCCTCCACGGGTAAGAACGAGGCCGTAGAACTCAGGGATGGAGATAAGAGGTACATGGGTAAAGGGGTGTTGAACGCCGTCAGAAACGTTGAGGACGAGATAGCCAAGGCCCTTATAGGGAAGGATGCCTACGATCAGGTGGGTATAGATCGCCTGCTCGTAAATCTGGACGGTACTCCCCATAAGGCGCGTCTCGGTGCCAACGCCATCCTCGGCGTATCTCTGGCCGTAGCTCACGCCGCGGCCAACTCTCTGAGACTTCCCTTATATAGGTACATAGGGGGTACGAACGCCCACCTCCTCCCGGTTCCCCTTATGAACTTCATAAACGGAGGAAAGCACGCCGACAACAACCTGGACATACAGGAGTTCATGATCACGCCGAAGGGAATAAAGAAGTTCAGGGATAGGGTACGGGCCGGAAGCGAGATCTACCATACTTTAAAGGGGATACTTAAAGGCAGGGGCCTCAGTACGGGCCTGGGAGACGAGGGCGGTTTCGCTCCGAACCTCAGGACCCACAGGGAGGCCCTTGATCTCTTAGTGGAGGCTATAGAGAAGGCCGGATACAAACTCGGACACGAGATATTCCTCAGTCTGGACGTTGCGGCCTCCGAGCTTTACGATTCTGCTGAGGAAAAGTACACGTTTGAGGGTAAGAAGATAGGGCGGGAAGAGCTCTTGAGAGTTTACGAAGATTATATAAACTCATACCCTATCGTGTCCATAGAGGATCCGTTCTCCGAGGACGACCACGAGGGATGGCGGCTCATAACCCGTGAGTTCGGCCATCGCCTGATGATCGTGGGGGACGACGTCTATACGACCAATCCGAAGCTGATAGCGAAGGGGATTGAGAAGGGCTATTCCAACGCCGTACTTATAAAGCTCAACCAGATAGGTACCCTCACGGAGACCCTTGAAGCCGTTGAGATGACCCACAAAGCCGGATGGAAGACCGTAATTTCCCACAGGTCCGGAGAGACGGAGGACACGACCATAGCCGACCTGTCTGTGGCTGTAAATAGCGGATGGATAAAGACGGGAGCGATTGCGAGGGGTGAGAGGACGGCGAAGTACAACCGCCTCCTTGAAATTGAGGACGAGATCGGATCATGATGTTACTCCTTATGAGCATGGGGCGCAGCAACCCCGTAACCTGGGAGAAGGTAGCCGAGGGCTACATGTCGGGCGTAATGGAGGAGAAGGCGGTGTGGTGGGATAGTACATATGCGGAGCTGGTACCGGAGGGGGACAGTACCACCCTACTGATCTTTCTGGGACAGAGACCCACGGGCGGGTACGGCGTGGACGTGGAGAAGGTAGAGATCAAGGGGGGCAAACTGGTGGTGGTCGCCCGCGAGAGGTGTCCCAAACCCGGCTCCATGGTCATTCAGGTGATCACGTCCCCATTCGTGGCGGTGAAGGTGGACGTACCTGAGCGACTGCCCGTAGCGCTTGATATAAAGAGGTGCGGTAAGAAGTAATGCCCAAAGTAAAGAGGGCGGTGGTGGGAGTACTGGTGAGGGGGTTTGACGTACTCCTGATAAGGCGAAACCCGGACCTCGGCCAGCACGGAGGGGAGATAGGTTTTCCGGGTGGGATGGTGAAGTCGGGCGAATCCCTTGAGGGGGCGCTCACAAGGGAATTGGAGGAAGAGCTGTCCCTTACGCCGTCCGATTACTTCATCGTGGGTGAACTCTCTCCAGTGAAGACGCTGATGACGAACATAAAGGTGTTCCCCTTCGTCGCCCTCCTTAAAAGCCCCGGAAGGATAAAACCGAACCCTGCCGAGGTTGATGATTTCGCCTTCGTACCACTGAGGACCCTCCGGCCCCTCATTTACGAGGACACGGTAAAAACCGACCTGGGGGTGGTATGGGGGGCCACGGCCCGAATAGTGCGGAACCTGTTTAAGGAGGGGAGGGCTTTCCTGCCAGAGATAGAGACCCTTCTGCCTTAGTCCCGCTTAGAATACGCACCAGATGGGTACCGACGTAGAGAACAGGAGGAAGGAGTGGGTGGAGGCCATCATCCTGGCCGTATACCTCGTGATGTGGGAGTTCGGGGATTACAGGAAGGCGGGATATGACGCCGCCTCCCTTCCCCCGGGCGCCTATCAGGTGGCCGAGATAATAGACGACATCTACACCGGAAGGGCGGACGAGGAGGACGTTAAGACCTTCATAAAACACATTCTCGGAGGTATCCTATACCCGCGTTTCGTGAGGGAGTACAGGCACAGGTTCCCCTGGCTTGACGAGGAGATAGCCCCCGGAAGGTTCTTTTAAGATGTTCCTACCCTTCAAAGCCTCCGACGAGGAGTACATGAGGCTGGCGCTTGAGCTGGCCGAACTGGGAAGGGGGTTCGTCTCCCCCAACCCCATCGTGGGGGCGGTTATCGTACGGGAAGGCAGGGTTGTGGGTGTGGGATACCACAGAAGGTACGGGGACAAGCACGCCGAGGTGAGGGCGATAGAGGATGCGGGGCCCTCCGCCCGTGGAGGGACCATGTACGTAACCCTTGAACCTCACAACTTCCACGGTAAACAGCCCCCATGTACCGACGCCATAATAGACGCCGGCATAAGGAGGGTGGTGGTAGGATCACTTGACCCCAATCCGAAGGTTAAGGGAGGAGGGGTAAAGCGGCTCAGGGAGGCCGGGGTTGAGGTGAGGGTCGGGGTCTTAGAGGATGAGGTAAGGAGACAGAACGAGGTGTTCTTCACCTTCCACGAGAAGGGCAGGCCCTTCGTGGCCCTGAAGATGGCCTTAACTCTTGACGGAAGGATAGCCGATCACATGGGGGAGGCCCGATGGATAACGGGCGAGAATGCCCGGCAAAGGGTCCACCTTCTAAGGTCCTACTACGACGCCGTTCTCGTCGGCGCCGGCACCGTGAGGACTGACGACCCCCTTCTAACCGTAAGGCACACCTTCACGGAGAGGCAACCCCTCAGGGTGGTACTCAGCCGCTCCGGAAACCTGCCGTGCGACGCGAGGGTGTTCTCAGACGGATCCCCTACCCTCCTCCTGTCGGTTGAAAAGCCGGCGTGTGAGCTTCCCCCGTCGGTTGAAGTCGTCAGGTTCTCCGGTGATTTGAACGAGGCTCTAAGCGTACTTAAAGGGAGGGGTATAACCTCCGTATTAGTGGAGGGGGGAAGGAACGTATTCACGTCCTTCCTTAAATCCGGTCCGGTTGATAAGATCTACGCCTTCGTCGCCCCGAAGTTCCTTGGCGGAGATTTCGGTGTATTCGGAGACAGGCTGAACGTCAGCTCCGCCGTAGATTACGCCGTTGAGAGGGTGGAGGGGGTCGGGAGGGACCTCCTGCTTGTACTCAGGCCGGAACGGTGATGAAACCTGCAGTCTGGATAGATCTGGCCAACTCCCCTCAGGTGATGTTCTTCGCCCCGATAATACGGGATCTGGAGGGCAGGGGGATAAGGGTTATCGTGACGGCACGTGACTTCTCTGAGACCGTACCTCTGGCGAGAAGGTTAGGTTTAAACTTCGTACCTCTGGGCAGGTACGGTGGAAAGGGTAAGGTGAAGAAGGCTTACTCCCTACTCAAAAGGGCGTTAGCCCTCTATAAGTTCGTAAGGGGGAAGGGTGTAAAACTTGCCCTGTCCCACAACTCCTACGATGCCATTCTGGCAGGGAGGATGGCCGGCCTTCAGGTATGGACGTACATGGACTACGACGGGCAGCCGGCTAACCACCTCGCCTTCAGGTTGGCCCACAGGGTCCACGTGCAGGAGTGGTTCCCGGATGAGGCCCTCAGGAGGTTCGGCGCAAAGCCGGAAAAGGTGGTAAGGTACAGGGGACTCAAGGAGGAGGTTTACCTGAGGGATTTCGTTCCGGATCCGACTTTCCCCGAAAGGGTGCTTTCCCCCTTCTCCCGGCCCCTCGTCGTGGCCCGTCCGCCATCAACGTCCTCCCTGTACAGCAAAGGATACGGTGAATTCTGGGAGGTCCTTGGCGTTCTCAAGGGGAAAGGGTACGACGTGAGGGTCCTGCAGAGGAATCCAGAGGACGGAGTCTTTGCCCGAAGGTACGGTATAACGCTACTTCCCCGTCCGATAGATGGCCCACAGCTGTTGTACTGGTCGGACGCCTTTGTAGGTGGGGGTGGAACCATGACCAGGGAGGCCGTCCTCCTCGGAACGAGGGTGTTCAGCGTTTTCCCCGCCGCCGGATTTCTTGACAGGAAACTTATGGAGATGGGCATGATAGAGAGGCTGGGTGTCCATAACGCTCGTTCGCTCGTACTCCACGAGAGGAAAGAGAGGAGAGTACGCGGGTTCAACCCGAACCTGAGGGAAGAGCTGGTGGGGGAGATAGTGGAATATCTCCCGTAGTCTTTAACGGTGTCGTATAAGCGGCAACTGTTCTGTACCGTTTATCCCATTCTTCTGTAGAATGGATGCACGGAGTGTCCAACGATGGGGGAAAGGGGAAGAGGCAAAAACGGAGTGTTAGTGTACCGAAGGAGGTTATTTCAGGATCCTCTCCTCACAGTTTATGTGTTCAACGGTGAACCTATCTATGCAGAGAGTTTTCTGGTAAAGGAAAAATGGTGGGAAGGTCTTCTGAGCGACGACGAGGTAGAAACCTACGTTTTTGACAACCTGTACAGATACGCCTTTCAAAAGAACGGAGATAGGTACCTGCAGCGGCTAAAGGAGTACACTCAGAGGGTTATAGAGAACGCCATAAAGACGGCGATGGACAACGGGTGGGAGCTGGAAAAGGAGTTCATGGATATACCTCCCGAAAAGATCGCGTCCATGTTCTCCATCCTGCCAGATAAGGATACTCGTACGGACGATCCTCTAAATATGGGATTCGTTAATACCTACGTTGAAGGCTCTGAGGGTCTGAACGACTTTCTGAGAATGTTTGGCCCTATACGTGAAAACGTTTTGAAACTTATGCGGGCCTTTGGGGATTTTGAGGGAAGTATCGGATTCGTATTACCAGTGTACAACCTCGTACGTATAGATCTGGGACACGAGCGCGTATGGGCCATAGCAGATGACCCCGAAACTTTTGTTAGATCCCTTCTACACTTTAAAAAACCCTTTGACGTCTCCGTACCCGATATAACCGAAAAGGTAAAGGACTCAAGGGTAATGTGGGCGATGTGGGGGTACGGGAAAGATAGAATAATCCTGTGCGATTCCGAGGATGTACGGATGCTCCGCAGGGATGAGGGCGTAGGGATCGTGCGATCCTATCACGAGAGGTTGAGACGAATACTTAACGCGATACCTCTGGATCAGGTTCAGGTACCTAAGAAAATGGTTGAGATAATGATAAGGAACGCCATGGCCCGTAACCCGGACCCTAATGCCCTCGTGAAGGAAGTGGAGAGTAGATTAAAAGTAAGCGTTGAAACGGAGGAAGAGAATGGAAATTAAGAGTAGCCTTGATCTGGTAAACTACGATCCGGCCACGGGTATCCTGACGGTTGAGGGGATACCCGTTACTTACCACTGCAACATCTTCAACCACTTCTTCTCCTACGGTATAAGGATGATCCTCGGTGAAGAGAGTGGAAAGGAGATAGTGTACAGAGCATCTGAGTTCGCCCACCACAGGCTATTTAAACGCCTGAAGGAGAGGTACAATCTGAACGACAGGCAGACCTACGAGTTGGGTATGCGGTACTTCAAGAGCAGGGGACTGGGTGTGCTGAACGTAAGAGGTACAGAGGATATAAGCCTTATAGCCTCCACCCACGCCCATACCCACATGAAAGTGATGAAGGGTATATCATCCGTCCCCGTATGCGACGTTGAGAGGGGTTTTATAGCCGGTCTCCTTGAAGCTGCTCTGGACGTTGATCCCGGAAGACTCTACGTTGAAGAGACGGAGTGCATAGCAATGGGAGACCCTATATGCAGGCTGAAGGTTGGGGTAAGGGGAGAGCGAGTTAACTATCCGGATCCGGACTACTCAAGGGTTAAGCTGTACGAGGTGAAGGAGGGCCTGAAGGAAAGATCCGAAAACATGTCAAAGATAATCCCCCTCATACCCCCTCCGGACAGATCCGGGATCATTGCGATCCCATCAAGGTTTAAAGATGTCGGGAAGGTCTGGGTAAGCCAACTTCCAACCGAGTACTACTCTTACGCTAACATGAGGATCCTGGAACTTGCCGATGAAGACTCCGCCAGATACGTGATGACTTTAGCAGGGTACGCCTGCGTCTTCTTTACGTACGTCTCCCTTGAATCCACCCCTATAGGGGATCTGCTTATAGGAGGTACGCAGGACGAAGACGAGTACATAAGGAGGCTCTTCTCTATGGGTAACTACCTCGGTTTCGGGGTGTTTGATATTGAAGTTTATAGAGATGGGGCGAAGGCGAAGATATACAACTTTTACGAGAACAACTATCTCCTTGCCCTATCAATGGAACCCGTGTCCTACTTTTTAAACGGAGCGACTCTGGCGACGTACGTCGCAGGTAGGGTGTACAAGACTTACAGGAGCCGGGATGTATTCTCTATACTGAAGGTCATGAAGTCTTTTGACGATTTCTACGGCAGGGCGGAATTCTCATCTTCCTTTGATAAATCCCAAAACGCCCAGAGCGTTGACTTCACCCTGAAGGTGTAAGGTACTGTTCAACCTCGTATGTTGAACATGTTCCAGGACCTCTCTCCCGCCTCCTTAAATTACACGTACCATGCTTAAGATGATCTTCGCAGGAGCGCTTAGTCTGGGGTACTACACGGGGCTGGACCTTCCGAAGTCCCCCCATGCTATGGCAGAGATAAAGGAAGCCTACGTACAGACCGCGGAGTACGTGAATACGGCTGCCGGGGATGATAGCAGGTTTGGAAGGGCTTTGCTCTTCGGTGTGGTCGGTGCGGCAGCAGGAGGTGGTGCGGGGTGCTGTGTTGACCTAATGTTAGGCACCTGTGGTCTGGGTACGTGCGGTGGGGCGTGTGCCGGAGGTCTGGTGGGAGGTATAGTCGGATACGCCTTCTGAGGCTTCACAGGAGGAGGTTGCGGAGCGATTTTGTTATGCCGAACGTGTACGTTCAGCTTTAACGCTGGATTTCAGGAAACTCGCCCACTCCTCTCTCTCCTCCCGAAGGAAGTTACCCCTCCTCAGGGTGATAGGAGCGTCCGTAGGTACGTAGAGGTACCTCCCCAGATAGGATAGGGCCTGATAGAACCTCTTTCTGGGGTTCCTGACACCGGGGAAGATGAGGTTCAGGTGCCTGAGGGCCTCCTCCTTGCCAAGAAGCCGTACGAAGGCGAGGGCCACCACAACCCTGCGGCTCCTGAACTTCACCTCCCTCTTACCGTGGTATAGGCGGAGCTTCCGGGCGAAAGAGAGGTAGGGCAGGTCCCTTATACGCCTATTGGCGTACCACCACGTATCACCCAGTCCGGGCAGTTGAGAAGGGGGTACGTACCTGTCTCCCGTCAGATACGCTCTCATGAGGTTGTAGTGGGTACGCAGTACCTCGCACTCCGGAGGTAAATCCTCCTCCTCAAGTAGATCTTCGCCCCTGACAAGGGAAAGGTTCATCTTCGTCATCAGGTAGGAGAAGCGGTCTCCGAGTTTCTCGTAGGTATTCAGAAGCATCTCAAGCGTCATGGCGTCCCCGTCAACGAAGGCCCTGGGTCTCATCAGGCGGAGTATACCGCCGAGTGCGCCCTTAGAGAAATGTTTCTTCAACTCATCGTCGTAAAGTTCGTCGTACTCTGCGAATTCCCCCGAGGAGAGCATGAGGTATACCTTCATAGATAGCATCACCTCTTTACCGAGTTCACTTTCCCATACGTCCACGTCCACGTTCACCTCCTCCCCACGCAGGGACCTGATTCTAACACGTACGCTCTCAAGGGCAAGTTTCCATACGTCCTTATCCGGATACCTGTTTCTGTTCAAACCCTCCCTCTCCACCCTGTCCAACAGGTTAAGGGCTTCGTCCGTCTTGCCGAAGTAAGAGGCGAGTATATCGGCCTTGATTATGAGGTTCCCGGTACGGGATAGGATACCCTTAAGCCTCTCGGTGTCGCAGGAAAAGAAGGCGACGTACAGCTCCCAGGGCAGGAAGGAGTCGTCTCCCACCTTCTCCCTCCAGAGCCTCAGGTAAAGGTCCATCTTTCGTACGTCACCCAGATCTTCAAGGGCCTTGAGAAGGTAGGTCATGTTGGATCTATTGAAGTCCCGGTCCAGCCGCTCCTTCGCCTCCCTGTAGAGGTCGTATATGCGGTTATCCTTCCAGAGATCCCATAAGTTTCTATAAGACACCCACAGAGATTATAGAGCAGAAAAAACCCCCGCCCGGGTGGGCG
>JALWYV010000053.1 GCA_027003075.1 Caldifarciminota bacterium | reverse complement strand
ACTTCCCCCTCGCCATACTCCTCGGTATGACCATGGCCGCCGTGGTGACGGGCAACACGGTGGTGCTGAAGCCGGCCAGCGACGCCCCCATGATGGGCTACCTCTTTATGGACCTGATGCGGGAGGCCGGACTTCCCGACGGCGTCATAAACTTCCTGACCGGTCCCGGTGGTTCCCTCGGTGGGTACCTCGTGAAGCACCCGAAGGTGCGTATGATAGCCTTCACCGGGTCCATGGCGGTCGGTACCTGGATCTACGAGGAGGCCGCCAAGATAAGGCCCGGCCAGAAGTGGCTCAAGCGGGTGATAGCCGAGATGGGCGGTAAGGACCCCATAATCGTGGACAGGGACATAGACGAGAAGGACCTTGACTACATAGCCCAGCAGGTGATCCTTGCGGCCTACGGTTTTCAGGGGCAAAAGTGTTCCGCCGCCAGCCGTCTTATAATAGACGAGGTCGTCTACGATAAGGTTCTGGAGGCTGTAGTTGAAAAAGCCAAACAGGTAGAGGTCGGCGACCCCGTTGAGGACAAGTTCATGGGTCCCGTAATAAACGAGGCTGCTCTAAACAAGATCCTCCGTTATATTGAGATAGGCAAGGGGGAGGGGAAACTGCTGGTCGGTGGTGAGAGACTGACGGGAGGACTCTACGACGAGGGCTACTACGTTGCCCCCACGATCTTTGCGGACGTGGACCCCAAGGCCAAAATAGCCCAGGAGGAGATCTTCGGCCCCGTTCTCGCCGTCATAAAGGCGAAGGACTTTGACCACGCCCTTGAGATAGCCAACGACACCATCTACGGTCTCACTGGCGCGCTCTTCACGAAGAACCGCCAGAAGATAGCCCGTGCAAAGTGCGAGTTCCACGTGGGTAACCTGTACATAAACCGTAAGTGCACCGGTGCGGTTGTCGGTGTCCATCCTTTCGGCGGCTTCAATATGTCCGGGACGGACGCCAAGGCTGGAGGCCCGGACTACCTCCTGTACTTCCTCCAGGGCAAGAGCGTTTCAGAAAAACTGAACTGGTAAACCTCCCGTTTTATGACCTCACCCCCGCCGTACGGCGGGGGTTTTTAGTTTGCTGCTTTCACGCGTTGCGAAATTTAACTTCGCCCTTATAATTTTGCCCAGAATTGGACCATGATACCTTTTGTAACGGTTCACCTTAGTCCGGCAACCTATCTCCCACGTTGGACGTGGCTGGAGAAAACCCACCAGTTCGGTATGGAGGTGGGTATAAGGCGGGAAACGTACGCCGTAGCCCTGGGATACGGAAGTACGTACGTGTGGGAGAACGTGAGGACACCGGATGAGGCTCTTATCACCTCGTCGTACTATCACCTCTACAACCTTACCCTTTACCGGAACACTGGGAACCTCTCCCCCTTCCTCTCCTTGAGCCTCGCCAAAC
The DNA here is from genome assembly GCA_027003075.1 of Caldifarciminota bacterium. Lineage (GTDB taxonomy): Bacteria > Hydrothermota > Hydrothermia > LBFQ01 > LBFQ01 > JAADCS01. The sequence goes on along the minus strand of JALWYV010000053.1, from coordinate 39,062 downwards.
CGGTGATTACGGGGGTAAGGGATGGAGAGATAGGTAGGTTCAACTCCTCCCTGCGGGGGGTATCCCTTGGCCTGAGGGTCGGCATATCCTACGTCTGGAGGTACCGTATCCTCTCCGTCGCTCCAACCGTGGGACTATCCTATTATCCGGCTCTATCCGTCTACAAGGAAGAGGATGGGATCGTAAGCCTGAAAGGTAAGGTTAACGTCCTCCGGGCGATGGCATACGTGAGTTTGGCCCTGGGCAAGTGAGGCTATGACCTGGGCGAATTTTTTTGAAGGGAGGTGAAGCATGCTCGTAGGAGCCTCCGTTTTCCTGCCCTTTTTGGCCTTCTATCCGAAGTATGGGGAGGTGAAGACCTTCCACGATGAGACGCCGGAGATAAGCCTGTATCTGGGGTTCAGTCCCCACACGATGGTGGCCGGGTGGAGGAGGATGGGGAGTCTGAACAGGTCCATCTACGTCTTCAGGTACGAACGCTACACCGGGAACTTGGGCGTGGGTGGAGGGATAGTGGCGGAGACCAACCTCAACTTCTTCGGCCTTGACGCCACCCTCTCCTACAGGGGTAAGGCCTCCTTCCTGCAGGTCTCACCGAGGTTGAGCCTTACCTACTTCCCCACCGTGAAGTACCCCGGATACGTAAAACCCGTAGACCGCATCGTGAAGAACTTCGTATCCCTCACCTTCGGCGTTGATCTGGGTATAACGGCCAGAGTGGAGGTGGAAAGATGATAGTGGGCCTCGGACTTCACCTGAACCCGTTTGTAGGATACGGAAAAGGCGTCCTTGAGAGGACACCCTACTACGTGAGCAGTGCGGACGTATCCCTGTACGGCGGATGGGGGACCTTAACCTTCCGGTACGGACGCTTCCTTGCGGGGCCCTCTCCCACGGCGGAGGCCTGCTTCTCCACCGGTGTAAGGTACCTATCCGCCTCGTACGGTAGGGAGATGGGGAGGCTGACCCCCTTCGTCGGCCTCATATACGGCCAGACGACCATGGAATGCACCCCCGAAGCCCTCTCCTCTATGTCCTACTACGGCCAGGGTACCATAGACGCCTTCAACGGGAACTATGGCAGGACCTCCATCTTCGGCGGAGGTCTGGGGGCGGTTTTAAGACTGGGAGACCTCGGACCGTTCTCCTTCTCCCTCGTGGGGCGCGTGGCCTACTATCCGAAGGTGCCGGTCTACCGCATGGACCTCTACGAGGCCGAAGACGGCCTGAGGGGGACGATAGGACACCACGAGGACAGGACGAACGTCGTAAAGACCTCCCTGTCTCTGCGGGCGGAGGAGACCTTCAGGGTGGAAGGGGCCCGTCCTTCCGGGGTGGGGATGAGGCTGTTTGCGGGGGGAATGCTCTCCCCCTACGACCGGTTCAGGGGAGGGTACTTCGGCGTTGATATGGGGAGGATAGCCCTTATGAGCGTATTCGGGACGGCGAGGCTACCCGGCTACACCCCCGTGGGCGAAACCTACGCCCTCTACGACTTCCGCTGGCTCTCCGCCGGCGTGGGTATAGGTAAGTGGGGCGACGGGGGTACGGCCCTCTCCCTCGTGGGCAGGAAGGTGCTGAGGTGGAGGTTCCTTGAGATTGGGGCGATAGGTGGCCTCAGGTATCTACCCGATAGCCGCAGGTTAAAGCCGATATTGGGGGTGGGAGCCGGCTTCGGAATGGGAGGTGGCAAATAACAGTCCTGTCCTTCGGCATGGGTATGGACGGTTTTTACCTTCCCCGGTGGGCGTCGTAGGTTTTACCTACCTACCCTATGTGGAGTCTTCCCACGGATACTTCTTGGGGTTGAGAGTCGGGGAATGGCCGGGTTACGTATCGTTCGCAGGCTCTCCCTTTCCCTACGACCCCTCGTCAATATCTCTGAACACCACCGGGTCCACGTCAGGGGTCAGATCGTTTCGCCTTATGGCAGGCCGGTCCATCAGGAACTACGACGTCCTTGCGGGTGCGAGTCTTGAGAAGCCGACGTTCTTCATAGGGGACACGCGGTTGAGCAGGTACAACCACCAGTTCTTCCGGAACGTCTACCCCGGCCTGAGGGCGGAGGTTTCCCGTCCCATTGTCTGGAAGATCCTCTTTCTGGCCCCGCGCGTGGGCTTCGCCTATCTGCCCGTCGTCAGATGGTACGGGGCAGGAGACGGAAACGGATCCCCTGAGATATACGAAGTTGCTTCCCGGAGGAACGTGTTCCGCATCTACTTCAACCTGCACGCGGGAGTGGAGTTTTAAATCCGGAAGGCCCTCTTCGCCCTCTCTATGCCCTCCACGAGGCGGTCAACGTCCCCTTTAGTGTTGAAGATGGAGACGCTCGCCCGAACACTCTGATGGTACGGAATGTCAAGAAACTTGTGGAGGGGGTGGGCGCAGTGTCCGCCTGAGCGTACCATTATACCCATCTCGCCGAGGTACCAGGCAAGGTCGTGGGGGTGTAACCCCCTGAGGTTGAAGGCCACGAGAGAGGTACGATCCTCCGGAGGGGGACCGTAAACCTCAACGCCGGGAACGGATCTCAGGGATTCGTACAGGTAACGGGTCAGCTCCCCCTCGTGGGCGAGGATGTTGTCGTATCCTATTTTCAGGATGAAATCCACGGCCGCCCCGAGACCTATGACACCCCCCACGTTGGGAGTCCCCGCCTCGTACCTCTTCGGTGTCTCCTCTAATTCGTAGTTGTCAAATCCCACGTCCTTTATCATGCTTCCACCTATCAGTAAGGGGTTTCCATCCTTCAAAAGCTCCTTCCTTCCCCAGAGTATTCCCGTACCCATGGGGCCGAAGATCTTGTGTCCTGAAAAACCGATTAGGTGCGCCCCCGTCTCCTTCACTCTGACCCTATGGTGGCCGAGGTACTGAGCCCCGTCTAAAACGACGTAGGCACCCACCTCTCTGGCCATCTTCGCCACCCTCTTAAAGGGCGGGATCGTCCCGAGGACGTTGGAGGCCATGGTCAGGGCCACGACCTTCGTATTGGGGGTTAGTTTTTCCCGGAAGTCGTTGAGGTCAAGGTATCCGTCGGGGGTTACGTTAAAGATCACGAACTCCGCCCCCTTACTTCTGGCCAGTCTCATCCAGGGCAGGAAGTTGGCGTGATGCTCCATAACGCTGACCAGAATACGGTCCCCCTCCTTCACGTACTCCCCGAGGATGGAGGCGGCGAGGTTCAGGGCCTCCGTGGCGTTCTTCGTAAAGACTACCTCGTCCGGATGGGCATCAAGGAGTCTGGCCACCTTCTCCCTGCTCTCCTCGTAAGCCTCCGTCGCCCGGTTCGCCCACGGATAACCGCCCCTGTGGACGTTGGCGGGAAACTCCTCGTAGTACTTTACCATGGCCTCTATGACGGTACGGGGTTTCAGGGATGTGGCTCCGGAATCAAGGTAAACGACACCCTCCCGAAGCGCCGGGAACTCTGCCCTACAGTCTATCATAGCACGGATTTTATACCCGATACCCTCCTATTCCTCCCCCCTCTGACCCAGCTCTTTGTCCAACAGGTAGAGGCCGGTTCCGTCCTCTCCCACCATTTCAAGGGCGGACAGCAGATCCCTGAATATGTCCTCCTCCTCTATCTGCTCCTCGTAGAACCAGCCGAGGAACTGCCAGGTACCGAACTCCCCCTCCTCCATAGCCGTTTTGCCTATGTTGTAGATGAGGGACGTAACCTTCTTCTCATGCTCAAGGGCCTCCTTTACGGCCTCCTTCGGTGAAGACCATTCTGACTTCGGCCTGGCTATCTCCTTCAACTCAACCCTTACCCCCTTCTCCAGAAGGTGGTTGTAGAACTTCATGGCGTGTTCAAGCTCCTCCTTCGCCTGTACCTCAAACCACCTCCCGAACCCCTTGAGGCCCCTGTCGTGGAAGTAGGCGGCCATGGCAAGGTAAAGGTAAGCCGAATGGAGTTCGTGGTTTATCTGCTCGTTTAAAAGCGCATCTGTCTTTTTCATAGGGAAAGATTATAACGTGGCGGTGGAACGTGTCTCCGGTGCGGTTTTCACGGGTAGAATCCTCTCCATGGCAAAAGCCGTAGTGGTGGGAAACGGTGCCCTCGGCCTCTTCACGGCCCGAAGGGCCAGAGATATGGGGATGGGGGTCGTTATGGTGGGGAAGGGTAAGCCCCCTGACAGGTTCATCGTGCTTCAGGAGAACGTTATACAGGTTCTGGAGAGGGTGTACGGTGGGTATCCGGGTGTCCGGGTGAAGGGGATCAGGGTTCTGGATCTGAAGGGTAGGGAGTGGCGCAGGATAGAGGGGGAGAAAAGGGGCCTAAGGATGGCATCGGTATCTTACGGCGATTTCCTCGCCTTCCTTGAGGAGAATTTAAAGGACGTGGAGAGGGTTGAGGAGTACGCTACCTCCCTTGACCCTTCGGGAAGCGTTAGAACGGAGAGCGGAAGGGAGATAAACGGGGATCACGTTTTCGTGGCTGTAGGTAAGCCCTTTCGTAAGGTCGTATCTTACAAACATAAGACCTTTTACCTCGGTTTTCCCCGTTTGAGCGCGGAGGAGGACTGGATTCTCCAGATCAACGACTCCCACTTCTACGCGGTGGTGACACCCTTCGGGCAGGGCAGGTACGCCCTCGCCACGGCCTCAGAGGACGTATCGCCTCTAAAGGAACTTTTTGGAGATTTTGAGTGGGATCCCTTTCCCCTCAACCTGTCCTCCTACTACACCCCATTCTGGAGGAAGGGGAAGATAGTGTACCTCGGAGATAGCGTCAGGCGTTTCCACCCCCATACGACTCAGGGCATAAACCGGGCGATATGGGTAACCGACAGGTTCTTCCGCCGGGGGTTAAAGTTCAGCCCGTGGGACGTATTCGGTGAGTTCGTCTTCTTCCTTGAGGGGATCGTACTTGATAGCCTTTGGGGAAGCGGACGACGGCGTATAAGGCTCTCCTACTTTCCGATGGATGTGGGTTTTGGATACACCCTGATGGCCGGCACCCTCTGACATGCACAGGCCTTTTGACCTATACACGGAGGATTACGACCTCTGGTTCACGACGAGGGGGAGGGAAGTTTACAGGTACGAGTTGCGGGCGATATGCGGGGAGTTGCTGAAGGGACGGGTCCTTGAAGTGGGGGTGGGTACCGGGAGGTTCGCCGGTCCCCTCGGTGTCAGGTTCGGCCTGGACCCATCCCTCAGGTCGTTGAAACTGGCCAGAGAAAGGGTTGATTACGTGGTTGCCGGGAGGGGTGAGGCTCTCCCCTTTAAGGACGGGAGTTTTTCCGTCGTTCTCCTGATAGTTACGGTGTGCTTTCTGGACGACGTTAAGGCCACGATCGGGGAGATTAAGAGGGTCCTACGTCCGGGTGGGGACCTGATAACGGGATACGTCCCGGCGGATACCCGGATAGGGAGGGAGTACATCCGGAAAGGCAGGGAGGGACACCGCTTTTATGCCCACGCCCGGTTCTGGAGGACGGAGGAGTTAGAGAGTCTCCTGAAGGATCACGGCTTTCGGAAGGTGGGTTTCAGGAGTGTTGTGAAAACTACCGGGGGGTATGCCATAGTACCGTGGGAGTCAGAGGATACGGTGTTCAGCGTTCTGAGGGTGAAAAAGGTTTAATGTTTGCTCCTCACGATTCTTCTAACGCCGTCTTTACCCACCACGAAGAAGACCCCACGGCCAAGGCGGGCCCTGTCGTACTCACCCACGTACACCAGCCTCCCGGAGGCGTCGTATATCCTGACTACACCTTCAACCATAGCCTCGTGCTTTGGCATCTCAGCGATACCTACCCTATCAGGCCTTACCCTCAGTGCTATGAGGTCGTAGTCTGAAGTGTCCGTACTGAAAGAGTTGCTGTAGCCAGTTATCAGCAGATCCAACGAGTCCCCTTCAATAAACCTTGCCCCCGACCCAACGTCTGTGCGGGGGAAGTCGTAGTAAGGTCCAAAGAGAATGAGATCGGAAGAGCCTGTGACAAAATAGGCTATCTGTATTTTGCTGCTCAATTCACCCACGGTATCAACGATAGGCGAGTAGGGCTTCGTTTTATCTGATGGATCGTATACGTACACGTATTGTCCAAGGTAGTTAACGTAACCTCTCAGGCGCCCACAGAACCCTGCCAGAACATAGAAAGTGTCGGATTCCTGCTGCATGGACAGTATGCCGTAGTCCAGGTTACTATCCGTCGTTATCATAAGAGATCCAACGAGATATCCGAGGTGGGAAATGGAGGATACGTTGTCCACCTGAACGCTCCCGGAAACGAAGTGGAGAGGATACGATGCTTTCCTGCCCACCACCGTAATAACGCCGAACTTCAGACCGGGGGAGTACGTATCGGCATGAAAAACTATGCTGTCAATTACAGAAACATCTGCGTTTGAATGGGCGCTAATAGGGAAGAAGTTGGGAACTGTATCGCCGAAAAGTATCCCCTTACCACCGATTACCAGCCTCCCGTCATCAAGTACCTCCGAGGAGTAAAGTACGATCTCCCGATAACCGAACCCCTGCACGGTTAAAGCCTTCACGCTATCCCCACTAACCGGATCTATACCAATAACGTACCCTACATAAGACGTGTCCCAACTGAACCTCTTGAACCCTACTCCCCATACGATACCCCTCAGAGTGTCGTACACGGCACCGTACAACCCCTCCTCCTCACCCGCCGCACCGTACGTTGTGTCCCACACTACGCTACCGAACGTATCCACCTTTACCACATATATGTCCCTATCGCCCACGGGTCCCCTCCATCCCACCACGACGTAGCCGTCGGAAACCTTCGCAACGTCCCTCGCCACCTCGTCAACCCCACTCTGACCGTGTACCGTAGCCCATAGCAGATTACCGATAGTGTCAACTTCGGCTATGAAGAAGTCTTTGTCTCCGTTCTCCGTAGTGTAGCCCACGGTTATCAGGCCTGCACTGGATTCTACTCCCCTGAACACTTTCTGCTCCCCAATACGGGGATACACCCTGAACCATAAGGTGTCAGATAGTTGTGCAAACAGAGCTATCATCATAACGGGTAAATTATAAAGGGGTAGCAGGTATCAAATCAGCAAAATGCCCTTTACAGGGGAGAAAAAGATTACAGGGTGTAGTCCAGAATCCTCTCCGCCCGCTCTATGGTCTCAACGCTCGGCCTCCTTCCCCCCTCAAGGCCCAGTTCCTTCATGATATGGCCGACGATAACGAATATGGTGCCGGCCAGTACGGGCATGTTCTCCCGGACTTCGTCGTCGTACCCCAGATCCGTCTTCGCCTTGACCGCCTGAAGGACGGGATCTATATCCACCCCCTCCTTGAGTTCTAGAAACTTATCCATGGAGAGGCGGAGGCCCTTCGTGATAGGGAAGTCTTCCATTATCAGATAGTCCCTATCGTTCCTGCGGGCGTTATGCTCCGCCACCTCAACCATATCGTTGAACTTCTTCTCCACTATCTGGAGGATGCGCTTCGCCTTGTTCTTGTCCAGATCTATTCCGCAGCACCTACGGAACAGGATCTCCATCTTTTTGTAGCTTATCAGCATGAGAAAGTATTATAAACCTGCTCCCTTTGCGGGCGTAAAATTCCACCGTGATACTCTGGGTAATGGCGGTGGATACCCTGATCTTTGAGCGTACGTTCCGTATACATCCGAGGTACAGTAAGACCTTTTCCCTGAAGGTTCCGGCTGATAAAGTCCTCGTCCTGAAGGTGTCCGGAGCCAGCCCCGACAACTACTCCGTCGTACTCTTTGACGAGAAGGGGTTCACCTACTTCCAGAAAAACGGTGACTCCAGCTGGAGCATGCATACCCTTGAGGGGGACAGCACTTTTACGTGCTATCTCAACAGGAAAGGGTCCCTCAACTTCGTGGTATGGAACAACTCCTATGAGGAAAAGTGGATAAGCCCGACTGTAAGGGTCTACCTTCGGGACGGAAAGGACTCCACTAACTGCTTCTTAGAATACGGGGAGTAGCCTCACCTCTCAAGGGCATCGTAGTAGGCCTCGTACCCTCTCCGCCTGAACTCTTTCGCCACCTGTCTGCTCAGCCTCCCCCTCCTGCACACGAAGACGTACACCCTGTCCTTCGGAAGATCCTTCCCGATGATCTCCCCGAAGTTTTCGGGATCCACGAAAACCCTCTCAACGTCTCCATCAACCTGACCCGTGAACCGGAGGGGGTCGGCCTCGTAGTATTCCTTCGTAATATCAATCAGTCTCACCCCCTCCATCGCCCTCTCTATGGCACCCAAAACCTTCTCCTCCTCGGCCTTTACCTCCCTCAGCCTGGTCCTTATAGGTGAGGACGTTGCTATGGCACAGAATTCGGGCATAGAGGCCGAAAGTTCGTATATACCCAGTTCTCTTGCCTTCGCTATTATCTCTTCCTTGTCAAAGGAGACGAGCGGCCTGAGGACGGGGATTTTTACGGCCTCCTCAATCACCCTGAGGTTGGGAAGGGTCTGGGTGGAAACCTGACCTACGGACTCCCCGGTTATTATGGCCTCGGCCCTTATGCTCCGGGAGAGGATCTCCCCCACCCTGTACATGATCCGCTTCAGTACGACCAGTCTCAGCTCCTTCCTGACGAGGAAGAGGGCGGAGAGGATGGGGGAGAAGTCTACGACGTAGAACTTTGGTACGTACCCGTATATCCAGTCATTGTAGAGTTTTCTTAATATGGCGTGGGTCCCTCTCACGTGGTCCTCGCCACCGAGGTCGTAGAGGACGAAATGTAATTTTATCCCCCTCTTAAGGGCGTACCATGCCGCCACCGGCGAGTCAAACCCACCCGACACCAGAGCGAGGGCTTTGGCCTGCGTTCCCACCGGCAGGCCTCCGGGTCCCCTTTCCCACCTGTGATACACGTAAACCACATCCCCCCTGATCTCAAGGTTTATCTGGATATCCGGCGAGGTCAGGTTTACACCTTCTGCGTACGGGTAGAGGGCCCCACCGAGTTCCCTCTCCAGCCTCTGAGAGGACATACCCTTATCCCTCACCTTTACCCTCACGGCGAACCTCTTACCCTTCACCTCTTCGGAGAAGGCCTCCACGAGTCTCCGTTTCAGATCCTCCAGATCGGAAAAGGGCCACCTTATCGCCTTCGTAAACGCTGCTATACCGAAGATCCTCCGCAGTATATGGGAAACGTCCTCATCCGTCTCAACGTAAACCCTGTCCCTATCCCTGCCAACTCTCCCATCTACTCCGCGTCTCCTTAAAGCCTCTCTCACGTTAGACGCGAGGCGATATATGAACTGGCGTTTTACCCCCTCGGACTTCGTAAACACCTCCGAAGAGTACCTTATCAGATACACGGCGACAATTGTACCGGTGAAAAGGTATTTTTTACGGGGGAGGACTTTCAGCAGTATAATTTACGAAGGAGGTGGCGGAATGAAAGATACCGTTCTAAGAAAGGATAGGGTCTGGACTTACGAGGATTACCTTAACCTTGAAGACGATAAGAGGTATGAACTCATAAACGGGAGGTTGAAAGAGATGCCCGCACCGGGGTTTGAGCATCAGTCCATTCTGGGACGTCTTTACGTGAAGGTATGGGAGGTGGTTGTGAAGGAAAACTTGGGAGAGGTCCTCCCTGCCCCCTTTGACGTCATCCTGTCGGAGACAGTCGTCGTTCAGCCTGACATAGTTTTCATATCGCAAGAGAACCTGAGGAACATAAAGAGCGGCAGGCTCTTCGGCCCACCAGATCTCGCCGTTGAGATCGTATCTCCGTCCAGTTATTACAGAGACAGGTACGAGAAGTTTAAACTTTATGAGGAGTTCGGGATTAAGGAGTATTGGATCGTCTTGCCCGGTGAAAAGGTTATTGAAGTCTGGTGCCTAAAAGACGGCAAGTACGTTTTACATTCCATCGCTGCCGATAAGAGTGAGGTTGAATCTTGTGTCCTGAAAGGTTTTAAAGTCAAGGTTGAGGAGGTGTTGAAATAAGCGAAGTGATTGGGAAGCGATAATATCTGATGAGAATGAGTCTCTAAATACCTCTTTATAAACCCGGTTGTCCCTCAACGTTCCCCTTAGAATGGCCTCCCGGATGCTCCGTAACGTCCTCTACCTGTTCTCCGGCAATCTGCTCTCCGCCCTCCTCAACCTTCTTATGGGTTATCTCATACTCCGATACCTATCGGCCGAGGAGTACGGAAGGTACGGGGTGGTCGTGGACCTCCTCAACATGCTCGCCCTCGTCTTCGGTTCCCTCTTCGTAAACGCCCTTCAGCGATACGTGGCCATGTACAGGGCGGCGAGGGACTACAAAAAAGCGTCCGGGATGCTGACCGTCGCCCTAACCTACGCCGCGGTGGTCTCTGCGATGGTGTTTCTACCCGCCTTCCTGTTCCCTGAGACGGTGGCCAGATACCTCCTGAGGGACATGGGGTATGCCCCATTCGTACGCCTTTACTCCCTTGCCGTCCCTTTCATTATCCTGTCCGCTTACCTGTCCTCCTTTATGAAGGGTATGGGGATGTTCGCGAGGGTAGGAGTCTTTGATCTTACCCTGCCAACGGTAGTGAGGGCCGCCGTCCTCGTAGTGGGATTGCCGGCTTTTCCGGGGTACGGTCCTCAGGTTGCCACACTCTCGTCGGTTTCCAAGTTCCTGTCCAACTTCCTTCTCAACTCTTTCGCGTCCTTTAAGGCGGCCCTCGGCCTGTTGGGACATTCCGAAAAGGAGTACGAGTTAAAAGAATGGTTGAGGTACAGTGTATTCGTATGGGGAAGGTACGCCCTTTCCATACTCTCCGCCAACGTCAAGAGCGTCCTCGTTGGCTCCATTAAAGGGGCGACTCAGGGAGGAGTCTTCAAGGTGGCCTTCCTCGTACTCTCTCCCGTTTATATGCTGGAGACCTCTCTCGTCAACGTCCTCTTTACCCGTCTTTCAAGGGCCATGGGGAAGGGTGAGGACGTGGGTGGTGATGTCCGCCGCTACTCATTCTATATCGTGGGCGCCGAGATACTCTTCGGAGTTCTGCTGATAGCAATAGGGCCGTACGTACTTAGGTTCTTCGGTAAGGGGTACGATGCCGCATCGCCCCTGCTCGTTCTCGTACTCCTCGCCTACGTTATAAACGCTGCTTCGTCCGTCCACAAGGTCTTTCTTCTATCTATCGGCAGAAGTGACCTCATCCTCCTTATCCACGGCATAAACGCCCTCGTATCTCTCCTTGGAGGTTTCTTCCTCATAAGATGGTTCGGTACGGTAGGAGGGGTATACGCCTTCGTACTTGAGGGGACAGCCGGAACCCTCGTGGCTTTCCTTTTTTATCGTCTTCAGACGGACAGATCACCTATAGACAAAAAAACGGCGGCCACCCTCGTCTTATCTGTGGCCGCCGCTGTCGTTTACTATACCCTTACAGCAGGGTAGACTTTACGGTCTTCTCCGGAACACCGGCGAGGGCTATGGAGACCGGACAGTTATCCTTTGCCGTTTCGGCGTACTTCTTGAAGGTCTCGGCATCTATGCCCGGAACCTTGCCCTCAACGACAAGGTCTATCCGGGTAATCCGGGGACCCTCATCCTTAAGCTCAAGGTATACGGTCGCCGTAGTCTTCAGGCTCTCCGGCTTAAACCCGTCCTTCTCAAGGATGGCGGACAGGAACATGGTAAAACAACCGGCGTGGGCGGCTGCTATGAGCTCTTCGGGGTTGGTACCCTCCCCGTTCTCAAAGCGGGAGGCGAAGGAGTACTGCCCTTCAAAAACCCCCTTGCCGACCACCATTTTACCGTGTCCGTCCTTTAAACCGCCGTGCCATATGGCTTCGGAAGTCCTCCTTATCGCCATGGTTTACCTCCTTTTTCTGACCTTTGAGGTCAGGATTATACGGTGGCAGACTTACTACATAAGACCGAGCACCTTCAGACCCCTCCTTACCTTCTCCGGAGCGCTTTCCCCACGGAATAGAATTCCCTCCAGATCCCTGTCGTAAAGAGATACCGCTTCCAGCACCGCATCCAGATCTTCTGAATCCAGAGAGTACAGGTCCACCCTGACGAGTGCCTTCTGAAGTATCTCCTCCATCTCCGAGGATGCCCTGTGAAAAACGAGGTACTTTATTCTCCTTAATTTGAATTCTTTTTCGTCCATCTTACCAGATAAAATGCCCTGAAACCGCGTTCACGCAGCATGTAAGCGGCCCTCTTTGCTATACCTCCTGAGGGACAGGTACAAACTGTAACGTAGTAGTCGTATCCCTTCGGAGGATCGTACCCTTCCATAATCAGGGATAGGGGCAGGTTATACTTCACCCCTATCGGGGCCTTTTTGAAGAACGAGTGGGATCGCACGTCTATAAATAACACCTTACCCCGTAAGCGATCCGCACTATCTTCGGTTATCGCCAGACTGTCTAAGCCGCCTGCAGCGTAAAGTAACCATACCATGCCGCGAACACCCCGTACAGGAAGAGCAACACACCGAGAACTATCAGGAACGTACCTATGGCCTTCCTGTAGGGTCTGAGGGAGTTTATCTCGGTCAAAATACCGAACAGGCCAAAGAAGCCGTGGTAGAGGCCGAAGCCCACGAAGAAGGTGTACATTATCGTCATTATGAGATCCTTAGACCGGGCGAGGACGTTCACCCAGTTGAGTGGGCTGGATGGGTCCTCAAGTGGAGCGGTTGCACCTGCTGAGAAGTGCATAAGGGAAATGTGTCCAAACAGGAGGAAGAAAAGGAAGAACCCTGCTATCAGATGAAGAGACCAGAGTTTACCACCTTTCATAGAGAGTATTCTACTGCCGTTGTCCTGTTGGAGGTAAGGTTTTGGTTCTACAAGTCGCAGGTTAAGGTTAATCCCACAGGCCGCAAGTACTCAAATTGGGGAAGTGTTCCTCCTCCTGTTTAGTACGTATTTCGTTATAGGGGCGGCTAAGATGGTTATGTGGGAAAGCGTCAGGTTCAGGGAGATATACCCGGTGCATCGGAATGCTATAACGTCTCCACGGTTTCCTCATAAAGACGTGCCAGGACTCCACAACTTCAGTCCCCTCCTTTAGAATAGCCGACTATGGCTGGAAAGATATACAGGATCTCCGGGGCCCTCGTGGTTGCGAAGGGCCTTGAAGGGGTCCAGATGAACGAGGTCGTCCGCGTTGGCGAAGAGGGGCTCGTTGGTGAGGTTATAAGGATCTCTGGAGATCAGGCCTTCATACAGGTGTACGAGGATACCTCCGGTCTGATGGTGGGGGAGCCGGTTGAGAGGACTGGACAGCCCCTCGCCGTTGAACTGGGTCCCGGTCTTTTGACACAGGCCTTTGACGGTATTCAGAGGCCCCTTGACCAGATAAGGGTAAAGGTCGGAGATTTCGTTAAGAGGGGGGTGGACGTACCAGCCCTTCCGAGGGACAGGAGATGGAAGTTCACACCCACGGTGAAGGTGGGGGACAAGATTAAGCCGGGGGCCATAATAGGAACGGTCCCGGAGACCAAAAGCATAGTCCATAAGGTTATGGTTCCTCCCAACATCGTACCCAACTACGACGAGGAGTTGACGGTTGAAGACATAAGGGAGGGGGAGTTCACCGTATGGGAGACAGTGGCCGTTCTTAAGGACTCCAAGGGTAAGACCCACGAGGTGGCCCTCGCCCACCGTTGGCCCGTCCGTGTAGCCCGTCCCAACAGGGAGAAACTCCTTCCCACCGTACCCCTCATAACCGGGATGCGTATCCTTGACTTCCTCTTTCCCATAGCCCTCGGCGGTAATGCGGCCATTCCGGGCGGTTTCGGTACGGGTAAGACGGTAACCGAGCAGAGCCTTGCCAAGCACTCTCTGGTTGATATAGTTATCTACATCGGTTGTGGGGAGCGCGGGAACGAGATGACGGAGGTTATAGTGGAGTTCCCGGAGCTGGTAGACCCGAAGACGGGAGGCCCCCTGATGGATCGTACCATACTCGTGGTTAACACGTCCAACATGCCTGTTGCGGCCCGTGAGGCCTCCATTTACACCGGTATAACCCTCGCCGAGTACTACAGGGATATGGGATACAACGTACTCCTGCTTGCCGACTCAACCAGCCGTTGGGCGGAGGCTCTCCGTGAGATGTCCTCCCGACTTGAGGAGATGCCCGGTGAGGAGGGTTATCCCACCTACCTCGCCTCCAAACTGGCCGCCTTCTACGAGAGGACGGGGCGGGTGGTCGCCCTGAGCGGCGAGCAGGGTTCCGTTACGGCCGTGGGCGCCGTCTCACCTCCGGGTGGGGACTTCTCCGAGCCGGTTGTCCAGAGTACCCTGAGGGTCGTCGGTGGTTTCTGGGCGCTTGACTCCTCCCTCGCCCGTGCGAGGCATTACCCCGCCATCAACTGGAACATATCCTACACCCTTTACTACAGCCTCATTAAGCACTGGTTTGAGGAGAACGTCGCCGAAGACTGGACGGATCTACGTATATGGATGACGGACGTCCTCCAGAAGGACAAGGACCTTCAGGAGATAGTCCAGCTCCTCGGTCCGGACGCCCTTCAGGACGACCAGAGGGTCCTCCTTGAGACCTCCCGTATCATAAAGAACGCCTTCCTCCAGCAGAACGCCTTCCACGAGATAGACGCGGCCTCACCTCCGAAGAAGACCTACCTGATAGCCAGAGTAATCCGGGAGTTCTACGAGATAGCCGCCTCCTACACGAAGGAGGGTATCCTTGACCCCAGGACCATCCCTTCTCTCCCGGAGGTTGAGGACATCATCCGTCTCAAGGAGCTCACGCTTGAGGACGTGGAAAAGAAGGTACATCAGATTATAGCCGGGCTTAAGAGCCGCCTTGAATCCCTGAGGAAAGAGGCAGCGTAAAAGGCCCGCCTTGAATTTAAAAAGGGGGCGTAACGCCCCCTTTTTTGATGGTAAATTTCTCCATCACCTCACTATGGCCTTGCCTCCCTTCCACAGGTAGACCCCTCTACGCAGGGGTACGAAGGTCTCCCCCTTCACCTTTCCGGAAAATACGGTCTCACCCGACGGGGTATAAATTCGTATCTCGGTGGGAGATGTAGCCCTGAACCGTATACCACCGTCCACCACTTCCCAGTGGACACCGTGTGAGGGCGTACTACACTCCGATATCCCTACGGCGGGGCATAGGTCTCCGTAGCTGGGAGTAACGTTGGTGTCGCTTATAGCCGGTGGGGAGTACACGGTAAGGGCCATACCCGTGGACGATAGATCTGAGGGTGTGTACGGCGTGAACGTTGGAGAACTCACGGTAGGTGATAGAGATGCGAGACAGGGGGAAGAGGCGTTCGTATCGGTCAGGAGTACGGAGTTGTAAGATCCGGCACCGAACCCTACCGCGTAGCCTCCAGCAATGGGAACGATGCTGTAGCCCTCGTCCCATCCGTAATCAAAGGCCTTAGCCCAGACCAGCGTACCCGTAGGAGTGACCTTCAGTACGACCATGTCGTAGGAGCTCCGCCGTGCCGTCCCCACAGCCACCAGGTTTCCGTCAAATGTTGCTCCGTAGAAGAGGTCCTCGTTACCGGCAAAATCGTAGGCTCTCGCACCCACGAAGCCTCCGGTCGTGTCCACCTTGAAAACGAGGGCATCGGCCTGACTGTACTCGTCCATCTGTCCCGTTACGTATAGGTCCTGCCCGTCGTAAACGAGGCCGTATCCCCTGCTTCCGTTACTGTTGGAGTAGGCCTTCATCCACGAGAGGGTGCCGGAGGGGGTTAACTTCGCCAGAAAGGCCTCCGGGGAGGAGTAGTTGTACATACCCGTGACAAAATAACCGGATGGGGTCTCAACGGCACCGTAGGCCTTATCCAGGCCGGATCCTCCCCAGACCGTGGCCCACTGGAGGTTGCCAGAACCGTCCAGTTTTAAGGCGAGGGCGTCCCCTCCACCCCTGGCGTAGGTGTACCCTGTAACCAGAAAGCCACCGTCCGACGTCGCCAGTACGTAGTGGGCTATGTCCGTACTCGTCGTTCCCAGGACCCTGTACCAGAGGACGTTGCCGGACAGGTCAACCTTGAGTACGAGTACATCGTACCCTCCGCTTATACTCTGCGTGTAGCCAGCGAGGACGTAGCCGTCCGATACGGCCGTTATGCCGTAGAAGTACTCGTGATCCGCGTCCCATCCGTAACTTCTGGCACGCACCAGATTTCCGAGGCTGTCCATAAACACGATGGCGCCGTCGTACTGAGATGAGGAACTCCAGTACTTGGCGGCCCTGAGGACGAAACCTCCATCCGGAGTAAGAGCGATTGAACTCGGACCGTCCACCACGTCCGAACCGAGACTGTACCCTTTCGCGAAGGGTGCGAGTGCGATCAGGAGAAGTGCGTTCACCATAACCCTGCCATTTTAAAGGGGTGTACTACCCCTATTCCACCGTGGTGCTTCCTATTTCAGTATTATCCTGAAGGTTCTCCTGTCCCGTCTGGTGGAGACGTCAAACAGGTATACTCCAGCCGGGAACTCCGTGAGGTCAATTTCCACCTCAACCCGGCCCTTTACGTCCATATATCTCTGCAGAAGCCTCTTTCCGGAGACGTCGTAAGCCCCGATACGCAGATCTCCGCTCGTACCCACCTTGAGGATCAGCCTCTTCCCTGTGAGGGTGTACTTGAACTCCGTTATGAACCCGTGTTCAACCGGTCTCTCGTCAACCGATATGGACTCCCCCTTCGTAACGTAAACCTTGAATATGCGTGAACTGGCCCAGCTGTTGGTCAGGGGGTCGTCAAAGAAGACGTTGGGGGCGTTGCTCTCAATACCTCCGACTATGTATCCGACCAGAGATACACCTTCGGGAAGACGGTCCAGCATGAGGATCTCATGCTCCCAGAAGGCTTCGTTGGTGGGTATCAACTCCGCACCGGCACCGAGATATCCGGGCATCTCAAAGGGTAGAACGCTCTCGTAGATCGTGCCGTCTGACCTGCGGGTTACCTTACTCACCGTCTTAACGAAGGGGACGAGGGTATCCTCTATCAGGCTGTCCCCCATGGGATCGTAGTAGAACTGGGCTATGCCTCCGAAGAAGATCGTATGCATCTCGTTGTTGGTGCTGTCGTAAATCGGCAAACGGGCGGAATGGTAGTGGCTCAGGAGTTGATAGAAGCCCGGAACGGGGTAATGTCCGGAGGGTCTCACGTCCACTATGTCCAGCCACGGGAGATCGGCGTCGTACCTGAAAACTCCGGCGAACATGGTATAACCAAGGCTCCTGTCCTCCGGGAATATCTGGGGTACCATAGAGTAGTCTCTCCGGTGGAGGGCTATGCTGTCGTAGAACTCCCCGAGGGGCGTGAAGCCGAGGCCCGTACCGTCGTCGGTGACGGAGAAGACCCTGACGGCGTTGGTATATCTCTGGATAAATCCCATCCCCGAGAAGGTGTACCTTCCGTAGAAGTACTGGCCTCCGGCCAGATAGAACTTGCCGTCCATGTAGCCTATCTGCCCACCCGTAACGGCGAACAAGGAGTCAAAGACGTACCTGAAGAACCTTGATGGGTCCCCACCGTTAACTATGGCGTTTACGACGCTGTCCACGTCAAGGGCTGTGAGGTAAGGGTAAGTTATATGCTCGTCTTCTGTGGGACTGTATCCGTAGCCTCCGGTTATGTACAGCCTGTCTCCGACCTGATAGAACTGCATGTTGGTGGAACGCAGTTGCTCCGAGAAAGGGTAGGGCAGGGAAGAAACCGGGTACGTCCACACCTGACCGGCCACGGGGTCAACCACGATGAGGTCGTAGTTGTCGTATGTAGACTGAAAGGCGTTAAAGGGCTGAGGGGGATGAAGACCGTCCCGTCTTCCACCTATTATGAGCCACTTGCCGTCCGAGGACTTGCCCCAAGCGAAGGACTGGACGCCGGGAAACCCCGGCACACTCATCTCAACGAGACTGATGCTGAAACCCTGTACTAAGTATAATAGTATCATGGCACCAGTATTGTAAGGCGGAAGCGATAACGATTACTACCATCGCTTTCACGATAGGTGATCCTCAGGCCCTCAACCGGCCGTTGACTTTACAGTGAGTTTTTGGAAACATAAACTTCAGCATCTTGAAAATACTCCAGGATCAACGTCATCTTCGTTAGGAAGTCGGTATGCAGCGTACAGCTTTGCACCCGCCTGTCTTCCCATCCACTGAATACCGGAATCAGATATAATCGGTACCTGCGTACAACATCTGAGATTCAACCTTGCAGAACGTTCCCGATTATCAAGATAAATGCAAAATTCTCCAGCCCGATAATTTGTATACCATGAGGAGAGATAGCCTGATCGGTGGAATACTTTTAGGGCTGGCTCTGCTCTTCTCAGGGTGTGAAAGGAATCCTCAGGGTCCGGAGGAGGGGACAAAGGAAAACCCTCCGATAACAGCGGCTCCGGATATAGTGGAGATCCGTGCCGTAAACTCCGGTGCAGACCTGTATCTGGAGTGGACCGCCGTGGAGAACGCGGAGGAGTACTACGTATACTGCGATAACGATAAGATCGCAACCACTTACCGGACGTCCTATACCATTGAGGGGTGGGATCACGTTTGTATGACCGTCAAGGTCGCAGCGTACGGAGGAGGGGTTGAGATGTACAGGACCGTAGACCTTAGGCCGTCCTACTACGGTACAGCTGATAATCTCGCCACCCACGACGCACCGTCGGGCTACTCGTGGGTGAAAATAGACTTCAATTTGGATAGCGTAAGCGTTGTACAACAGGACGACGTTGACCCTTCGGCTCCGAACGTAGGATGGTTCGTATTTTACAACCGTTCCGGATTACCTCAATTCAGAGATATAGGCGCCACCTCCTTCGGACAGGCCCAGATGGAGATAGCGTTTTCCATTCCGGGGTGTAACGATGATCTGGCTCCCGATGCCGGAAGTTATGTTGTGGTAAGAGACGTAAGTAGCAGCGCATGTCACTTTTTCTGGGCAGACAACACCAGATCGGGATACGGGAGTATAGATGAAAACGATTACTTCGGAATCGTTAGGGTTGGTACCATAGTTGGCAGCGGTCCCTACTACACATCCGTAAGCGTTTCCGTACAGGACAAGGTTCCCGGCCTACGCTGGATGCCCTTATAAAAAGCCCCGCCTTGAGGCGGGGCCCTGTAACCTTACGTACGTTTACTTTACCCTTCCCGGCCTGGTCATCTTTATGGGGTCTATGATCTTATCGGCTTCCTCCGGTGTGAGATAACCGAGTTCCACCACCACCTCCTTGACGGTCTTCCCTTCGGCAAGGGCCTTCTTTACGACCTCGGCCGCCTTATCGTAGCCTATTATGGGATTCAGGACGGTTGCGAGGATGGGGTTGCGTCCGACGAGGTTCTCTATCCTCTCCCTGTTCACTACGAAGCCGGCTATGGCCCTGTCGGCAAGGACACGGGAGGCGTTCGCAAGTATCTTTATGGATTCAAGGACGTTGTGGGCTATGACGGGAAGCATAACGTTGAGCTGGAAGTCTCCCAACGCACCACCCCACGTTATGGCGGCGTCGTTCCCGAAAACCTGGGCAGCGACCATGCGTACGGCTTCGGGGATCACGGGGTTCACCTTACCGGGCATTATGGAGGATCCGGGCTGGAGGGCGGGCAGTTTTATTTCGGCGAGGCCGGCGATCGGTCCGCTGTTCATCCACCTGAGGTCGTTGGCTATCTTCATAAGGGAGGCGGCTACGGTCTTTAACGCTCCGGAGAGTTCCACTATGGCGTCCTGTGCGGATTGGGCCTCAAAGTGGTTCTTAGCTTCAACGAACGGGTGTCCCGTCATCTTTGAGAGTTCTTCGGCCACCCTCCGCCCGAACTCCGGATGGGTGTTTATGCCGGTACCCACGGCCGTCCCACCTATGGCCAGTTCGGCCACCCTCTTCAGGGCGTCTTCCAGTCTCTCTACTCCCAGTTCTATCTGACGCGCCCATCCGGACATCTCCTGCGCAAGGGTCAGGGGCATGGCGTCCATGAGGTGGGTCCTGCCCGTCTTTACGAGGTCCTCGTACTGTGCTGCTTTATCAAGGATAACCCTGTGGAGGTGTTTGAGGGCGGGTACGAGTTTTTCAGCGGTTTCCATGTAAGCAGAGACGTGTATTGCCGTGGGGATTACGTCGTTGGAGGACTGCCCCATGTTGACGTGGTCGTTGGGGTGGATGGGGTGTTTGGTGTGTTTCTCACCTGTCAGGATCTCGTTGGCCCTGGTGGCTATCACCTCGTTGGCGTTCATGTTGGTACTCGTACCCGATCCGGTCTGGAAGATGTCTAACGGGAAATGGTCGTCCAACTTTCCATCTATGACCTCCTGTGCGGCCTGCATTATAACCTTCGCTTTCTCATCGTCAAGGTAGCCGAGGTCGTTGTTCACTTTGGCCGCAGCGTACTTGATCATGCCAAGGGCCTTTATAAAGGAACGGGGGAATCTTATTCCGCTTATGGGGAAGTTCTCTATAGCCCTCTGCGTCTGGGCGCCCCAGTAGGCGTCTTTCGGGACCTTTACCTCTCCGAGGGAGTCCTTTTCAATGCGGTACTCTGCCATAACGTTTGATTCTACCGTCGCACCGTGGGGTAAGGGGTGGGTTCGTGTGGGAATTTATGTTTTTCTTGCGATAAAGGGGTGGGGAGGCGAATATTTGGGAGTAATTGACAATTTTATACGAAATGATGTCAAGATTCTTATTTTACCAAACTTGAAATAAAACGATCGCCCGCTATTATATAGCGGGCGATATGAGAATACGAATAGTTCTCACTGCCTTAGTTGTCGCGATGGTCGGTTGGGCGGGTTGTAGGAACCTGCCGACTTCTCCCGAGGCTAAGGACGTCCTCAACACCCTGTCCGTTTCTCCGGACAGTACTCCGCAACTCCAGAGCGGGTACATCTACTGGACCGACGTCGCATGGGGGTTCGTGGAGAGGTGGAGGGATTGGAGGTGCGGAGTTGAATCGTTGATCCCCTTTCGTTATAAGTACCGCTACAGGTACTGGCTGACGATAAGAACGGAAGATTATCAGTTCGACTGGTATCATGTTCTCAAGAGCTGGTTTATAGACGTAAGTTTTCCTAATATTGGCAACGTGTCTGATAGAGATGAAGTTAGAAGAGACTGGCCCATAGATAGGGATCACCACATCATAGAGACAGGTTATGTTTTTGAATCTTGTTCTTATACGACAAACGTGCACCTTAGGGTAGGAAGATCAAATTATAGTTGGTCGGGAAGATACTTAGGGACATATATCACTCCTCCTCACACCGTCCACGTCCGCCCGCTATGGTGAAAGTACATAGAAAAGGGGGTGGGCCGAAGCTCACCCCTATAATACCCGTGTGTGCGGATTAACCTATGCTGTGGATGTTCCTTGCAAAGGACACGTTGTATTTAAAGGACAAAAAGCCCATCGTCCTCAAGCCCGTAGAGACGACGGTTGAGGAAGAAAACTTCAGACATAGGTTCAGCATCAACGAGTTCGTTTATCCTACGCAGATAAGCAGGGGACACTTCGGAGGAACGGCATACTTCTACCAGATGATAGGGGGTCTCCTCCCCTCAGCCGGTTTCTCCTTCAGCGTCAGGGGACTACCACCCACAAGCAACAGGATGTACATCAACGGCATCCCCCTGCTCAACATGATGTTAAGCAGCCTCGCACCCCTGCCCATAAACGAGAATCTCATATCCTCCGCCCGTATATACAGGGGTGACGCCCCCATAGAGTACGACGGTTTCTTAGGTGGGGTGATAGACATGAGTGTTGAGCCTGTGTACGACGAGGCCCAAGTTGGGGTACCGACGACTTACGTCTTTTTCAAAGGACTCTTTGGTCAGTACAATAACCCCGCCTACGTAAAGGTGGGTGATGAGCCGAGGTGGAGGACCGAGGATTACTCCACAGCGTTCATAAGGAACTTTCTCAAAGGTAGGATCAGGCTTAACGTCCTCTACGCCCACTCGTGGATGGACTTCAGAAGCAGGTTTATTACCGTAAGAGAAAGGAATGACAGCATAATATACGAGGAAAAAGATAGTAATTTTGGAAACTTATCATCTTTGATAGGAGCTTCGTTAGAAGTACGAAATGTTTTACGTGCTTACTACGTTAGGAACGAGGTTAATAACACCATTTTTAACACTTATGGATCCCTCCTCCGTGGTAAGTTCGGTACCCTTAGGGAAATGGTGGGAATCACATCTACGTGGAGGTACGGGGGCTTTGAAATATCCTACGACAGGCTAAATAATTCTTCCGCTATTATCAACTTCTGGAGTAAGTACATAGGAATTTCAGGGTTCCTGCGAACAGAATTCAAGAGAGACAACCTGTTATTTTACCTTGGAGGAAGGTTGACTTTTGCGTCTTTAACATCAGGTCCAGAAAAATTATCGTATAGCATAAAAAAGGTCCTACCGACGTTTAGATTGAAGGTGAAGTACTTTACTAAGGAAAACGAGGCCTACAGACTGACTGTGGGTACAGCTTACCAGAATACATCCTCTTTCTTTCCAATGGGAAATATAAACATTTTTCCGGCCTCTTACTTTAGTAGCTATCCTTATGGTGGTGTGCTAACCTTAGGGAGAGAGTCTCTGCATAGGTTCGTCATAACCGAAACGGAAGTCTATATGGGGTTATATAAACCTCACGTTTTCTACAACTGGGGGATAGAGGGTGGTGATATTTCAACGGAGATGCTTTTACGACATTCCGTAAATGCCACTGTTCTATCTTACGGGTTTGATCTTACAGTTACGGATAGGTCAAAGGACAACTTCAGGGTATCTGCTACGGTAGGAAGGAGCAGGTTTATAAGGGGAGTGGGTGGAGCATCTCCATGGGAAAGAAGGTACGCTTTGTCTCTTGTTCTACCGTACTTTTCAATAATTTTGTCTGATGGAATACCTTCATATGGTTGGTTCTATCGTTGCGACAGATGGGAGAGGTCTGGTGCCATATACGTTTGCAAGGAATACCATTTAGAATATACCTTCAAGCGCACCACTCCTACAATTCTCTTGAGTAGTGGTAAGGAGTGGAGGTACAGGGGTTTTAAGGTCAGGGCCGGTGTAGGTAACTTCCTATTCTTCTTCAACCGTCTCATATCAACGACGAAAGTTGACCCGACGGCGGTATATCTCATTTACCCCGTGGCTTACCTGTACGTTGTGAAACAGTGGTAAACACCCCTATAATACCCGTGTGCGTGGCTTAACCTATGCTGTGGATGTTCCTTGCAAAGGACACGTTGTATTTAAAGGACAAAAAGCCCATCGTCCTCAAGCCCGTAGAGACCACGGTTGAGGAAGAAAACTTCAGACATAGGTTCAGCATCAACGAGTTCGTTTATCCTACGCAGGTAAGCAGGGGACACTTCGGAGGAACGGCATACTTCTACCAGATGATAGGGGGTCTCCTCCCCTCTGCGGGTTTCTCCTTCAGCGTCAGGGGACTGCCACCCACAAGCAACAGGATGTACATCAACGGCATTCCCCTGCTCAACATGATGTTAAGCAGCCTCGCACCCCTGCCCATAAACGAGAATCTCATATCCTCCGCCCGTATATACAGGGGTGACGCCCCCATAGAGTACGACGGCTTTTTAGGTGGGGTGATAGACATGAGCGTTGAACCTGTGTACGACGAGGTGCAGGTTGGGGTACCGACGACTTACGTCTTTTTCAAAGGGCTTTTCGGACAGTACAACAACCCTGCCTACGTAAAGGTGGGTGATGAGCCGAGGTGGAGGACCGAGGACTACTCCGCAGCATTTATAAGGAACTTCCTCAAAGGTAGGATCAGGTTTAACGTCCTCTACGCCCACTCGTGGATGGACTTCAGGAGTAGGTTCAGAAGCGGGGTAATAAAGGATTCGGTAACGGGTGAGTTTGTGGATATAAAGAGCAAATTCGTAAACACTACGGACCTTTTAGGCGCGTCAATAAACGTCTGGAAGAGTCTGAAAGTGTACTACGTCCAGAGTTCCACGGATTATGACCTGTCTAAAATCTTCGGCTCCGCCCTATCAGGGACGTTTAACACCTCCCGAACCATGACCGGAGCAATACTGTCGTTAAAGTACGGCGGATTTGAGATAACCTACGACAGCATATATAACTTCTCACCCCTCGTGAACTTTTATAGCCGGTACTTCGGTGTATCCGGATTCCTGAAGGGTAAGAAAGAGACGGATAGGATGCTTCTCTATGCGGGAGGGAGGCTAACCTTCGCCCTCTCAAGATCTGGACCGGATAAGTTCTCGCACGAGTTAAAGAAATTCCTGCCCACGTTCAGACTGAAGTTCAAGTACTTTACGAGCGAAAATGAGGCCTACAGGTTCACACTTTCAACCGCGTACCAGTACACGCTCCCTTTCTTTCCCATGAGCAGTATAACCGTCTTTCCCTCATCCTACTTCAAAGACTACCCTTACGGTGGTGTGATGACTTTCGGAAGGGAAAACCTTTACAGGTTCGTAGTAACCGAACTGGAGGTATATGCGGGTATGTTCTCACCGTACTTCTTCTACAACTGGGGAACGAACGAATGGGGGGAGCCGTCTGCTGAAACTTTCCTCAGGCGTTCGGTGAAGGCGACCGTACTGTCCTATGGCTTTGATCTTACGGTTACGGACAGGTCAAAGGATAACTTCAGGGTATCCGCAACGGTGGGAAGGAGCAGGTTTATAAAGGGAGTGGGTAAGGCTTCCCCGTGGGAGAGAAGGTACGCTTTGTCCCTATCCCTGCCCTACCTGACCATCATATTTGCTGACGGTCTCCCGGCCTACGGATGGTACTATAGGTGCGATGAGTGGATAGGTTCGGAATGTGTTAAGCCTAAACTAGTTTATTCCTTCAGGCGTTCAACGCCCACACTGACGGTGGCCAGTGGGAAGGAGTGGAAGTACAGGGGTTTTAAGGTTAGGGCCGGTGTGGGCAACTTCCTATTCTTCTTCAACCGCCTCATATCAACGACGAAGGTGGACCCGACGGCGGTATATCTCATTTACCCTGTGGCTTACCTCTACCTCGTGAAACAGTGGTAGGCACCCCTATAATACCCGTGTGCGTGGCTTAACCTATGTTGTGGATATTCCTTGCAAAGGACACGCTCTACCTTACGAAGGACAAAAAGCCACTTGTCCTCAAGCCCGTAGAGACCACGGTTGAGGAAGAAAACTTCAGACATCGCTTCAGCATCAACGAGTTCGTATATCCTACGCGGGTAAATCGCAGCACGTTCGGTGAGGGGGTGGCATTCTACTACTTCATAGGAGGCATAACTCCCACCTTCGGATACTCCTTCACGATAAGGGGAATGTCCTCAAGCAGCAACAGGATATACATCAACGGCCTCCCCATTACCAACATGAACCTTACGACCCTCGCCCCTCTTCCCTTCAACGAAGGAGTTATATCCTCTGCCCGCATATACAGGGGAGATGCCCCTATAGAGTACGACGGCTTTTTAGGTGGGGTGATAGACATGAACGTTGAGCCTCTGTACAACAAAGTGCAGGTGGGTGTTCCCACGACGTACGTCTTCTTCAAAGGTCTCTATGGGCAGTACTCCAACCCCACGTACCTGAACCTTCCGCCCATAACTGACCCCCGCATCAGGGGAGGTACCGAGAACTACTCTGCGGGGCTGGTGCGCAGGTTCTGGGGAAACCGTCTGAAATTGACCGTCCTCTACGGCCATTCGTGGATGGGTATAAAGACAAAATCGGATAAAGACAGCATGCGGTTGTACGCTGGTCTCAACGGATACGGAGCATCACTAACCTTTAACTCCGGTCTTCTATCTTCCATTTTATACGCCTACGTATCGGATAACACCTACAACATGATTGGGACTTACGGTGGTGCTGAAAGTTTGAGGATAGGGGTTTCGTATAGGAACGTAGGTGGACGTATCACGATAGGCGGTATAGGGGTAGATTTTGAAGCAAGCGACAACCTTACGAAAAATAGGGAAGATGCGGCTTCCATGCCTTACCGGAATTTCAGGGCTTCCCTTTTCGCCTCCCATAGATGGAACTTTTCCCGATCCTTCCTGTACGCTGGTGTACGTCTCAACTACTCAAGGGACACCATCTACAGCCCGGAATTCCCCGGATACAACTACGGCATAGATGGGCTTATACCCACCTTCAGGATAAACTACAAGTGGTTTGTCAGCGACGTCAGGGCCTTCAAGGTCTTCGTCGGGAGTTCCTATCAGAACTACGCTCCCTTCTTCTATCTTCCCTTTATGGACCTGTACCCTTCTCCCTACTTCAAGAAGTACCCCTACGTCTACACCGCCAGCTTTGGCGAGGAAAGGCTTATAGGGGACTACGCCCTTGAGGTCAACCTGTACGCCCGCCTCTTTGAACCTTTCGTTTTCTACAACTGGGAGTATCTGGATAGCATAGACATGAGTCAGGGATTGAACGAGGCTGATGTTTTACTTTCCGTCTCCAGGGCTTCCATGGTGACATCTGCGGGGGTGGACTTCACGTTCCTTGATAAGGCCAAACAGGATCTCCGTATATCCGGGTTCGTGGGCAGGAGCCTCTTTATCAGAGACATGAGGGGAGCATCTCCGTGGGATATAAGGTGGAGCCTCTCCATTCAGGCGGGACATATATCCATCCTTGCTCGTGATGGAATGCCCGTATATATATGGAGGTACAAATGCACCAAAATTGATGAGAGAGGTCAATGTCTGGAAAAAGAATTGAAGTTTTATCCCAATAGAGAGTTCTTCACCCTGCTCGTAGGCTGGGGTTACAGGAAGAAGTGGAGGGGATGGGACGTGAAGTATGGACTGGGAAACATCGTATTTCTGTGGAACAGGGCGTGGCCTATGGCCCTTTACGACCCGACGAACATTTACAAGACCACGCCGCTCTTTTACTTTCACGTAGGCAGGGAGTTTTAAGCTATGAGGAGGATAAGCATCGCCTTAGCGATAACCATTACGCTGCCCCTGAACCTGTTGGGAGCAGGGGGATACGGAACGTTCTACGGTGCCAGAGCCATGGCCATGGGAGGAGCCTTCGCGGCCGTAGCGGACGACCCCACAGCCCTATGGTACAATCCCGCGGCCTTGCCCACCCTTCCTCCTTCCGTATACGTGGGAGCGTTCTACCTGGCTATGGATCCCGTCATACAGGTTCTTAACCCGATAGTTGCCGTTGCCTACAGGGGGTTCGGCATAATGGCCGGCATATACCCTTACGTCCCCAGGTTATCCAACATCCGCGTGGGCTACGGCAAGGAGGTAAAGAGACTGAAGATGGGTTCTCTTTGGCTCGGAGACATGTACGTGGGTGGAGGTATCGGAATATCCTACATGGTTCCCTCCGTCTTCGGTGGGGTGTACGTGAGGAGATATACGGGGTACGGCCTCTACGTCGGCGTACACGAGCTGGGCATGAGCAAAGATAGTGGCTTCGTCCACGACTACAGGGTGGGGGCGGCCATCGTACCGCTGTACAACGACATACACGACCTCAAGATATCCGGGGAGATGTGGATGAAGCCGGGGAAGTCCCGATATTCAAGGTACTTCTACCCCATATGGAGCGTTGGGGCGTCCTACACCTTCTACAGGACGGTCGGGGTTCATATCGGGATATTAGTGGACTCCGCCGGCTGGAGGGTGGGTCCCACCTTCGGGGGTAGTCTGAAGTACGGGGATTTCACCCTTACGGTTGAGAACGAGGGGTACGTATACTGGTTCGTTAAGTACGCCTCCCCCGGCGAGCCGGCCTACGCCTTAAGGTTCAGCCTGCTCTATACCCGTGAGGTGAAGGGAAGGTAAACGTCCTTTAAAGGCCACGGTTGATCGGGGAATCTTAGGAACTCGTATGTGGAACGGTGGTAATACCTGTGTTTATCCATGTTCAAGCGATCGTGTTTAACCACTTAGATCACACCCCACGTACACGGGTAATATCCCGGTATGTTGTTGGTGTTCCTCCAGACTTACGGGATGGGTTTTGTTGGGTGCGGTAGAGGGATGTGCAGTTTTCCCGATGGAAATTTACGCGTTCTTACGGATGGTACCGTAGAAGCAGGAAACGTTTTCCTGAAACTGATGGGCGGATACGTATCCCTCAGAGGTGAAAGGAAGGAGGGAAAAGTTAGCGTATTCTCTGGAAACGGTACGTACAGTCGCCCTCTCTACAAAAGCGTTGTTCTAAAAGGTAAAAACGGCAGAGCCATTCTATCTTACGTCGGAGGCAAAGCGAACCTGCAGTTCGTTTTTGAAGCCGGAAGGAAACCGATCGCGAGGCTTGAAGTCAATACGGGTGGTGTACCTGAACTTTCCGGAGACGGTCTCGTAATAGAGGGGGAAGGGATAAAAATCCGCCTCAACGACCTCCACGCCTATCAGGGGGCGCAGGAACTACCCCTCAACGTCAGGATAGAGGGAAACGTCGTTGAACTCTCGGCCGAAGGGTACGATCCCCGCTTTCCCGTAGTGATAGACCCGGTGTTCGCCGTCTTCGTGGCCGGTTCGTGGGCCGATTTCGGGTACGACCTCCTCGCCGCTCCCGACGGCACGGTTTACGTCGTCGGAAGAACTCAGAACTCCTCGGACTTCGCCCCAGCCCGGAGCGTGTTCGGTCCGACGGGGAACTACGACGCCTTCGTGACCAGACTGACGGGAGACCTTACCACCCACCTCGCCACGGCCATCGTATCGGGGAGCGGGGACGACGTGGCACGGGGCATAACCCTTGACTCCACGGGAAACATCGTTATATCGGGTTATACCACGTCCAGCGACATCGCTCCAACGAGGACGGTTATGGGAACTCCTGGCGGAGGGTACGAGGCCTTCATGACCAGACTGAGCGCCGACCTCTCCGCCCATCTGGCGACGGTCATACTCGCGGGGAGCATGGCAGACTACGGAACGAAAACCGCCACTGCGCCCAACGGCGATATACTGGTGACGGGGTACACCTTCAACTGGGGATCACCCGACTTCGCCCCTTCCCGGAACCTCTTCGGCACCCATTACGTGTACGACGTCTTCGTAACCCGTCTCTCCCCAGATCTATCATCTCACATAGCCACGGCTATAGTGGGGGGCGGCAGCCATGACTTTGGCCTGACGATAACGACAGATGCCTTCGGAACCGTATTCGTGGCCGGATACACCCAATCCTCCGCGGACTACGCCCCCACAAGGAACACCTTCGGAACTCCCGCACAGGACGACGCCTTCATAACGGCCCTCTCCCCGGACCTCACTACCCACATAACCACAACCATCCTCGCCAGCACGTGGGGGGACGGTATAAACGGTATAGGGGTTAACTCCTCCGAACAGGTGGTCGTGGGGGGATGGGTAAGCAACCTGAACGACTTCGTACCCGCAGATACCTTCGGATTCTGTGGGGGAGGTACGGGTACCAACTCCTTCGCATCCCTATTAGACGCCAGTCTGACCCCCATTAAGACGGTTGTGGTGTGCAGTCAGTTCGCCGACGGATGCCACGACGTTGCCCTGCGAGGGGACACCATTCTCATGTCCGGGGAGGCGGACGCCTCCATCACCCTGCCCGATCCGAAGGTGGTATCCGGGAATATGGGGAGTACGGATTCGTACGTGGCCTTCTTCTCCCCTGACCTCAGTACCCACATCCTTACCCTCATCATAGCCGGGAGCGGCGGGGAAGACGGCATGGCCATAGACGTGGGCCCCATGGGCGATATATACACTGCCGGGACGGCCACAGGATCCCTCGGCGACCTTGCGGACGCCAGGGACACCTTCGGCACCCCTTCACCCGGTTATCAGGAGGCCTACGTGGCCCGAATTATTGAACCCCTGGGGCAGGAGGACGATCTCGGTATATCGGAGAACGCAGGAGGTTTCGGATGGGAGTTAAAAGGCGGTGTCCTTAAGGTTTCACTTCCTTCACCGGGATACGTGGGATACGACATCTATTCTCCCGATGGCCGACTACTCCACAGGGAAAGTGCAGGTTACCTGCCCTCTGGTAAACGCACGTTTAAACTCCCTCACCTTCCCGCGGGCGCGTACTTACTAAAGGTACGGATGGGTAGCACGATCAAAATCCTGAAGGTAATCATGTAGGATAGCCGGCATTTTGTGAGGATAGTGAGGCGGTATGCGAATTAAAAGTTTGGGGTGTATTTCACCGTGTACCTCAACAAATAGCCCTGAATTCCCGAAAGAATCTGAATAATAATCCCCTCTTAAACTCACCACCGTTATAATTGAAAGTGGAATGCCGGATGTTTTGCTTGATATCCTAAAAGATAACAGGGCTTATCTGGCTTATAAGGAGGCCAGAGCAAGGCTTGATCGCCACTTCTCATCTCTGAACATGCTCTACGTCCTTGAAGCCCTAGCCTCCATGGGCGATGTGCGCAAACAGAGCGAGTACGTAAAGATGTGGAAGGAGAGGGGGACGGATCCGGACGCCTTCGCCTCTACGGAGGTGTATATCTACCAGAGCATGTGTCAGTCCGAGGCTCTGCGGGATGCTATCCGCAGGGCAGACAACAGGATAATTGAGGCTGATATGATGGCCACCTACTACGGTAAACCCTCGGTCGCTGTCCAGATGCTGCAGGGCATAAAGAACACCGACTACAAAGTCAAAAGCTACCATAGCCGCGAGTTCAGGGACTTCATAGTGGATACCGTTCTGACGCGGGCGCGGTTGTACATAGGTGGGAGGGTGGATTTGTCTCCCCTCAAAAGGTACTACGAGCTATCGGACGAGGTAATAGAGATCTACACGCTCTTATTCAAGTTCATGGCGGGCGAGTTTGATTACAAGGACATAGCCGATGGCGTTCTGAAGAGGGCATTTGCTAAAGGGTCAAAGATGGCTATCCTGAACCTGATGCGGTACAGGGCTTTCGTGGAGATAGACGTCTTCAAACTGGAACTTCTGAAACACACCTTTACGAGCCTCGGGGATATGTACTCGGCCATACTTTCGGAGATATACCTTGACTTTTTGACGGATAAAGAACCTATGGACCCCTCAAGGATACCGGAAGACTGCGGTTTCCTGAGGACCCATTACTACCTCATGCGGAAGTACAGGTTTAACGAGGATTACCAGCCTCCGGAGGATATGCGGGGCATAGCAGATATGTGGTGGTACGTTAACAGGCGGCATAACAGACGTCCCTACCTCTCCTTTGCCGGTAAACTCCGCCTCTACGACGGCGTGAAGGAGATAAAGTTCAGAAGCAGGAAGGTGATCGTGGCATTGGCCTTCCTGAAGCTCCTCGGCAGGGAGAGGCTTGAGAAGAACCTGAACCTCGTTTTCCCGAACGTAAAGAATCCGAAGAAGAGGTTGTACCAGGCACTGGCCCAACTCGGAAGGTACAGACACGTACCTACGGACGTAAGGATAACCTTCAGGAGGGGAAACTTCCTGCGCGACGAGGACGAACCGTGGGCGGAGTTTTTAAAAAAATGTGTGAGAGAGGAGAAGCTCTACGCCGTTTAAAAAAGGGGGTATGCAACCCCCTTTAAACCCCGCCCTTTTCAGGGCATCAGCGTATTACCTTTATCAGGTCTACCCTGTCCCCTATCCTCACCTTCAAGGTATACACGCCCTTCTTGAGTTTTAGACCTATGCGATGTTCACCCGTGGGCAGTATCCCTATGCTCTGCCTGTGTACGAGCCTCCCGGATGCATCATAGACGTCAACACCCACGTAGGCTTGACGCCTCAGGTTTATCGTTATTCCGTCCCTCTCAAGGGTGAAGTCGGAGGCGGACGAAGGACGCTCACTTACCTGCGTTGCCACGTCGGAAAGGGCGGCGGCGAAAGCGTCACAACCCCCGAGCGTTGGATAAGGCGTGTACCCCCCGCTAAGGAAGTCCGTGTACTCGCACGTCACCCCGGCCGTGTATACCGTCTTGACGGAGGAGGGGTAGTTCATGAATACGGACGTGGCCTCATCGGCTTTGCTGCTCGCCAGGATGTAGGTGTTTGCGGACGTAAGCCCCAGATCCATCTCCATGACGAGGGCGTCCATATCTCCGGTCGTACCGTATACGGAGACCACACCCGGAAAGTCAAAGGGGTTGGCCGTTTTACCCGCGATATAGAGCGTATCGCCGGAAAGGTAGACGTCCGTGAGTTTGTCCCATCCGGACCCTCCGACGTACACGCCATCCACGAAGGAGGAGAGGTCGCTGACGGCCACGAAGCCGTCCCCTGATCCGAGGGGACCGAGGGGAGCAAGCGTAAAGGGCATGTCCGGGCTGCCGGTCCCACCTACCAAGAAGAAGAGGCCGTTCGTGGGATCGTATGCGAGGGCGGTCGCTTCATCTGAGGATGATCCTCCTATTACGAAGTTCTGGAAGAGGGCCGAGAGATCCGGTGCGAAGGCGACCAGAAAGGCATCCTCTCCGTCGGGATTCCCCCACATCATGGCAGAGCCGGAAGGTCCGAAATCAAAGGAGTTGTGGGTCTTGCCGGCTATCACCACATCTCCCGTGTTCAGGTCAAAGGCCACACCGTAGGCGTAATCACCCTCAGTGGAGCTTCCTATTACGGCCGTGCCGAGGTAGTTCAGGCCGAAGTCCAGAAGGCCGACGAAGGCGTCTATGCCTCCGGCGTTGTAAATGTAAAGGGGAGCGGGAAGTCCGAGGGTGTCCCAAGTCTCACCGGCGAGGGCTACGTTCCCGGTTGTGGGGTCCAGGTCTATGTCCCATAGGTAATCGTACCCCCTGCCACCGACGACAGCCGCCCCCATAAGGGTGGCGAGGTCTGGCGAGAGCAGGGCAACGAAGGCGTCCGTATATCCTCCTGAACCGTAGCGCACATAGGCCCCGCCGAGGAAGTCGTAAGAGGCTGTATGCCCTCCCACTATTACCGTTCCGGTCATATCCTCAAACAGGATGTCCGTACCTCCGTCCGATCCTCCACCGCTGAGTATGGCCGTAGCGATGTGTGTTGCAAGATCCGGAGAGAAAAGGCTGACGAAGGCCTCCTTGCCCCACGAAGAAGGGCCGTGGTATATGCGGGAGGGGGCGAATACGGGCGTGTAGGTCTCACCGGTTATGTACACCTCACCCGAAGGGGATGCGGCCACTCCAAACGCCCCGTCGTACCCGAGGCTTCCGAACACAGATGTTCCTATGAAGTTTACGAATGTTATATCAAAAACTGTAAGAAATCCGTCCTCTCCACCGGTCGTTCCAAACGTTGTTCTTGATGGAGCGAAGTCCGATGACTGAATACACCTTCCAGCGATCGCGACCTCCTCTGCCGCGGGTGAAGTCTCAATATCGTAGGGCATGTCGTTTTTACTACCGGCGAGAACGGCTGTTTGCATATGATCCAGAATTTGATCAAACATATATACGAAGACATCTTCATCTCCCGTTGTGCCATATACGAGCGAGGGGGAATATCCGTACAGACCGTTGTACTGCGTGGTCCTTCCGGTTACGTAAACGTGTCCGAACTGGCTGAAATCCATGGCGTAGGCGTACTCCAGGCCTGAGCCTCCTACAACAACCGTCCTTATATGGATGTTAAGATCTGGTGAGAGCCTTGTAACGAACACGTCCCAACCGGAACGGCCACCGAGCGTATCTCTGCCAGGTGCAATATCGGAGGACATGGTGTATCCGGATAGATATACCGTATCACCGGGTCCGAGGTCAACACCTGCGGCTCTGTCCTCTGAGCTTCCGGCCACGAGGACCGTCCTTATGTGGTTTAGAGATGAGGAGAAGAGGGATACGAAGACCTCCTGTCCCCCGGCCGTACCCATAACCGTGTGGCTGACGAACGTGCTGGCGTTCCCGGCCGTGCCGGAGACGTAGAGGTTCCCGGAGTACGTGGAAAATACCATAGAGGCCGGGTAGTCGGCCGAGTCCGATGCGAGTACGACACCCTGCACGTAGGTACTTAAATCGTCCGAGAGTTTACTGACCATTACGTTCCAGTCCCCCTGCCTGACCGTTCCGTGAACCGTAAGGGGCGATGGGAGACCTGCCGTGTCCTTTGTAAGGGAGAGTACGAAGACGTCCCCAGAGGGAGACACTATTACGTCCTTGCCCCTGTCTTCGCTGGTACCACCTACAATGGCAGTACCGAGGTGCGTGGACAGGTCGGGCGAAAGACGTGTTATGAAGGTAGAGGAGGATATGGCCTGACCGAAGACCGTCCTTGAAGGTGCAATATCTGTGGAGAATGTAGATCCTACCACGTATATCTCCGAGGCCACGAAAACCTCCACCCCTTCGTCTATGTAGGATCCGGATACGATGGCCCCCTCAAGGAGGGTGGTGCCATCGGGGGCGAAGTGGAGGACAAAGGCGTCGCTCCCCATTTCGCTGCCCAGTGTCCCGTGAATCGGCATGGATATAAAGCCGTCGTAAGATCCCACGGACCCGGTTACGTAGATAGTCCCGTCCGGTGCGTAGGCGACACCCTTTACCACATCTTCGCCGTATCCGCCTATCACGGCGGCCGAGAGGATGTAGGGGTCAATTACGAGGGTGTGTCTCCTGTCGTACTCCCCAACTGCAAACTTCAGGTTTCTGCTTTCAACCTCTGCACTGACGGAGATCTCCTGCACCCCCTGAAAGGCCCTGAGGCCGGTCATCTTCAGGAGGTCTTCACCTGAAGGGGAGGTGAGAACTATCTCACCGTTTGCCGTATGGAAGGAGCCGTTTTCGGCCCGTAGGTTTATATCCGGGACCTCCCCACCCGGATGTACGAAGAACTGCAGGGTCATATCGCCAGAGGAGAGGGTGAGGACGGCGTCTATGTTGGGGTAGATCTCCTTCAGGACGACCTGAGAGCATAGCCTTATCCCTTTGAAAGTGCCTTTTGCGGCGAAGAAGTTTATCTTGCCTCCGTCGCAGCTCTTGCCTAGGACGAAGCGGGGAGAGGATCCGAAGGAAAGGAGGGTTTTATCAAGCAGGACGCTGCCGTCTGAGAGAACCGCAACCTTACCTTTCGGAAACGTATAAAAACGGACGTTTTCGTCCGCCTGACCGACGTTTTCCATGAAATACACCTGAGAAAAGGATAAAACCCAGAGCATATTTTGATTCTAAAAACGGGTTTGTGGTGGGGAAGGCCATGTTCAACGGGCGGTGTTGAACCGGTTTGTTAGACTCCTGACATGCGGTTGTTTCTACACTAAACGCTGAATGGTTGAATTTAACGGGGTCTTTGAAACAACCTTAAAATAGGAGGTGGGATGGGCGTAGCAATTGTAGAGAAAAGCAAGGTTGATGGGACAGATAGGGACAAGCGGAGAGAGAAACTTTTGAAACTCTTAACCTACGAGGTCGTGGACGGAAAGCCTATTTATTACCGTGGATATAAAGAGGTCATTGCAGGTAAAAAGCAACCGGAGGAGGTTATGGGAAGCAGCACAAAACAGGCGGTTTTTGTTGCCAATCTTTTGATAGCACTTAGAAGTCTGCTTGACAAAGGCTATATTCTAACGACCAACGAACACGGCTTAAAGATTGACGGGGGTAGAAGGGCTTTGGACATAGGGATATTTAAGGCGGATGCGTTAGATATAAAGGACGAGTATGCCGACGTTCCTCCTGTTGTGGCCATAGAAGTGGATACGAAAGCTGAGTTGGAGGGTGGGAGTTTTATTGAGTACATGAAGCGGAAGATTGAGGATCTTTTGAGATTCGGAGTCAAGAGGGTGATATGGATTTTGACAAAGGCGAAGGTTGTTGTAATTGCGGAGGATCCGAAAAACTGGAAAGTTCTTGACTGGGATGATGAGTTTGAGGTATGGGAGGGAGTCAGGCTGAGGCTCTCTGACCTTTTAGAGCGACCCCAGAAGTAGTATGGGTGTAGTGATTGTCAAAGAGTTAGGATCCAGTAGTTTTTGAGTTTGATAAGTTGTTTTATACTACTTCTTCGCTCTGGTTGAGGAGAGTTGTTGCATAGGATTATAATGGATTGGAGGCTTTTGCTTGATTTTGCTTCTTGAAGTATCCTTTTAATGCTGTCATAAGACGGAGTTTTTATAGCCTATTAAGGAGCGAACAAAATCTTTATCGTTGTAGAAACGTTGAAGTATGCGGCTCAAGTCCTCCTCAATCCTTAAAGGGCGTTGTAAACTCGGCATGCCCGGTATGTATCCTCTGTAGAATGTTCAATGATGTTCTTCACCCCCCGTTTACGTTTGAGGGCCGTTATCCGTGAGGATCTACCTATCTTTGCCCGCTGGTTCAGCGACGTAGAGGTCCTACAGTACCTCTCCCGCGTGTGGCCACACTCGGTGGAGGACGAGGAGGAGTGGTTTCAAAAGGTGCGTCAACGCCCGATATGGGAGAGGCCCTTCGCCATTGACGTACGCGAGGGAAAGGGCTGGAAACTGATAGGAAACATGGGGCTTAATCGCATAGACTGGATAAACCGCTCGGCCATCCTGGGTATAGCCATCGGTGAAAAGGACTACTGGGATAGGGGATACGGCACGGAGGCCGTTCAGGCTATGCTCGCCTTAGCCTTTGATATACTGAACCTCAACAGGGTGGAGTTGGAGGTTTTTGACTTTAACGTCCGGGCGAGGAAATCCTATGAGAAGGCCGGTTTCCGTCTGGAAGGACGCCGTCGTCAGGTCCGCTATCTATCGGGAAGGTACCACGACGTACTCGTTATGGGGATACTGCGGCACGAGTGGGAGCCTCCGGAGTGGTGGAAGCCCTTCCCTCTGCACTGAAATGCCAAGAACAGAGGCAGTTTTATGAAAAGAGAGGTTCCCCTTATACCATTAGAGCTGTTCTTCAAGCATCCGGAGTACTGGCAGGTGCGGGTATCACCCGACGGGAGATCTCTGGCGTACCTGCGGCCGTGGGATGGGGTGATGAACCTGTGGGTCCGGGACCTATCAACGGGTGAGAGCAGACGCATAACGGAGGATCGCGGCAGAGGTGTGATGGGGTTCAGGTGGGCCTACAACGGCCAGCTCCTCTACGTTCAGGACAGGGACGGGGACGAGAACTGGAGGGTGTATGCCGTAGGCCCGGAGGGAGGGGAGGCCCGGCTCCTGACTCCGGGGGAGGGCGTTCAGGCTAAGTTCGTCAAACTGCATCCGGACCACCCCCACAGCGTCCTCCTTGCCGTAAACGACAGGGACCCGGCCCTGCACGATATATACCGCGTTGATCTCAAAACCGGCGAGCGTGTTCTTGTGATGAGAAACGATATAAATGCCACGGGTTTCCTCGCGGACGAGAACCTGCGGGTGCGCGTGGCCTCGCGTATGACGGACGACGGCGGCGGGGAGCTGCTGTACCTGACGGAGGGGGACTGGAGAGCCTTCTACAGGTGGGGCTTAGAGGACGGGTTAGTCTCACCGGCCGAACTGCGGGGGAACACCCTCTACCTCTTCAGCAGTCTGAGAAGGGAGACCGCCTCCTTGAGGTCCTACGACCTTGCGACCGGCGAGGAGAGAATTCTCGCGGAGGATCCGGAGTACGACATGGACCCGTACATCTTCCTCGGACCGGCCCTCCTCTTCCATCCGAGGGCAGAGAGGCCGGAGGCCGTCGCCGTGTTCAGGGACAAGCTGGAGTGGATAGTCCTTGACCCGACCTTAAAGGAGGACTTTGAGAGGTTGGCCGAGGTTGAATCGGACTGCCAGTTCGGGATCTACAGCCGGGACCTCTCCAACCGCATCTGGGTGGTGGTCTACGAGGGGGATCGTAAGCCCCTGCGATACTACCTCTACGACCGCCACACAAAGGAGGCCCGCTTCCTCTTCTCCTCCAACCCGGAGATTGAGAGGTACCCCCTGGCCGAGGTCAAACCTGTGCGGATAAGGGCCAGGGACGGCCTGATACTGCATGGCTACCTCACCCTGCCGCCGGGGGTTGAGCCGAAAAGCCTCCCTGCCGTCATCCTACCCCACGGAGGCCCCTGGGCGAGGGATGTCTGGGGATGGGACCCTGTCGTTCAGTGGCTGGCCAACAGGAGTTACGCGGTCCTTCAGGTAAATTTTCGTGGATCCACGGGGTACGGGAAAAAGTTTTTAAACGCTGGCAATAAACAGTGGGGGAAGAAGATGCAGGACGACCTGACGGATTCCGTTCTGTGGCTTATAAAAGAGGGCATCGCCGACCCCAGACGCGTGTGTATAATGGGGGAAAGTTATGGAGGCTACGCCACACTGGCCGGACTCACCTTCACGCCGGAGCTCTACGCCTGCGGTGTGGATATAGTCGGCCCCTCCAACCTCTTCACGCTCCTTGAGAGCATACCACCCTACTGAAAGCCTATCCTGAGCCTGTTCCATACGAGAATGGGCCATCCGGAGAGGGACGCCGACCTTCTAAGGGAGGTCTCACCCCTCTTCCACGCTGAGAGGATACGGGCGCCGCTGCTGATAGGTCAGGGGGCGAACGACCCCCGCGTCAGGCGTCAGGAGAGCCTGCAGATAGTAGAAGCCTTGAGGAGACTGGGGCGGGAGGTGGAGTACGTTGAGTACCCGGACGAGGGCCACGGTTTCTTCAGACCCGAAAACCGTCTGGACTTCTACCGCCGGGCCGAGAAATTCCTCGCAAGGTATTTGGGAGGAAGGACAGATCAGGTATAGGCGGGGGGCACCGTCCCCCCCTTATCCCTTCACCTTACTATGTGTTTCGTTATCTTTCTGCCCGTGCGTACGAAGTAGACGCCTGAAGGTAGCCTCAGAGGGGACAGATCAACTGCTCCATCCTCAACCTTTACCCTGCCCACGATCCTGCCGGAAGAAGAGTACACCGTGGCGTAGCCTGTGGTCTCGCCGTTATCCCGCGTCCTCTCCGAAACTTCCGTAGCCACGTCCTTGTAGAACATGATAACCACGTTCGTGTCTATGGCGGAGATGTTTGGAGATGTACCGGTTATAGCCGACCCCGTGTAAGCGAGGCCTGTGTCCCCGAAGACGCTCTCTATCCCTATGGTGGCCGAAGGAGTTGATGAGCCGAAGTCCGTGTTCTTGTAAAGGAAGTATATCTCGCTCTGGAGGGTGGGATCCGTGAGGTTTGGCAGTTCCTTTATCTGGATCTGGAAATTCGCCGAGCCGGAAGATGAGCCGTAGGTCTTCACGCTGTCCCACTCTATGACCAGAATACGGTTGGGAG
>JALWYV010000052.1 GCA_027003075.1 Caldifarciminota bacterium | reverse complement strand
ATACTGCAGAGGCTTCATAGTGCGAAATCAGGTGCTTGACACATCGTGGAAAGAAATACGGATAGACCTTGATACCTTGAGAAAGGAGTTTGACGTTTATAATCCTCCACACTGGATATGGGATGAGGGAGTATCCCCGGCCTGTTGGGCATGGGGAAAAGGCGATAAGAAAAGTGGGTTTGTACCTTTATACATATATATTGAGCCATATGCCGACACCTTTGGTACCTACAAGTACGAGATAGAACTAAGCCCGATATATCTTGTGAGGTAGGAGGTGAAACATGCTCCTGTTAATGGCCCTCTTCTTCGCAACACGCATAAACAAAGACATACCCAACTACTGTTCCCAGAGCTACCTTGAAGGAGACCTCGCCCTCAACGACGGCTATTTAGTGGCAGCAGTACTAAACAGAAACTGGCCTAATAACTTCTGGACGATAAGCATATTTGCGAGCAACAACAGAGGACACATCTGGAATCACGTTAAAGACCTGATGGGTACTTTCAGCGATGGGTGGGTGATGGATACGAGCGAGTATATGATGGCAGATCCCTCCGTCAGCATAATGGGAGACAATCCTAATGGGTTCTATCTGATAGGTCTGGCTTATTCAAAGACTTCTCCCACATCACGTATGATAGTTTTCTGTAGAGACTCATTAAACCCCCGTGTGGCAAGCAACTGGGAGTGCTATAACATGCACGAATACAATCCGAGGAGGAGGGACAAACCGTGGGTGATGGGAGTTTTAAGCAGTAGCAGGGTGATAGGGGCGTGGATGAAGGAGGACACAGTCTTTATCCTTACCAACGACAACCACGGTGCGCCGGGTGATTGGGTGATCAGGAAGAGAATATTTGCTCCGAACTCAAAATTTAATCTTCCATATCTTACGTATTACAACGGTGTATTTTACCTCGCTGTGGAGCAGAAAAGACGACCACCTACTGACTCCGTTTACATCCACGTCCTCTACTCCATGGACAATGGGACGACGTGGGACGAGGTACCGAGTATAGCAGCACGGTTCTACAGGAGGGCTGCGAACGTAAGATGCGATATGCCCACAGCAGGGTTTAAGAGGAATCTCAAGAGCATATCAGCCTTTGGTATGAACGGTCTTGCGGTTGCCTACGTCTATGGGAACGACCGCAGCGACACAGGGAGGTGCAACGTATACGTCTCCTACAGCTTTGACGGAGGGACAACGTGGATAGATAGTGCAGTTTACAGAAGTGACAGCATTCAAGGAAATCCCGTTTTATCCTCCTCCGGAGATACGCTTCTTCTATTCTTCGTTGAGAGAGTCAGATCTGACATCCTTCCCGATACGAGCATGGTGATGTACGGATGGATGGAGGGAGGTGTGTGGAGGAACAGGAGGATAGCATCTGCTTGGGGCTACCATCCCGATATGTTTCCCGCCTGCCACAACAAACCGGGCAATGATTATGCGAGTTTGATAACGTACAGGGATACGGTGTATTACTACACTGGTGGTGATAGGTCTCGTGATGGTTATATCTTCTCCGGTGGAGGGAACGCATGGTTCTTCAGGGGTATAGTGAGCGAGATCACCGGGGTTGAGGAGGTTGTAAGGAAGAGCAGAAGGATTGTCCAGTAGTTTCGCGCTTAGATAGAGAAAAGGGGATTACGTTGAGGCTGAAGGGCGGCTCTACCGAGCCATCGTAATCGTTGCTGAAGGGAAAAAGGGGAAATACCTTTAGAAAGTCTAATACCATTTCCACTAATTAGCGCCATCATGGGATAGCACCTCAACGATCCAGTTATAACCAGTTAAGGAGCGAACGAAATCTTTATCGTTGTAAAAGTGCTGAAGGATGCGGATCAAGTCCTCCTCAAGTTCATCAAGGGAGTTGTAGACCTTGTTGGCTAACTCACCTCTGATATGCCTCCACATAGCCTCAGCAGGATTGACCTCAGGGGTGTAGGGTGGTGTGTGGAAGAAAGATATGTTCTCCGGAGCATACTTTTCAGCGTACTTATGCCCCGCTGCGTTGTCCCAGACTATCACAACATCTTCCCCGCCTATCTCCTTATTGAACTC
This sequence comes from Caldifarciminota bacterium, assembly GCA_027003075.1. Taxonomy (GTDB): domain Bacteria; phylum Hydrothermota; class Hydrothermia; order LBFQ01; family LBFQ01; genus JAADCS01. Next base: position 1,831 of record JALWYV010000052.1, on the reverse strand, counting down.
CTCAAGAAATACCCTTACAGTCTCACCCCTTAAGTCGGGCAAAATGAAGAATACAACCTCCTCACTTAACACATCTACCGCACCGTAAAGATAAAAGTACTCGTACTTATGTTGCACAGGCCAATCTGCCCTTACCCCCTCTGGCATCCATACTCTTCTATGCTTCACTATCAGCCCTACCCTCATCTCGTCCTGCCACATCACCTTCCTACCTCTCAGGATTACAACTTTTTTTTAAACTCCTCCTCCTTCTTCGGGTCTTTCCTAACACTGTATGGCCTCCCGCTCTTCTTCTTCGCTTTCAACTTAACCCTCATTATCACGTGCATCCTCGTCTTGCTATACCTTACCCTGTACTCCCTATCTATGAACTCTATGGCGTCTTTGATTGTCCTTATCCTCCCCTTCAGCATCTCTCCCCTCAACCTCTCAAACGCTTCATCGGGTACCTTCTGACCATATCCCTTCTTCCTGCCTATCTTCTTCAATTCCATCAGCTTTGCTATCCCTCCTTCTTCGTAACTCTTCCACCACCTCGCTATCTGATACTTGCTGTACCCCAAGATCCTACCTGCCTTCTCATAAGATGCCTTCGGTTCTTCCTTGAAGAACAATAACATTTGTAAACGGGTCCTTCGGATCTTGTTCTTTTCCTTCCTCAGCATACCCTTTATTTCTGCTGCGCTCTCTTTTACCTCCTTTACCTTTATCGGCATACACGCATTCTATGGGGGAAAGAGTATAAAACGAGGAGTCAGGTTCTGGCTAAAGGTGTGGCATGATAGAAAGGGAGATGGATGAGAGATTGTTTGAAAAGATGGTGGAGCTTGGAAGGGGGATTACGGAGGCGTTTAGGGGGTTCTATCTCGCCGGTGGGGCGGCTATAACGTTCAAGTACAGGCATAGGATAAGTACCGTTTTGGGTTTCTTCTCCTACCACGGGTTCTCACCTACCAGACTACACAAAAGGCTTTCGGAGATGTTTCCCGTAGAGAAGTGGGAAAGGGGGATAGACGACGCCAATTTCTTGATCGCTGGCATAAAGGTTTCCTTCGTCTTCTTCCCCTTCAAGAACGTAAAGAGGACGGAGAGGGTTATGGGTGTTAGAGTTGCCAGCGACTACGACCTGTTGCTCAACAAGATATATTCGGCGGGTAGGAGGATAGACCCGAAGGATCCCTACGATTTCGCATTTCTGTTTATAAACGGGAGGGTTGTTAGGGATTGGGATGTGTTAAAGGCGGACTTTGAGAGGAAGTTCCCCCACCAGAGTTTTGAGATCTACATGGGGGCGATACTCAACCTTGAGGACTACCCCACCCTTCCCTCCGACACCGCCGCCTCGCTTTTGGACATAAAGGAGGATTTCTTGAGATGGAGAAGTTTAGCATAAGAGAGTGGGGGGAGTGGGTTGAGGTTGGTAGAATTGACACCCAAGGGAGAACTATAGAAGTCGCGGGTATTCAAGGCTCCCCTACCCTACCCGGAGAGGAGCCGAACGACGTCTGGGAGGCTTTGGCCAAGAGTTTTCACGATTTGGATTTACCGGGGAGCGAAGAGGAGAGGGAAAGGCAAACGAAACTTAGACGTATCAAGAGAAAACTCCTCGGACTTCAACGGAGGTTCTCTTATGAAAAGGAGAAATTTGTCCTAAAGGCCACGTTCATAGTCGGTGTGACTCGTATTTACCTTGAGGAAAAGGAGATAATCCTAACCGTTAAGCCCAAAATAGAAAACCTCAACAGCTCCCGGATGCTCGTAGAGACCCTCTCCCACCCGCAGGTTGCCCCCCACATAAAGATGGGCGAGACCTACGAGATACTTACGGATG
>JALWYV010000051.1 GCA_027003075.1 Caldifarciminota bacterium | reverse complement strand
ACCGTAGACAGTGGCCACCGGATAAGGTACCTCCCTTCGGGGTGGGCGGTAGGGCTAAAGGACGGTACGGTGGTGGGAGGGGTTGGGGGGATAGAGCCGGGGACCAGAGATAAGAACTACCACGAGATGGCCTGGATAGACGAGAACGCCGTTGATAACATCCTCCTGATAAGCGAGAACCACTCCCTTGACGTCCTCATAACCCATCAGGGGCCAGGGGAAGCCCATGAAAAGACCGGGGCTTCCGTCCTCAACCGCCTCCTCAAACGGGGAGTGGCGAGGTACTGGTTCCACGGCCACGGGATGGACGACCCGTCCGTAAGGGAGATAAGGGGTATAACCGTCGTCCCCCTCTCCTCCGTCTCCCTCTCCGGCGGTGGCCAGTACCCCGACGAGATCTCTACGGCCGTCATCCTGCCCGGTGGGAAGATGGTAAGGGGCCTTCCGAAGAGGTACAGGCTCCTGGCCCGGAACCGGTGGAGGAAGCACGTTTATATGGGCAGGGAGGTCTTCGTCTCCCCCCTGCTGGAGCATCATGCCTTCAGGTATCGGGTGGGGTAGAACCTCACATCGGGATCAAAGCACTTAGAGGGGCGATCAATCTCAAATAACACCGCTTGATCCCTCCGGGATCGTTACGGGAAAACTCTGCACGTTTAACGTTTTCCTATTTGACCTTTACCGTTCCATTTGCTCCCCTATAATAAACACTATGCGGAAGTTCGTTTTGCTCTTCTTCCCGGCTTTTCTGGCCGCCCAGGAGATGGACGATATCTACAGGGAGGAGCAACCCACAAGACTTCAGGCCTATATGGAGGTCTTCGGCTCCACCACCTACATAGGACAGCCGGTACCCGACCTCGTGGGGTACGCTGTACCCGGCACGGGCGATCTCCTGAACGTACTGAGAGCACGGGCGGGTGTTTCTATAAGTTTTGCCAACAAGTTCACAATAGGGATAGCGGGAATGTACTCAGGTGAGGCCACGAGCGATATTACGGGCCTCCCGGTGGGGGTATCCGAGGCCTACGTCCAGCTGGATACCTTCGTCACTCCTATAGGTGGTCAGGGTGTGGTGCGTATAGGACGCCAGCTTATCAACTTCGGTCAGGGGCTGGCCTTCGGGGACTATCACGGCTTCGGATCCAACGCCATAAGGCTCGGATACCGTTTCAGCCCCGCGTGGGAGTGGTATCTGGACGTTCTATACGTTAAGAGCAACGAGAGCGGTGCCCGTCAGGTTGAGAGGTTCTACTATCCCTTCGCCTACTACGATCAGGACAAGGGGGAGATCGCCTACAAGTGGATAAACACCAAGTACGACATTGAGACCTGGGCCGTTTTCTTTGAGAGGAAGAAGGGCCCCAGGGATAACTACGAATTTTATATTTACGCCGCCATGATGAGCGAGCAGAGGCTCATAGGGAGCGGCTTCAACCCCTACTGGCTCGGAGGGTACATAGCCATAGGTCCCATAGGGAACTTCTACATGGACGCCGAGCTGGGGTATATGACCGGTATATGGGATTCCCGTCGCAGGATCTACGGTGACTTCTCCGATCAGCTCTACGACGTCGTGGGTGAAGGGCGCATAGACCTGAACGCCTACGCCATAGGGATAAGGGCGAACTACGACTTCACCGACCAGATCACGGGCGGAGTTTCCTTCTTCACCTTCAGCGGGGACAACCCCAACACTCAGGGCATGTACGAGGCCTGGATCTCACCCATGCCGCGTACGGCGGGAATACACACCTTCAGCAACTGGACTCACTGGACGGGGATGGGAGAGGTCTTCACGTGGAACTACAGGCCGGACAACTGGAGGAGCATATACTTCCTGAACCCCACCAACTTCGTGGCCGCCAACCTGAACCTCGTGTACAAGGCCTTCCCCATCCAGCAGTCTATGGTTATAAGGTTTGACGGATTCGCATACGCCGAAGCCGCGTCTCCTCCCGGAGTGGATCCCTACCTCGGTGCCGAGGCCGACGTTGCCATAAAGTTCACCTACGCCGACATAGCCGATATAGGACTGACTTTCGGATACTTCCAGGCCGGTCCCCGTCTCCAGAACACCGGATGGTCCCGTCCCTCTCCCCTGAACCTGTACCTTCAGGACCTGGTGCGGGACTACCAGATCCTGAAGATAACGGGAGGGTCCTACGTCCTCAGGCTCTGGGTGTACAGGTCGGTAAACCTCTTCTGAGGCGGGCGTGCCGTTCTTAGGCACACTCGTAAACGCCGGCGCCGTTCTTGTGGGAAGTGTGGTGGGCAGTCTGGTGGGTGAGATATTCCCGCAGGATCTAAAGGATCATTTACACCGTATTCTGGGAGTACTTACCGTCGGCATAGCCGTGAAGATGGTGATGGAAGGGGACATCGTAAAAGGTGGATTCACATTAATCGCCGGGTACCTGATCGGCTACTTCCTGCGTCTTGACGGCCGACTCAGGAGGCTGATCCCCTCAGGAGGGATAATAGCCGCAGTAGTAATATTCTGTACCGGGCCCATGACCGTCCTCGGATCCATAAAGGACGCCTTCGGCCAGCCGGACATCCTCCTCATAAAGTCTCTCTTAGATGGCACCGTCTCCGTCATCTTCGGCGCCACCTTCGGCATATCAATGGCCCTCTCCGCCGTCTTCCTCCTGCTGATTCAGGGGGGGATAGAGGTTATCACCCTATCCATCGGAGGGAGCAGTCCGGACCCGGCCGTACTCTCCGTACTCAACGGCACCGGAGGGTTGATCCTGTTCCTGATAAGTCTGAACCTGCTCGGTCTCACGGACTTTCCGACCGCGGATACGCTCCCGGCCCTCTTACTGGTTCCCCTATGGTCCTTCTTTTTCTGATAACCACCCAGAAGTTCTACGAGAACCCCATAAAGGGGGCCACCTACGGTTTCTATTGGGCTTACTACTTCGCCCCCTACTGGAGCATGACGGAGTACGAACCCCGTACGAAGAGGCTGAGGGAGCGATTACTCATAAGGTTGAAGGAGAGGGCCTACTCCTTCGTGTTCCTACCGCCGGATACCCTTATAACCTCCGGAGATAGCGCGTGCCACTTTTACGTTTTCTCAAAGGAAGGAGCCGTGGAGAGGGGAAGGCTTGAGGGATGCAACCGAAAAACGTGGGTGTACAGGGAGACCCACGGGGTCAGGATAATGGTGCCGGGAGAGAGGGACGTCAAGATATTCAAGGTTAAAGATCTAAAGGCGGAACCGTTCGCTCAGGAGGTGTACGACCACAGGATAGTGGACTGCTGGGTTTACGATACCTTCCACTGTGTACCCGACACCGGCGTCTTCAGGGGCGCACAGGGCGTAATACCTCTGGACGTACCGAAGGATATGATGCTCATAACCTACGACTGGGGGATAAGGGTGATGAGGGGAAAGGACACGGTGGTAACCGTTGAAACCCCCTCCCGTCCCCTTGAGAGTTCCTACTCCCACGGTCTCCTACACGTGGCCCTGGGATCGCACGGCCTCTTGACCGTGGACGTTAACAGGGGAGCGTACACGTACTACAGGGGTATCGCAGCCGTAAACGTGTACTCTTCCACGTACATGTTCGTGGTACTCGTGGAGGATATGGACGGGTGTATCCACCTGTTCCGTCCCGTCTTCCGTCCACCTTCGGTGGCCTACATCGGGAAGGCGGAAACGACCTTCTGCAGGTAGTCCCAACCGTTCGCATCTCCTCACCCTACAAGCTCACGCATCGCGATTAAAATTTAAAAAAGGAGGTATGACCATGAAACTGCCAGCAATTGAAAGGACTTTGCAGAAGACTTTTCAGTGGATAAAGGAGATTCAGGAGGAACTGGGTACGGATAACGAGCGTATGGCCTGGCACGCCCTGAGATCTGTCCTCCATCACCTGCGGGACAGGCTGACCGTGAACGAGGCCGTGCAGCTCGCGGCGGAGCTTCCGATGTTAATCCGTGGATTGTACTACGAGGGGTGGAGACCCTCCATCGTACCCATAAAGATAAGGCACAGGGAGGAGTTCCTTGACCTCATACGCAAAGATTTCCAGAGAAATCCGGACGTGGATCCGGAAAAGATCGTCCGGGCGGTCTGGAACGTCATGAAGAGACACGTAGCATCGGGGGAACTTGAGGATATACTGAGCCTGCTTCCGAAGGAAATACGAGAGATATTTGAGGAGAGCGGTGGGACCTCCGCCTGAACCGACCCCGTTCCTGCTAAGGCTTGAGTACCTCCAAAGCCTTTGAGGGGCCCTCCTCCTCGTACTGACTCAGTACGAACAGGACCTCGTCCAACACGGTAAGTACCTTATCGCTCACGCTTCCCGATTTTAACGCTCCATCCACGAACCGATACAGGGAGGATACGAGCCTCTGGGTATCCCTCAGGGTGCGGAGGTCCACCCCGTAGTGGAGCATGGCGAGGATATCGGCCACCCTCTCGTACAGCTCCCCGTAACCCTCCACCCCCCTGCCCTCTTCCAGTCTGGTCAACAGGTCCATCAGGGAGTTCAGAAGTTCGGACATAACCGAAAAGACCCTCTCCCTCTCAGGCTCCGTCTTACCCGGTCCCATCTGGTTGGACACGACGTCCGCCATGTACTGCAGTATCGGGACGAACCTCCCGTCCGGTGCAACGGTCATGGCCTCCGCGAGGGATCTGAGCATCTTCTCCATGTACCCCTTGCGGCGCTTGTAGGAGTCGTAAGGCTCCATGAAGTAGGAGGTAACCCACGAGTTCACCTCCACCAGTTTCTTTATGAAATCGGCCATAGGCGGATATTGTAGGCGGGAAACGGGGATATCCACGTCCCTCAAAAGGGCAAACCGCCCGCTTAGAATAGGGCGATGTTCGGAGCCGGTGCTTTGCTTGAAAGGATCACCAGTACCCTGTGGGGATGGGGATTCCTGTACTATCTCGGTGGTGGGGCCTCGTTCCCCGGGGTTTCGGCCCTAAACGACCACCTCACGACCTACGGCTATCCCGCCGTACCGGAGGCATACGTATCCTACCTGAAGGGCTGGAGGTTCTTCATGAAGGGCTACGCCCTCTCCCACTTTTCAGGGGGTATATGGGGTGGGAGTGCCACGTACGGGGACCGCATAGTCTCCATAGACGGGGACTACTACTACTACTCCCTTGGAAGGATGCTAACCCTGAAGGATAAGACCTTCTACCTGATACCGTCGGTGGGACTGGGACGCTCTTCCCTCGTGCTTACGGTCGGAGACAACGTCGTAAAGTTTGACTCCCTCCTGTCCTCCCCCGGCCAGATATCGTACCTTGAGACCTCCTCGTGGATCCTGGCGCCGGAGGTGGAACTCGTATGGAGGAAGGAGGGCTTCCTGTTTATAGGGGGGAGACTGGGTTACATGCTCGCCTTCCCCAAAGGTAACTGGAGTACGGAGGGCATAGGTGTACGGAAAGGTCCTCCCACATCTCTGGATGGTCCGTACTTTAACCTCGTAATAGGTCTGGGCTTCGTTATGCTTTAACAACCCCCAAATTTATCTTCCTTATAATATCGTCTTATGACGAAAGGAGAACTGATAACGCGGCTTAAGAACAGGACGGGTCTAACGAAGCAGCAGCTTTCTCAGATCGTGGACGCGCTTCTGGCGGAGCTCGCCGAGGCCTTCATACGGCAGGAGAGGGTTGAGATCAGAGGGTTCGGTGTATTCATACCGGTTCACCGTAAGCGTAAAAAGAGCGACGAGAAGCTTCCCCGTATCAAGTTCAAGCTCTCACAGGTTATCCGGCAGAAGATGATAGAAGAGGAACGTAAAAGGAGGAAGGCGTAATGCCCTGCGGTCGTAAGAGAAAGCTCAAGAAGATAAAGAAGCATAAGCTGAAGAAGCGTCGTAAGAAGATGCGCCACAAGAAGAAGTGAGGGAAACCTCTCCACTTCTGGCCGTGGACACGGCCTATAAGCGTTTCTCAGTGGCCGTATGGGATGGGGGGGATGTTTTTGAGATAAGGGAGAGGGAGGACTTCCGCCACGTTGAGAGGTTGAACCTGACGGTAAAGAGGGTTCTGGAGAAGGTGGGGGTACGTATAGACGACCTGAAAGGGATCCTCCTGACTGTGGGGCCGGGTTATTTCACCTCCCTGCGGGTGGCCGCCTCCTTCGTAAAGGCCCTTCACCTCGTCCTGAAGGTACCCGTGTACGGCTTCAACACCCTTCAGGCCATGGCGGTCGGTCTGGAGGACGGAAGGTACGCGGTTACGCTTGACGCCCGCAAGGGGCAGGTTTACGCCCGGGCCTTCAGGGTTGACGGTGGGATACCCGTGGAGGATGATGCCCTTCCTCTCAGTATATACGACCCCGAAACACTACCCCCGCCGGGCTACCGGCTCATAGATAACCCGGACGATCGCCTCAGGGCCTCCAACCTGTTCCCTCTCTACTTTGCCGGTCTCGGACTGGCTCTGGATCCCCGATTTTCTCCCCTTTACGTGCGTCCTCCCGACGCTGTGGTGAACAGGAGAACGGAAAGGTAGAGCCTGCCTCTCTTATTTCAGGGGTAAAATAACCCACCTATGAGACTGCTTACGGTAAAGGACGAGCCTGAGGCCTTTAAAGGGAAGAGGGTCCTTCTCAGGGTGGACTACAACGTGGTGAAGAACGGTAAGATAAGCGACACGTACAGGATAGACAGGACCCTCCCCACGATTAAATTCCTCCTTGAGGCGGGAGCCTCTCAGGTGGTGGTAGCCTCCCATTCGGGAAGGCCGAAGGGTAAGGATAATAAGCTAAGCCTGAAACCCATAGTTAAGTACCTGTCCGAAAGGTTGGAAAGAGAGGTAGGTTTTGTGGAGGACGTGGTTAACGGTGATGCCCCCGAAGGTAAAGAGGTTGTTCTCCTTGAGAATCTGCGTTTCTGGGAGGGGGAGAAGAACGACGACCCCGAATTCGCGAGGGCTCTCAGTCGCTTCGGTGAGGTTTACGTGAACGACGCCTTCGGCGTATCCCATCGGAAGAACGCATCCGTCCATGCTATAGCACAGTACTACGACAGGCGTTACGCCGGTCTCCTCATGGCCGAGGAGGTGGAGGCTCTGACGACCGTACGGGACAACCCGGAGAAACCCTTCCACGTTCTCTTTGGCGGGGCCAAGGTCAAGGACAAGATACCCGTCCTTGAGTCCCTGATTGAGAAGGCCGATAGGCTGTACATCGGAGGGGCCATGGCCTACACCTTCCTGAAGGCTCTGGGTAAGAACGTGGGGGACTCCATAGTTGACGAGGAGCATCTTGACTGGGCGAAGGACTTCCTGAACCGGCACAGGGATAAGGTGGCCCTTCCCGTGGATCACGTATGTGCCACGGCTCCGGTGAAGGAGTGCGGAAGGGGCTACGAGGTAAGGGATACGGAAGGGGAGGATATACCCGACGGACTCATAGGGTACGACATCGGATGGGAGACCGTAAAGAGGTACCGGGACGGCCTGAAGGGGGCGAACATGGTCTTCTGGAACGGCCCCCTCGGTTACTACGAGTGCGAGGACTTTGAGTGCGGAACCAAGCTTCTGGCCATATTCCTGTCCGCTTTCAAGGAGGAGGGAAAGAAGGTCGTGGTGGGAGGTGGAGACACGGTTGCGGCCATTTCCGCCTTCCACATACCGTACGAGGACTTCCACTTCGTCTCCACGGGTGGGGGTGCCGCCCTTGAGTTCCTGTCCGGCAAGGACCTTCCGGGCATAGAAATAATAACGAAAAAGGAGGATTAAACCTTGCGAATCTTTCATAAGATACTCGCCGCAGTTGACCTATCCGAAAACAGCGAACAGGTGAGGAGCTGGGCCGAAGGGCTGGCCCGAAATCTCGGGGACGTGGTGGATTACGTCGGAGTGTTCCCGAAGTTCCCGGACATATACATGACCGTCCTCGGATGGAACAGGGAGTTCCTCCAGAACGTTAACCGGGCAAAGGAGGAGATGTTCCGTGAAATGAGCAGGAGGTACGGGGGCGAGTTCGGAAAGGTGCACGAGATGGAAGGTGTACCGGACGAGACTATAGTAAAGTTTGCGGCCGACCGAAACTCCTCACTCATCGTCATGGGCTTCAGGGGAGCGGGGAGGTCCCGCATACCCATAGGTAGTACGGCCCTCGGCGTCATAAGGAAGTCGGACAGGAACGTGCTTCTCGTGAACTCCTCCTTCCGGATACCGAAGAAGATCGCCGTGACCCACAGCTTCAAACCCACCGACAGGAGCGCTCTTCTGATATCCTCCGCCATCGCCAAGAGTTTCGGTGCCACCCTCTACCGCGTTCACGTTATAGATACCCACTTCTACAACCTCATACCGGACGACCTCAAGGCGGAGTTGAGGTTTGAGATAGAGATGGAACTCTCCAAGTCCATACCGGGCGTAAAAACGGAACCGGTCGTCCTTGACGGTGATATACCCATGGAGCTCGCCCACTGGGCGGCGAAGAACGACGTGGATCTCGTCGTCTTTGGCTCCGAACCCAACAAGATAGGGCTTGCCATACAGGAGTTCCTGATGCAGACCGTAAACAACGTAATGGTGTGCCGTGGGCTCTGATAACGTTCGTATCCGACCTGAGGGGTACCTATCCCCTCGGTGGGGATAACCTACTCTTCCCCGTAAGAGTTAGCGATTTACCTTCCTTTCGGTTTGGAGGGGGGAGGATGTTCTACTCCGTTAACGAGGCCTTCCTGTCCTTCTCCCTCCATTCGGTTTCCCTTGGAGTCAGGTACTACGGGACGGGGGACAGTCTGTTTTCGGATTATTCGGGATACGCTGCGGTAAGGTTTGGGAAGGTGGGATTCTCTGCCCTCTACGGGTACAGCTCTGTAGGAAGACTGAGGAGTCAACACGGCGGGGGTATCCTCTCCTTTGAGGGGTGGAGTACCCCCCTGATACTGAGGGTATCTGCCGGGTACGTAATTACTCCCCTCCTCGCTGCGGAAGTGGAGGTAAGGAGAGAGGGGGCCGGGTTGCGTGCCGTGGCGGTATCAAGACCGGGGATATACGTGGATCTGTCTTTGTTCTCCTACGTGAGGATGGATAAGGTCTCCATAGGAGGGATGTACCGGACGTCCGGGAACACCTTTGGCATCTTCCTGACGTATTTCTACGGCGGGAACGCCTTCTCCCTCCTCTTCTCAACCCACGAGAGCCTCGGGGAGAGCGTCTTTTCCGACAACCTCCTGGTATTCTAACTTCCCGAGCTACCGAAGCCCCTGTCTTCTCTCTCGCTCCGTGAGGGTTCCCCCTCCACTATCTCCCAGTCCACGACCCTGACGGGTACCATCTGGGCTATCTTCTGCCCCTTCTCTACGACCACTTCTCCCCTCAGGGATACCATAACCACCTTTATCTCCCCCCGGTATCCGCTATCTATGACGCCGGCGAGGGTATGCACGCCCTTCAACGCCATGGAGGACCTGTCCTTAATAAAGGCCCCCCACCCTTCGGGGAACTCAACCGTTATCCCCGTGGGTACGGCCACCGGTTCAAGGGGTCTCAGTACCACCCTTTCAAGGGCGTAGAGGTCGTATCCGAGATCTCCCGGATAGGCCCTCGTGGGCAGCTTTGCGTCCGGGTGCAGCCTCTTCACCTTCAACCTCATACTCTGGAACCCTCCCTTACAGAGAAGGCGGCGTCCACACTAACGACCACCATAAACCAGATGCCAAAGGAGATGGCAAACTGCCATGCTCTACCCTCTTTTGTAAATTCGTAAGCGCTCCAGAGAAAGCCGAGGGCGATTATGAAGATCTGGGTTACGAACATTATGGCGAAGAAGGCCGGACTCCCTATACTCACCACGTTGGTTATCGCTCCCACGACCAGGGCTATGTCAAGGGGCAGGAAGAGGTTCCTCTCAAGGGGCGCCAGCCGGAGCATCCACGTGACGGCGAGGTATATGGGAAAGTACAGTAGGGATACGGCTGCGAGCAGGAGCGAAACGGAGAACAAGCGGCTATCAACGACGGCGAAACTCAGGGAATAAACCGCCATGAGCAGCGTGGTAAATATCTCGTGGGAGTACTTTATACGTCTGAACCACTTCATTTTCTGAGATACCCGTTGGCAAACTCCTTCGGGGAGAGCGCTCTCGGTTTGCCGGCCACCTTCAGGCTGAGGATACGGGCGGCACCGTCGGAACATCCGAGGAGAAGGGCATCCTCCTCCCTGACGTACATAAACTCTCCAACCGGCGGGGTTTGACTACCGGTGTAAGGCTCTGCTTTTAACAGCTTCAGGTGAAGGTTGCGGGTCCTCCAGAGGTAGCGGGCGCCGGGGTCGGGTGAAAGACCGTTTATCCGGCCTACCGTGGGCCTTACCCCCTCTTCGGGGTGGACGACCTCGTCCTCCGGCCTGAGCTTCGGGGCGTAGGATACCTCCCCCTCCTGCGGGACCGGTTTGACCTTTCCCTCGTAGAGTAGGCGGGCGCCTTCGTAAAGGAGGCGGGCGCCGAGGCGGGCAAAATCCGGTAAAACCTCTCCCTTCGTCCTGTGGCAGGGGTCTATTATCAGGCTTTCCCTGAGAACTACCTTACCGGCGTCCACCTTCTCCTCCATGACGAAGACCGTAACCCCACTTATCTCGTCGCAGTTAAAGAACGCCCACTCTATGGGGGCGGCACCGCGGTACTTCGGCAGCAGGGAAGGATGCATACACAGGGGGGCGACCTTCGGAACGTTAAGGAGGTTCCGCCTGAGAATTTTACCGTAGTCGGCAAGAAATATGAAATCAACGTTTAAACGCTTTAAAAAGTCCACAAAATCCGACCTGTTGGGATTTTCGGGTGTAACCACATCTAAGCCCCTTTCCATGGCAAAGGTCTTAACCGGCGTGGGAGTAAGACGGCGTTTTCTCCCCTTCGGACGATCGGGACGGGTTACGACGAGAACGGGGGACTCGTACTTCAGGAGTTCACTCAGGGTGAGGCGGGCTATTTCACCGCTACCGAAGAAGACGTACCGCATCCGTGGTGCAGATTCTAAGCCTGTAATGATGATTTCACCTTACCGAAGATTCACGCCACATCCGTCGGATACCAACTGTTAACTACCCGACCCGCTCCTCCCCGTATAATACCGGTACCATGATGTTATTTCTAACAGCAGCTTTTATAGAGCCGCAACTTGAGGCCAAGTTGAGCGGTGCTGCTCCAGATCAGAAGTTCAGGGTGATAGTTTACCTGAAGGAGCAGCCAGATTACGAAGGCTTCTTGAGGATGTACTCCACCAAAGCCCGGAGGACACCGCAGGTGGTGAGATCCTTTTTCCAGAGTGTTAAAGATCTTGCAAATCGTACCCAGCCGTCTGTGGTGGCGAGGCTTGAGGCCCTCGGCATAACGGAGTACAAGAGATTCTGGATACAGAACATGATAGCCTTTGAGGCTACCCCATCGCAGATCGTAGCCCTCTCTGCGGATCCGAACATTGACCGCATAGTTGAGGATAAGGAGATCTTCCTCCGTCCCCTATTCAAACCCGGGGAAACCTCAGATATAACTCCCGACGCCGTCGCCTGGGGCGTAAGCAAGATAATGGCCGACTCCGTATGGATAAATCTCGGTCTGGATGGAAGCGGTGTTCTGGTCGGATCCATGGACTCCGGTGTTATGGCCTCCCATCCGGCTATCAGTGGTAAGGTAGCCCACTGGTACGATCCCCGCACGGGTTCATCCACACCCACGGACGACGCCGGATGCTCCTACCACGGCACCCATACGACGGGGACCATCCTCGGTGGTGACGGACTCGGATCCTTCTCCGAGGATATAGGCGTTGCCCCCGGGGCCAACATAGCCATGGTCCGCATATTCGGAACCTCCTCCTGTAATACGTACACCTCTACCATACACGACGGCTTCCAGAAGATAACCGAGTGGAAGGTGGACAGCGGTTATAACATAGTGGCCGTAAACAACTCCTGGGGAAGTGCAGCCACGACCAACACCGAGTACTGGAGCGACGTCCTTGCGTGGAGATCCGCCAACATCATACCCGTCTTCTCTATCGGGAACAGCGGGCCCGGTAGCGGTACGGCCGGAACTCCGGGTAACTTCCCCACGGTGATAGGTGTGGGCGCTACGGACAACAGCGATAACATCGCCAGCTTCTCATCCCGCGGTCCCGCTCCCAGCTCCAGCCCGTGGAACGACCCCACCTACTGGCCCCGGAGCGACTGGAACTACATAAAGCCCAACATCTCCGCCCCCGGTGTGAGCGTTCGTTCCGCCTACGGCTCCTCCAGCTACACCAGCATGAACGGTACGTCCATGGCCTCTCCCCACGTGACGGGAGCCATAGCCCTGCTGTTCCAGAGGAATCCCTCCCTTGACTTCACGACCGTATACAACGTCCTTCTTGATTACTCAGATCACTACGGTGATTGCGCCTCCTATCCCAACAACAACTGCGGCTGGGGACGTTTGAACGTCTGGAACTCCATACGGAACGTACCCACCACTACGGATCCTTACCTGTCCGCTACTAACATAACGGTTGACGACGCCGCCGGCAACAACAACGGCATACTGGATCCCGGTGAGACGGTCAACATAATAGTAGAACTCCGGAACTCCGGTGGAGCCGATGCTAACAACACTTCGGCCACTCTGGCCACCACCTCTTCTTACGTTACCATAACGGACAACTCATCCTTCTACGGGAACATAGCCGTATCGTCCACGGTTGACAACTCCTCCGATCCCTTCACCGTACAGGTCAGCCCCACAGCCCTCGTCGGCATGAGCGTACCCTTTGAGATGTACCTGACGGCCAACAGCGGCGGATACGTGGATACCATCCGGTTCAACCTGACCATAGGTACTCCCGTTGACATGATAACCATAGACACGGGCGATGCCGCCCTCAGCATAAGCATAGCCACCGGTGGAATAGGTTGGAGCGACCCCGACCACACCTCCGGCATAGGTTTCGTATTCCCCGAAGGTGGAAGCAACCACCTCTACTACGGTGGTGTCGCTTTCGGAGACAGCAGGAACTACGTCCCCGATTCCTGGTACAACGGTGGTGACATATCCCGGTACTGGGGCGGAACGATGAGGAGCACACCTATGTACGGTGATCAGAACGGTGCCGGTGGATGGAGCGACGCCGCCCATTCATCTCCGAAGGGGATAAGGCTTGACCTTGAGGCTTACGCCTACGATGCCTACAGACCCAACTGGGTGTTCCTGAGGTACACCCTCATAAACGAGGGATCGTCCACGGTGAACAACCTGTACATAGGCGTATTCGCCGACTTTGACATAGGAAGCTCCTACTCCGACGATATGGTAGGTGTTGACTCATCGCTCAACCTCGTCTATACGTACGACGGAAGTTCTACGTACGGCGCGGGTGTGGCCCTCGTTTCTCCTTCCACTCCCGCCAACCTTAGCGCCATAGATAACAATACGTACGTCTATAGCGGTACTCCGGACTCCATCAAGTGGAAGTTCCTGAACGGGACCATCAACCAGAGCGGTTCCTCTTCAGCCGACTGGTCCGTCGTGGCCTCCGCCGGTCCCTTCACCCTCGCCCCCGGTGAGAGTCAGACCGTAACTTTCGCCCTCGTGGGATACTCCCCCACCACGGAGATCAAAGAGGCTCTTGCCAGGATCGTGCCTCCGAAGGTATACATCAAACCCGTTGCCAAGGGTGCCGTGATAGACGTGGTATCCCCTGCCGATATCCCTCTGAAGGTGGACATCTTCTCTCCGAACGGTAAGTTACTCAAGCGACTCTATTCCGGAAATACGGACGGCAAGGTTACCCTGAAGACCGGGAAGTTGCCTTCCGGTGTGTACGTGCTGCGTGTAAACACTGGCTATCGCACCACCTTCACGAAGTTCATCGTACGCTAAAATAGGTCTATCCACAGCAAAGGGGGGCGTACGCCCCCCTTTTTATTTCAAGAGGTGATTGAGAAGGAAAAGAGAACCGGGGAAACGGTATATTTTCACGAGGGAAATTTTAACCCCGTGAAATTCGGGATTGTCGGTTCTATTAAAACGACCTTAAAATAGGGGGTAATATGGGTGTGGCTGTGGCTAAAAAAACAGATGTTACCGAGGAGAAGCGAAAGGAAAGGCTTTTGAAAATCCTCACTTATGAGGTCGTTGACGGCAAGCCCATATACTACCGTGGCTATAAGGACGTTCTCACGGGCAAAAAAAACCCGGAGGAGGTTATGGGTAGCAGTACGCTGCAGGCAAGACTTGTATTTAAACTGCTTGTAACCTTAAGCCCCCTGGAAGAGATGGGATACATGCTGACCACAAACGAACACGGTTTAAAGATTGATGGGGGTAGAAGGGCTTTGGACGTAGGGATATTCAAGGCGGATACGTTGGATATAAAGGACGAGTACGCCGACGTTCCCCCTGTCGTGGCTATAGAAGTGGATACGAAGGCTGAGTTGGAGGGTGGGAGTTTTATGGAGTACATGAAGCGGAAGATTGAGGATCTTTTGAGATTCGGTGTCAAAAGGGTGATATGGATTTTGACAAAGGCGAACGTGATCGTTATAGCTGAGGATCCTAAAAACTGGAAGGTTCTCAACTGGGAGGACGAGTTTGAGGTGTGGGAGGGTGTTAAGGTCAGGTTGTCCGACCTTTTGAAACGGCCTTAGAATGGGGGTTAGTATGGGCGCTGTGGTTACAGAGAAATCTAAGGTTGCCATAGAGGGTAAGGAGAACGAGCGTAAAAATAGACTGCTCCAGATTCTAACCTATGAGGTCGTTGACGGTAAGCCCATATACTACCGTGGCTATAGGGACGTCCTCGCAGGAAAAAAAACACCGGAGGAGGTTATGGGTAGCAGTACGCTGCAGTGGTACCTCATCGGCAGGATAGCCAGGTTACTTTTCCCTTTAGAGGAAAAGGGCTATTTGGTGGCCATAAACGAGGCGGGGGTCGTGATAGAGAAGGATACGAGGAGAGCGCTTGATATAGCCCTATTCAGAAGGGAAGATGTCAGGATTTCGGACAAATATGCCGACGTTCCCCCTGTTGTGGCGATTGAAGTGGATGTGAAAGCGGAGGTTGAAGATAGCGCTGGTTATATCTTTGAGAAAAGTCAGAACCTACTGAATTTCGGAGTTAGGAGGGTCATATGGATACTGACGAGGCCAAGAAAAGTACTCGTCCTTGAGAAAGGAACAGAGGGAAAGGTTCTCAACTGGGAGGACGAGTTTGAGGTATGGGAGGGTGTTAAGGTCAGGTTGTCCGACCTTTTGAAACGGCCTTAGAATGGGGGTTAGTATGGGCGCTGTGGTTACAGAGAAATCTAAGGTTGCTATAGAGGGTAAGGAGAACGAGCGTAAAAATAGACTGCTCCAGATTCTAACCTACGAGGTCGTTGACGGTAAGCCCATATACTACCGTGGCTATAGGGACGTCCTCGCAGGAAAAAAAACACCGGAGGAGGTCATGGGTGCGAGTTTCTTCCATGCAAGGTTAGTTGCCAGGATAATATCCTGGTTGGATAGGATGGTGGGAGATAGATACGTAGTTTCCGGCGGTGAGCTGGGCTACTTTGTAGGGGAAGGCTGGAGGAACCTTGACGTTGCCGTCTTCAGGTACAAGGACGTGAAGGACAAGCTCAGGAGTAAGAGTTACATAGACGTGCCACCTGTACTGGTGATAGAGGTTGATACGCACGGCGACGTTGAGAACGAAATGGCGTATATAGCTGACAAAATTGAGGCTCTGTTGAGGAGTGGGGTTGAAAAGGTGGTGTGGATATTCACAGATTCCGAAAAGATCCTGATAGCAGAGAGGGGTAAGGATTGGGTGATAAAGGGATGGGATAAGGATATAGACCTTATTGAAGGTGTAAAGTTGAACGTTGAGAACCTTTTGAAACGGCCTTAGAATGGGGGTTAGTATGGGTGCAGGAATCGCGGAGAAACCGAGAATAGCCGAAGTAAAAGATAGGGATGATAAGAAGGAAAAGCTCTTAAAACTCCTGACCTACGAGGTCGTTAACGGTAAGCCGATATACTACCGCGGCTATAGGGACGTTCTCGCAGGCAAAAAAACCCCGGAGGAGGTTATGGGTAGCAGCGCTTATCACGGCATACTTGTTGCAATGCTTAGTTACTGGTTAATTAGGAATCTGGGTAGGAAATACGTCGTTATGAGCGGTGAGCTGGGCTACTTTGTAGAGAAGGGCTGGAGGAACCTTGACGTAGCCGTCTTCAGATACGAGGACGTGAAGGACAAACTTGAGAGCGAAGGTTACATAGATGTGGCGCCCGTACTCGCCTTTGAGATAAACGTCCGGGCTGAGGTTGAAAGTGAGATGGAGTACGTCCTGAAAAAGAGTGAAGACCTGTTGAAAAGCGGAGTTGAAAAGGTAGTATGGATATTCACGAGACCGAGGAAGGTGATGGTCTTTGAAAAAGGAAAAAAGGGCGTTATCCTTGATTGGAAGGACTACATTACGCTTATTGAAGGGTTGAAGTTAAGACTGGACGAACTCTTGAAGCGGCTCTAATATAGGAGGTAGTATGGGCGTGGCAGCTGCTGAAAGAACGAAGGAGAGAGATAAGCGAAAGGAAAAACTCCTGAAACTCCTGACCTACGAGGTCGTTAACGGTAAGCCGATATACTACCGTGGCTACAAAGACGTCCTCGCAGGCAAAAAAACTTCGGAGGAGATTATGGGTAGCAGTACGCTGCAGGCTTTTGTGGTAAAAAGGCTGATACTCTTTCTCGTGAAGAACTTTGAAGGAAAGGGGTACGAGGTACTCCCCCATGAGGTCGGAATTGTGGTAGGAAAGGGTAGTCGCAGGTCGCTTGATATAGCCGTATTCAAAAAGGGCGATCTGGATATTTCGGAGAAATACGCCGACGTTCCCCCTGTTGTGGCGATTGAAGTGGATGTGAAAGCGGAGGTTGAGAGTGAGGGAGATTTGGGATATATTATAAAAAAATCGTGGGATCTGTTGAATTTCGGAGTTAAACGGGTTGTATGGATTTTGACGTCCCCCCGGAGCGTGCTTATATTTGAGCCGAACAGACCGGCCGTAATTCTCAACTGGGAGGACGAGTTTGAGGTATGGGAGGGTGTTAAGGTCAGGTTTTCGGATCTCCTGAAAACGTAACCCCCAATAACCCAAAATGTACGCAGTAACGTAAGGGGGCGCCTACGCCCCCTATCTAATCGTTTTCACCTTCTCCACTCTCTCCCCTACCCTAACCTTCAGCATATACGCCCCGCGGGGCAGTTCCCTCAGGGGTACATCGTACTCCCCGGCCGGTACGTAGCCCAGTACCCTCTCGTACACCCTCCGGCCAGACGCCGAATACACCTCTAAGGCCACGTACCCGCTCCTCGCGACCCTTATACTGACCCCCTCCTCCGTGGGGACGACCAAAGATCTGGCAGTCGTCGGCCTCTCCTCCACTCCCGTAGCGTTATCAAAGACGGCTACGAAGATGTCCACCCCACCGTAGGGACTTCCGGAGTACCCCTCCCAGGGGAAGCCGAAGACGGCGTTGGTATCGGCGAACCCGTAGGCGACGAGGCGACCGTCCGGCAAAAGACCTATATCCGCCACCTCCTGATGCCCCGGCCAGGCGTAGTAGGAGGACGCCCTTATCCGGTCCAGATTCGGATAGAGCTTCATAACGAAGCCGTCCTGATCCCCTCCCCAGTCCCCATCGTAGGCCGAAGGGGTCGTTGGGAAGTCCTCTATGTGGCACAGGCCACCGCCCACATAGACGAAACCGCTCCCATCAACTAAGACCTTAGCAGGTGTCTCGTTGAAACCGCTGTAGTAGCAGTTCGCCCACCGGGCGCTGTCCCCACCGAAGAAGGTTGAGGCCTGGATCGTAGAGAGGTCCGGGGAAAGTTTTGCGACGAAGGCGTCTATCCCTCCGTTGAGGGTGTTGTCGTACCCACCGACGATGGGGAAGTCGGAGGAGTAAGTCGTGAAGGCCAAGTAGAGGCTCCCGTCCTGCCCTGTAGCCATAGGGATGTGGGCGTTCCACGTGTAGCCGTCCGTACGGCTCCCACCGAGGTACGTACTCGCCAGTATCGTGGAGAGGTCGGGGGAGAACTTCGCTATGTATATGTCCGTAAAGCCCCCCGCAAAGGGCCTTCCACCGATAACGGGGAGGGTATTCACTGCAGTGGTGAAGGCGACGAAGACGTTCCCCGATGGGTCAGGCGTCATACCGAAGAACTTCATGCCGTTGGCGTCGTCGTTCCTGTAGGTCCCGAAGTAGGTTGAGGCCAGCAGGCTGCTCAGGTCGTTGCTGAAGATGGCTACGAAGCCGTTCGCACTGTCGGGCGATGGAGGGGTGGATATCGCCCCGCCGACGATATCAAGTAGGGTGTCCGATTCGGTTATCCCCATCAGCACTACGTTCCCGGATGGGGTTACCTCCAGTTTTAGAGGCTCCTCGTCCCCCCCGTAGGGGTTGGAGGTACTCCTCCCACCGAAGTAGGTACCTGCGAGGAGGGTACTTAGATCCGAACTCAACTTGAGTATTACGACGTCTACGCCCACGCCATCGCTCTGTACAGACGTGTCCCTGTACCCACCCGGAGGGACGGCGAAGTCGTTGTCCGAGAAGGCCAGAAAGACGTTCCCGGAGCTGTCAACTGCTATCAGGGGGTAGTAGCAGAAGAGGAAGCCGCAGTCCATCTCCTCGCTTCCGGGGTCCCCTACGTAGGTGGCGGAGAGGATCTGGAGGTCGGAGTTGAGGCGGAGGACGAAGATGTCCCCCCACAGGGTGTCCCCCTGGGTATCGTACCCGGAGGCCGAACCGAAGTCAAAGTCTCCGCTGTAGGTGTATCCGGTTATGTATATGCTTCCGTCCGGTCCTACGGCGAGGGAGTTGTGGGTCATGCCCTCATCGCGGCTCCCACCGAAGAGGCGGGCGTAAGGTACGGAGCCGAGGTCGGGGTCTATGACCAGAGGCCGGGAGGGGTCGTATCCCCTTACGTCAAACCGGAGGGTGTTCCCATCCACGACGGGATGGACCTCAACCCCGTCCGTACCCTGATAGGCCTTTACGTTGGATATGGAGAGATTCCCCACGCCGATGCTCTCCTCGGAGACGCTTAGAGGTCTGTTGAAGGTTATCTCAACGTCTTCGGGATTTCCACCGGGACGCACCACAACCTGAAACTCAACCTTTCCACCTTCGGTAGGCGTAAATACGAGATCCACGTTCTCCCACACGTCGGCGTATCCGACCTGCCTGTAGGCGGGGAAGACCTCGGAGCCTCCGGAGGTGTGCCTGCTGACGTATCCGCCCGTTGGGAGGAGGCCCTGTGGCTCCCCATCGGGAAGGAGGAGGACGACGTCCGCCACCCTGACGTACCCTCTACGGAACTCTATGCCCTCCGGGAAGCTCCGGAGGACGCCCCCTTCGTCGTAGAGGACAGGGGTAAGAGCAGAAAGTACCAGCATAGGGAAGGATTTTATTTTTGGTTGTAATGCTTACTCAAAGCCCTTTGCAGGGAAATCTGCAAAATACGGATCACTTCAGAACTTAATCCGTATATCCGCCCTTATCTGGTTCTTACGGGTGAAAACTCCACCCTCGTAGTCGCCACTGAGGTCGTAGATGTAGCTGAAGGTAGCCTCAACGGCGTTGCTGAACTGGTAGGTGGCGCTCAGGGTCATATTGTCGCTCTTCCTTCTGGAGAGGGTGTCTATGTAGTTTCCGAACTCCTCAAAGAGGTAGTTTATGGTTATATCCGTCCCCCTCATCGTCGTGTACTTGAGGGACAGGGTGAGCTGGTTCTTCAGGGAGAGTAGTCTGTTCTTACTCCACGGGAACCTTATACCGGCGAAGCCGCTGAAGGTGTGGCTTACGGTGAAATCGTAGTTGGTCTGGTAGGAGCGGGTTTCCAGATCGGTGGCGGAGTAGACCTGGCGGTTCGTCGTAACGGTGTAGGTGTACGTAAAGTTGAGGTTGGTACCGTTCTTCAGGATGGCGTGGGGTGAGAAGTTGAAGGTGCGGGTCCTCCTTATCGTCCGGGGTTCAACCGTATCCCCGATCGTGGGTTCCCAGAGCGGATAGGAGGTGTACCCCCTCTCATCGGAGTAACTCACGGTGAAGTCGGAGGAGGCCACGAACTTGAAGTTTGAGATTATGGGCAGAGGTCTACCGTTGAGGGTCACGTCCGGAAATCTCCACGTTTCAGTAAGTATCCTTCTGGTCTGGTCGTCGCTCAGGTCCCTGCGGTAACTCCCCCGCGGTGAGATCCTGTAGTTGCCGACGTTTATATCTGTGGACAGGTCGTAGTTGTGGGTCTCCCGCCACAGGGACCTCTGGGTATCCGTGACAACCACCTCCGGATTCAGAGAGATCCCAAACCGGTAGGCCCATGCAGCCCTGCCAAGGGCCGCGTAGTAGTTGGAAGTGCGATTGAAGGAGTAGTTAAAGCGTACGTTCCTCCAGGCCCGTGATAGTTTGTCCAAACCGTAAAGTACGGTGTGTATCGGCCCGGCCGTGGATAGAGCCGTGTCCTTGCTCTTATCCCTTAAGTTTGCGGCCTTTGAGAGGAGGGTACCGGTCTCAAGGTTGAGGGTAAAGCCCACGTTCAGATCCTCGTTCAGATCCCGTACGTCAAAGCCCATAAGGGCGTTCTCAGGTTTTCTGTTCTCCGAATAACCGTGTCTGTAGTTAACGGAAGGCCTCAGAAACCATATACTTCCGAGGTTCAAAGAGGCGGTAACGTTCTCCCTGAACTGGCTCTCAAATCCCAGAATGCTGTCTATGCTGGTTCTGAAGAGCTCCGGGTACCTGTAGTCCCCACGGCGGGATGCGGAGTATCCGAAGCTCAGGATGCCGGGTATAGGGTCGTAGTTTATGTTCCCGGAGAGGTTCCCCGTCCTGTCCGTACGCCGGGTTCTGGATCCCAGTACCTCCGTGAAACTGGACGTGCGGTTGTAGTCGTAGGATATGGAGTAGGACGAAGGGAGGAACCTGTACCTGCGCCCTTTCCACATGAACTCCCCTGTGGGCCTGTAGGAGTACCTGATCCCGTAGTTTTCGGATACCGTGGAGTCCTTGGACTGACCGGGGATGTAGGAGAAGTCCGACCTCATTCCGTGGGTGAGTCTCCACGGGTCTATGAACCACTTACCCAGGCGTCCCGTGGATCCCGTTTTGGAGAAGGAGACGTTGTAGGCGCTGGACTTGCTCGTTGACGTAAGTCTCCTGCGCTCCTCCTCGGACGTAACGGGGACGTCTAAGCCGGGGTAGAACTTGGGTCTTCGGTTGGAGAAGTTGTAGGTCACGTTCAGGGGTAGGTTTATACCCCATGCCTTCGGGAAGAGGCTGTGGACGTTGAAGGTCGTGTTGAAGTTAAAACGGGTTGAACGGTACTGGCTGAGGTCGGTCGCGGACCTGGCGAAGTCCACCTGCTCAAAGTTCCCGTTTACGGAGGTCTGGAACAGGTCGGAGACGTTGAACCTCAGGGTTACGTTCCCCGCATGGGCGGAGACCCTGACGGGATCGGTAAGGCGGAGCTCGTTTACCCAAAGCTCTCCGGAGATACGGTCGGGGGAGTCGTTGGCTATACCTATCCAGAAGAACTCCACCTCAAATATGCTCGGATTACCCTTCACGCCGTACCGGCCGTTACTCCTGTAATCGGGTGAGTAGTCCTTACCTTTAAACAGGACGAGGCTGTCCAGAGGGATCTTAACGTTCTGCCAACCTTCCCCCGTTATCCTCTGGCGAAACTCGTAGAAGTTCAGCGAGTCCTTACCGAAACGTATCACGAGTGTAGGACGTGAGGCCGTCCTGTCCCAAACCCAGAGGGATATTGACCTGTAGTTCACGAAGTTGTACTTGTTCCCTATGCGCTTACGGGAGAGTACGTAATCCCCCGGCTTTATCTCGTAGAGCATGGACATGGCCCCCTCGTCCTCAAGGGTGGTGGAGCCGGCCTCGTAGTTAAGCTTCTCCTCAACGCCGGGAGGAGAGACGTAACCCGGAGTGGTCTTCCGGCTGACGAAGTTCATGGCGAGGTACTGGGAGGTGTCGGCGGTGTCCACCTTCGGCCCCTCGTTTATCCAGGCGCTTCCCCCTATGCCGAGGTGCCAGAGGAAGAGGGTGTCCGTCCGTGTGAAACCGTACCACGTCAGCCTGTAGTAGGCTATACGGTCAAGGGATGGGTTACCGTAAACCCTCGTCGGTCTCCTCAGGGGTATGCGGAAGAGCTTCCATCCGTTGTATTCGGCGAGTGGCGTCATGGTGTCTATATCTATGACGTAGGAGTAGAAGTTCTCGCTCATGTCCAGCTGGAAGTTCCGGTTCAGGTCTTCGGTCTCCATGTTGTGGTTCCCCTCGTACCGGTTTATATCAAAGGGATCCGCCTTCGTGGGATCGGTTATGGTGTAGTCGTCGTTTCCCCAGTCCCCACCGGAGGGATTACACCCCGCGTCCTCCCCCGGCACCCCGTCAAGGCCTACGTCCTCCCTCGTCTCCGTGAACTGGTTGTCCCCGTCCAGATCCTCCGTGTTCAGGACTCCGAGGCCGTAGAATTTGCCGTCGCAGGCGCGGACGTACGCGTCCTCCGGTATGTTCGTACCTATATCAAATATCAGTACCCCGCTCCCCCTGACGTACACCTCAACGTACTCCATATCCTGATAGCTCCTCTCCGTCCTCTCACCCATCATTATGGTCATGAAGTTGGGTATACCGGGTATCCTCGGCTCGGCCACCAATCTCAACAACTGCTCCCGCTTGGACCTGTCGTTCGGATCGTCAACGGGGAGTATGTCTCCCCTGACGGCCATGTATCCCGAGTACCAGGATTGACGGTTGGCCAGCACGGCCGTATCGGCGTGGGTGGTGGAGTCCAGAATGTACGGGAGGGAACCGTGTATCCACCC
Source organism: Caldifarciminota bacterium (assembly GCA_027003075.1). GTDB lineage: Bacteria > Hydrothermota > Hydrothermia > LBFQ01 > LBFQ01 > JAADCS01. The sequence goes on along the minus strand of JALWYV010000051.1, from coordinate 19,848 downwards.
CCTGTAATCGTAAATCACTAGGTTCGTGAGGTTGTCGTTGATCTGGTCAAACTTATCAAGGTAGGTTTCACCCACGGTGTTGGGATTGGGGAAGGATTTGGCTACCTCACCGTTTACCTGGACCTCGCTCTTCTTCTCAAGGCTCAATGGGGTGTGGGCGTTCAGGAGTCGGTTGAGGTAGTCCATGGTGTGGTTGAACTTTACGGAGGCATCAAGGACGCCATAGCTGTTGGGTTCGGAGCCGAAGTCCGGTCTCCTCTGAGTTGAGGCTACGGATTTGGACATGTAGTTGAGGTTGAACTTGAAGTTCTCGGAAATATCAAACGTGGAAGCCAGTCCCAGTATTGCCCTGCTCTGGCTCTGAAAGCTGTAGGCCGACCGGTAGTTTATCCGTATTTCGTCCGTCTCGTTGAGGGGTATCATGAAGTGTACCGTCCCCATACTGTAATCCACCCTGTAATCTCTGCCCTCCTCAAGCTTCTGGCCGTTCTTGAATATTTCCACGGACCCGTTCAGGACGCTCCCTCCGAGGCTTATGAAAGCCTGCGGTTTCTTGAAGGTCAGTACCATGTAGTACTTCTCGGAGTAGTAGTTCCTCCAGTACTCCCGATTTAGAAGGTATATCACGCTGTCCCTGTCGTTCAGGACGGTATCTGCGAAGGGCCAGAATTTAGGGAATATCAGGTACCCTCCCCCCTCCGGTCTCACGTCCAACACCCTGAAGTTAACCGTATCCGACCCGCTTATGACCGTGACTATGTCGTTTATGTGGCCGTCCCCGTCCGGATCAACGCCGAGAAGGGTGGAGAACTTTATACCGTTCTGCCCGATGGAGTCGTTCGCCGTGGGATTGTCCCTGTAGATGTTGAACGTTATGTCCGTGGGTGCAACGCTCGTGTCCAGTTCGTAGGGTAGGGTGTATATGTTCTTGAGTTCAAGGAGGTTTATGTTCCTCGCACACGTCAGGGAAGTATCGGAGGAGGCCATCTTGTCCAGTTTCATCAGGAGCATGCGGATGGGGTCAGTGCTGTCGGGGGAAGGGGGGACGTAGCCAACGTGAATGGTGTCGGTGCCGTCGTTTTTTACTATGCTATAAACCGCACCCAGCCACCACAGTGAGGCGTCCGGTTGTTCAAGGAGCTGGACGACGTTTTTGCTATAGAAACGGTAGGAGGCCGGATCCATCTGGACGAACCTGCCGTCCACGAAACATCTCGTGGTATCGTCCGTTATTATGCCGAGGGTGTCCATCATATGGTAGGCTTTACCGTACACGTACGTGTTCCCCGTAAGGGTCTGGGGCCTGTAGAAGAGCAGGAGGTCTGCTATGTAGTAGTCGTTCGGGTTGTCCCCCGGGGGTATGAAGGGGGTTATGGGCAGATAGAAGAAGGTTTCCTTCAGGTAATCGCTTCCCCAGATCGTATCTGTGATTATCTGGGACTGGGCCTGGAAAACTTTGGTCTGGCTCTGACCCTTCTCCTTGGTCGCCACGGCCACTATTCTGGCCGGACCTAAGGCGAACCGACCCTTGAGACCGAACAGACCCGCCCCCGCACCGAGGGAGGAGTACGTCGTACTGGGGAAGTCGGAGACGTCTATATCCCCGGCCTGAAGACTCTGGACTATGTCGTCGTCCGTCCCGGTGTAGGATAGGAGTATCTTCTGACGGTTAACGTCCGTCGCCTCCGAGTTGTGGCGGACCTCCACCTTGAGACGGTCGGTTATCTGCCCGGTTATCGTAACGTTAAGGGTCTGCTTCATGTTTATACCGGGGACGTTGCTCATCTGGTAGGTATTGTTCAGGTTCTGACCGCCGGGACTCAGGAGATCCTCCTTGAACCCTCCTATGGATATGGTCTGCTCCCCTCTCAGGGTTACCTTGCTCACGCCCTCACCGAGGAATCTCCAGCGCCGGGGTATATGTACGGGTATCTCTATGTCGGGAACCAGGCCGGATATGGCCTGAGATGAGGAGGTGTCGTAGGCGCTTACGGTGGTTCTCTTGAGGTACCTCAGGAGGTTTATACCGAAGAACTCGTCTAAGGAGTACACCCGTACGGTGTCGTATGTCCCGAAGTAATCGTACCCTCCATAGACGCCGGAGGAGTCGTAGGTGTAGGTGTAGGAAAAGCTCTCCTCAAGTAAACGCCGGGTAAAGTAATCTTCGGAAGAGAGGAGTAACCAGACCACCTTACACGAACTCTATCCCATCAACGCTCCTGACGACGCTCCCTCTGTAGAGAAAATCTATCTGTCTCAGGGCGAAATGGTAGTCCCCCTCGTTCAGGGCGGATACGCCGTCCATAGGGACGACAACCTCGTACCATCTAAGGGCGGCCGAACCGGCCGTATGCAACACGCAGATATTGGCTACAGTCCCTACCACAACGAGCCTCTTAACACCTTTAAGGCGGAGCAGGTGATCAAGGGAGGTCCCGTAAAAACCGTCGTACCTGAGTTTCTTTATGAGTACGTCCCCCTTCCGGGGTTTCAACTCCTCCACTATCTCAGCACCCCACGTACCGGCCACGGCGTGCCTTCCCCAGATCGCGAACTCGGGGTCGTCCTCGTCGTGCCAGTCCTGAGTGTAGAACACGGGTACTCCGGCCTTCCGGGCTTTGTCAAGTAAACGGGCTATGGCCGGCACGGTTTTGGGGGCGTCCGGTACGAAGAGCGCCCCATTAGGGTGTACGAAGTCGTTCTGCATGTCCACCACTATCACCGCACTCCCCTTCGCCGGAATTTCCAGCCTATCCTTCACGCTGTACTCCGCCATGGAAAGGTATTATACCGCTGAACGCCAACGATATTCAAGCCGGTTAACCGTAGTATCGTCCTGCTATCGGTAAGGCTTGAAGCACTATGGCGGAAATACTCACCTGCAGAACCCTTAATTCACTCTTAAGATATGGCTTTATGCTGCCTTTTGTTTATCTCTTTGCCGATCTTGACGAGGGCAGGCAGGCGGACAGCATAGTAAAGTCGTGGGGAGTAGTTGAGTTCCACTATCACGGCTGGGACGTCAAGAATTTTGACACCCTGCCCGTTAGTGATAGCATACCCGTACCCGATGGTGGATACAGGGTAATTGACGACTACGGCCCTCTACACATCAAAGGTAAGTGGGAGTACTACAAAAGGGACTGGAAAACAAGGGAGTTCAAACCTGCTCTCGGATCTATCCTCAGGGGTTATCCTCTTGATCTTCTTGACTGGGGTAGGTATCTCGTCTTTTATATTAGAGGAAAGGGGAGATACAACATATGGGGGTTGGTAGTCTATAGACACTACTGCAGAGGATTTATAGTACGAAATCAGGTGCTTGACACATCGTGGAGAGAGATACGGATAGACCTTGATACCTTGAGAAAGGAGTTTGACGTTTATAATCCTCCTGGGTGGATATGGAACGAGGGAGGTTCCCCGGCCTGCTGGGCATGGGGGAAGGACGGTAAGAAAAGTGGCTTTGTCTCCATGAGATGGGCTATCACCCCCCTCGCCGACACCTTTGGAACCTACGAATATGAAATAGAGCTAAGCCCGATATACCTCGTGAGGTAGGAGGTTAAACGTTCTGTTTAAGAAATTTTCAATTTTAGTGACTATATCATAACAATATATCAAAATTTTCGCAAAAATTGCACACAATTTGCGAATGTGAGCCAAAGAAGTCTCCTCCCGGATTCCCTTTATTTATACACTATCCCGCCTCATCGGTGCGTTTGGTGAAACAATACAGTTTCTGGGAATCTGTGTTAAATTTAAGAATTATTTGATTTCCTCCCACGTGCGGCCTTATAATATGCGTACCCGACCGGAAAGGTCGGAAAGGAGAACAGAATGAGTAGATATCTTTTCGCAACGATGCTCCTGCTACCTGCGGGAGCGATGGCATCGTCTCCGTTCCATCCCGAAGGGAACGAAACTTCAGGATCCGTTAAGGTTCTTGAGGCGGAGATGGACCTTAGGGGCAAAACTGTAAGATCCATCCCGTTGAACGGAGATCTGGGAGAAGTGCCTTCGCCGGCCGTGGTAGTCGGTGAGGAAGAAAAACCGAAGTACGCACCGTTTACACCCATGTGGAGTACGGATATCCTTATAAGGAGCGCTAATACGGGGACCCCGGCCGGGGTAAAGGTCGTATCCGCACCCAACGGCGACATCTATGCCGCCGTACTGATGAGATCTTCCGGGGCAGATACCCTTGAGATATGGAAGAGTACGGACGGAGGAAGTACGTGGGTCAGACAGCCGATGTTTGACGTACACGGTAATATAGATCACATGGGCTTTGACATGGTCATAGGTCCGGGTCCCAATCCGTGGATGTTCGTAGTGGTGGACTACGATAGCACATCCTTTGACGCCCTCTATTCGCGTCGTATAACCCTTGACGGTTCCTCTTGGGATTGGGTTAAGGTAGTGGATAAGGATACAACGAGATATCCAAGCCTATCCGTAAACTCTGCCAATCAGGTGGTTATATCCTACTTAACGGATAACAACATGGTGTACCGGGGAGCATCTACGGATACAGCCCAGACGTGGACCCTCCAGAGTGCCAACACCAGCGTATACTGGTCGGATATACATGTCTCCGAAAACGGCAGAGGATACCACGCCTACATAACCTCCGACTCCACCGTGTGGCTCGTGACCTTTAACCTCCCCACCCTTGGCGCTTCCTCCGTTGATCAACTAACCGAAGGGAACGCCATAAAGCACGTATCAGTTGCCGCATCCGATGGCGCAGTTTCCTCCCAGCACGTTACCGTAGTATGGTCCAACTACCATGGCGGCACGGACAAGTGGGACATCCACCACACCTACTCCACGGACGGGGGCGCGAACTGGTCACCCGCCGCCCCCTTCCCTCCCACGAACTTTCTCATATCCACAGGGGCGGAAATGCGCTATCCCGTACTGTCCTACGAACACAACGCGGACGCCTTTCGCTTCGTCACCACTCTGGTATCCTCGTGGGACACGGTCATATACGCTTTTGCAACGGACGCGTCTGCGTGGCCTTCAAGCCGCGTTTTCTTGAACGACTACAACGCCACCACGAGTTTCCCGGCATCCGTGGGGTACAGCTCAACCCTATCGGGTGGGTTCGTAGTGTACAGGGAGTACGCTTCGGATAACGTGTGGTTTGATAGGTGGACCACCCCCACGGACGTGGAGGAGGACGTCGTTCGGGGAGGTAAGTTCAACTTTGACGGCAGGACCCTCTCCACTTCTCTCCCAGTAAGGATATACTCCACGGACGGAAGGCTCGTCGGTGAAGGGACAGGAACCTTCACACTGAAGCCCGGCGTCTACCTCATCATGCACAAAGGAGGAACCAGCAAACTCATCGTAAGGTAAAACGCAACACGGATAGATAGAGGGGGCGAAACCGCCCCCTCTTTTTTTATAGCATTCCGAAGTAGGTGTTTATCTCGTAGTCCGTGACGGCCATGCGGAACCTGTCCCACTCCACGAGCTTGTTCTCCACGAGTTTGGCAAACATCGGCTCTCCCAGGGCCTCCTTCAGGATGGGTCTGCGGCGGGCCAGGTCTATAGCCTCCTTAAGGGAGGAGGGGAGGGAGTCTATCTTCAGGCGGCGCCTCTTAGATTCGGTCATGTGGTAGATATCCTGCTCAACCGGAGCCGGCAGGGAAGCCTCCTCCTCAACTCCCTTGAATCCGGCCGTCAGAATGGAGACGAAGGCGAGGTAGGGGTTGGTACCCGGATCGGGGGATCTCAACTCTATTCGGGCGGAGGAAGGCTTCTTGAAGGCCGGCACCCTCACGAGGGCCGACCTGTTGGACCTTCCCCACGAGATGTACACCGGGGCCTCGTAGCCGACGACCAGCCTCTTGTAGGAGTTTACCCACTGGTTGAGGACGAGGGTTATGTACTTCACGTTGGAGAGTATGCCACCGAGGAAATGCTGGGCGAACTCGGAGAGCTGGTACTCGTGGGACTCGTCGTAGAACAGGTTCTTCCCGTCCTTCCATACGGACATGTGGAGGTGAAGACCGCTCCCGTTAACCCCGAATATGGGTTTGGGCATGAAGGAGGCGTACAGGCCGTGCTTACGGGCGATCTCTTTAACCAGCATCTTTGAGATCTGGAGGATGTCCGCAGCCCTGAGGGCGTCGGCGTAGCGGAAGTCTATCTCGTGCTGGCTGGGGGCCACCTCGTGGTGGGAGGCCTCAACCTCTATACCCATATCCCTGAGGATCTTGACCGTCTCCTCCCTCGCCAGCGTCGGCCTGTAGGAGGGGAGTATATCAAAGTATCCCGCCTCGTCAAGGAGTTCGGGGGCGTTAGCACTGGCGAAGTAGAAGTACTCCAGCTCCGGACCCACGTAGTAGGCGTACCCTTCCTTCGCGAGGGCCTCAAGTTTACGCTTCAGGATACCTCTGGGGTCCCGAACGAAAGGCTCACCCTTCGGTGTAAGTATGTCGCACACTATATAGGCGGTCTTGAGGCCGCTGACCTCCGCCGGAGCTATGAAGATGGCGTTGGGGTCGGGTTTCGCTATAAGGTCGGACTCCTCTATGCGGACGAACCCCTCCACAGAGGAACCGTCAAACACTATGCCCTCGTTGAAGGCCCGGTCAACCTCGGCCACGCTCAGGTTGAAACCCTTAAGGCGTCCGAGTATATCCGTGAAGACCAGGGTGACTATATCAACCTTTTCACCCTTTACGAAGGCTATTGCCTCTTCTATACTTCTCATGGTTTTCCTCCGTTATGTCAATTTAAAAAGTCTCGCCGGGTTATCGCGCATTATCTTCTCTATCATGGGCAGGTAATGTCCACCCACCTCAAGGTCGTACAGGGTCTCAGGGAGGAGGGTGGGGTTGTCGGTGAAGGCGTCAAGGTTAGAGGTCAGGAGTACCCTGTCCATGGGGAAGTCCCCCCTCAGGATGTTTTCGGGCAGGGTCTCAACGAAGGGTCTGTCCGGGAAGAGGGAGAAGCAGAACCAGTAGGGCTTATCCGAGAGATCCAGGACGAGGAGAGGGGTAACCTCGTTAAGTACCACGAGAGAGGGGTCCAGACCCACCTCATTTACGAGCTTCTCCACCCGTTTGAAGGCGTACTTCTTGTTCCCTTCTGGTAGATCTACGAATATAGGTTTGCCGAACTTACGGGAGAGCTCCATCTGTATCTTCAGGATCTCAACCTGCAGGGCATCGTTAAAATCGGATAGTCCGGCCTCTCCTATGGCTACGACGAAGTCAAACTTCAGGTAATCCTCCAGTTTCTCCACGAGAGGAAAGGGATCCCTTATCCCGGCGGCGTACGATATACCTATGGCCAGGTAGGGCTTTATACCGGTAGATTCCACACGGTTCTTCTCCACCCTGATGAACCTCTCTATGAGGTCCACGTAGGAGTCCGTCCCCGAAACCCTGTAGTACGGCTTAAAGAAGGTCACCACGGTGCGAACGCCCATCAGGGCCATCTGACGGAGATCGTATACTGAAAGGCCCTCCGTGTGGATGTGGGCATCTACTAAGTGCATAGGTTATTTTATAGACGAAATCTCTTCCCCGTACGAAAACCGCTTTTGACATAAAATTTACGTGTGTATCACGTCCCCTTCCCTTAGAAGGCCCATTTCATCAAACAGATGAAGGTAGGGACGCAGGACTTCAGGATCCGTTCCGTCGGGGTAATGGATGAGGTACAGCCTGTTCACACCGGCCCGGAGTGCTATCTCCACGACCGTCTTCAGAGGTGTGTGATCCGAGGAGGGGCCGAACTCGTGTATGAGGACACCAAGTCCTCTGTAAAAGGCGTAATCTTCGGGAGTTTCGCTAACGTCCGTAGCGTACCCGAGGTTTCCGATCCTGAAGATGTACGTATCCGTAAAGTCGGTGTGTCTCCTCCTCTCGTACGATATTTCCATATGACCGACCGTGAAACGCCCTGCCCCACCGGATAGGACGGGATAAAATTCCACCCAATCCCTGAGGTTTCCCCAGTCGTACGTGGCCCGGTACAGGTCCTCCACCACCCTGAGCGTCCTTTTTGACCCCCACAACCTTATACGGGTATCCCTTCCGTGAATCAGGTTATCTATCCCCACCTTCAGAAGGTAGACGGGCAGACCTAGGACGTGATCCCCGTGGGGATGGGTAAGGAGGATGTCCCCCGGAAAGACGCCCTTTCCGAACAGGCGTGCGGGAACCGTAGGGCCGCAGTCTACGAGAAGGGTGCTGTCTATCATTACGGAAGCGTTAACTCGCGAAGTGAAAGCGTTTCCGCTCCCTATTACCTCAACTTTCATCGTCGGATTCTACCCCCGTTCTCTCACATTTCCCCTTTTCCCCAGTATAATACACGCTCTTAAAAGGAGGGTAGAAAGGTGAAAGTGACGCCATTTTTGAGGAAAGAGGACGTCCAGCGGGAGTGGTACGTTGTGGATGCTACGGGGAAGACTCTGGGAAGACTCGCGTCCGAGATAGCGAAGATCCTTATGGGTAAGCACAAGCCCCAGTACACTCCCCACGCCGACATGGGCGATTTCGTTATAGTGTTGAACGCCCATAAGGTTAAGGTGACGGGTAAGAAACTCCAGCAGAAGGTATACAGGTGGCACAGCGGATATCCGAGTGGTCTCAAGGAGAGACCCCTGTGGTGGATGCTCCAGCACCACCCCGAGCGCGTGATCTATCTGGCCGTCAAGAGGATGCTTCCGAAGAACAAGCTCCGCAAACGCCGTCTCAAGAGGTTGAAGATATATACCACCGACACCCACCCTCACGCGGCCCAGAACCCGAAGCCGCTGGACATAAAGTTTTGAAAAGGAAGTAGAAAATGGAGATTGTCAACATTTCCGGTTCAAGGAAGAGGGCGACTGCCCGGGTGACCCTTAAGAGGGGGACCGGACGCATCTTCATAAACGGTAAGTCGCCCGAAGAGTACTTCAAGAAGGCCCATCTGGTTATGTGGGCGCTTGAACCCCTTGATCTGACTGGCCTTCGGGACGTGGTGGACGTCAAGGTCAGGGTTGAAGGGGGTGGAATATCCGGTCAGGCAGGTGCCGTGCGCCATGCCCTCGCGAGGGCGATAGTTGCGCTGGATCCCGGCAAGAGGCCCGTCCTGCGCAAGGCCGGAATGTTAACGCGCGATCCGAGGGAAAAGGAGAGGATGAAGTATGGAAGAACTAAGAGAAGAAGGGCTTGGCAGTACACCAAGCGTTAATCTGGAGGAGATGGACGTCAGGGAGCTCCTCAACAACCCCAAGGAGCTTCTGAAGAAGCTCTTTGAGGTCGGGGCCCATTACGGACACCGTAAGAGCCGCTGGAACCCCAAGATGAAGCCCTTCATCTACACCGTCCGGAACGGTATTCACGTCATAGACGTTCGCTACACCGTCGTGGCCCTGCGTAAGGCCTACGAGCGTATGAGGGAGGAGGGACGTCGGGGCGGTACCGTCCTGTTCGTGAGCACCAAGCCCCAGGCCCGTGCCATCATCAAGGAGGAGGCCCGCAGGGTAGGAGCCTTCTACGTCGTTGAGAGGTGGCCCGGTGGACTCCTGACCAACTTTGAGACCATCCACAAACGCATCCTGAAGATGAAGGAGTACGAGTCCCTCTTCCTTGAGTTTGAGGAGCGTCGCCGTCGCGGTGAGGTCCTGCCCTACACCAAGAAGGAGATACTCAAGATGCAGAGGGAGTACGCCAAGCTCCGTAAACTCTTCGGCGGAATAGAGAACATGAACCACCTGCCCGATCTCGTTTACATCGTGGATCCCAAGTACAACCACATCGCCGCCTACGAGGTGAAGAAACTCGGCATATACTCCATAGGCATGGTGGATACCAACGCCGACCCCGAGATGGTGGACCTGCCCATACCCGCTAACGACGAGTCCATGAAGAGTATACGCTTCATAACCCACATAGTGGCCCAGGGTTATCTGGACGGAAAGAGGGAGAGGGAGGCCGCAGGAGGAGTACTCCCGGAGGAAGCCGAACTCTCCAGTTAAAAGGAGGTTTTAACCATGGCTAAAGTAGACGTTAAACTTATACAGATGGTGCGTGAGGCCACGGGTGCGGGTCTCATGGACGTGAAGAAGGCCCTTGAGGAGACCGGTGGAGACGTGGACAAGGCCATAGAGATCCTCCGCAAGATGGGGATAGCCAAGGCCGAGAAGAAGGTATCCCGTACGACCAAGGAGGGTCTCCTGTTCGCCGCATCCGACGAGAACTTCAAGTGGGGGGCAGTCGTGGAGGTGGGTTGCGAGACGGACTTCGTGGCCCGTACGGACGACTTCAAAAACTTCGGTCAGAAGGCCCTTCAGGTCCTCTTGGAGAAGAAGGTCAACAGCGTTGAGGAGTTTATGGATCCCGCCCTTGAGGAGGAGATGATGCTCCTCTCCGGGAAGGTAGGGGAGAAGATAGAGATAAAGAAGGTGGCCTACTTCTCCACGGACGACGGTATGGTGTACATTTACATCCATCCGGGCGCCCTTCAGGGGGCCATAGTGGAGATCTACCCCCCAGACGAGAAGGTGGCGAGGGAGACGGCCATGCAGATTACGGCCATGAAACCCATCGCCGTATCCAAGGACGAGATCCCTGAGGAGGTCCTCCAGAAGGAGAGGGAGATATACGAGGAGCAGGCCCGTAAGGAGGGTAAGCCCGAAAACGTAATACCCCGTATAGTTGAGGGCAGGCTTAAGTCCTTCCTGAGTGAGAGGTCCCTTCTGGATCAGCCTTACATGAAGGACCCGAAAATATCCTTCGGTGAGTGGCTGAAGGCTCAGGGGGACTTCGTAGTACGCCGTTTCGTACGCTTTGACGTACACGAAGATTAACTGAATCCGGGGGAGGGGGAGTGTCCAACCTGCTCCCTCTCCTCCTTACTCTCCGTTGAATCGAAACTTCGGAAGATAGAGAAAGGTTTGTGAATTTTGAAATGTCCTTAGAGTACCCTGTCCCGCCACATGTTCCCCACACGATAACACCCACTAAATTAAACCGCTCTATACCCTGCTAACGTCCCCTACCCTTTAGTGTACCTGCTCAGCTCCTCCTCTATCCTCCGCTTGTCCTCCCCCTCCTCAAGGGAGACAAGGTTTATCTTAACGTTCTCTGCTGCTCCCTTAAGGGCAGCCTCCGCCTGGTATCTGGACACGTACACGTCGCTTATGGCCGACTTGGGTGCTATTGGCTCAAGTTCGTCCGCTAACCCTTTAACCTCGGCCGACAACTTCACTACTTCAAGGGGCACTTCGGCAGCCCTGACCAGAGCCTTCTGGATCTTACCCTTCCTCTCGGGGTCGTCTTTGGGTAGTTTGTAGGCCGCCATCACCTCCTCAAAGGCCTTAACGTCCTCGTAAATCAGCTCCCTGGCCCTCTTGAGTACGGCCCTGGCTCTGTCACGTATCTCCTGAAACTTCGGCCAGTTCTCCCTGTACTTCTTACGTTTCAGCCCTATACCCGCCACCATGGACACCAGGGCCGCAGCCTGAGCGAGGGAGAGGGCCGACACCGCTCCACCACCGGGGACGGCTTCAGAAGAAGCGAGATCCGAGAGGTAGAGGTCAAGCGTCCATCCGTCGTATATCCGGCTCTCTATTATCTGATCGGGTTTGAAGTCGTTAAGCTTCAGGTAGAACTTCGCCACGTCAACCAGAGCTTTCAGGGGAACGAGACCAACGATTTCGCTCTCGTAAACCGGCTGAGAGTAACGCTCCGCCCAGAGTTTAACGTACTCGTAGGCCGCGTGTACAGGAGTCTTCTCGTAGTCAACTAAGTTCATGGAGACCTGCACCATGTCCTTTGTGGGCAGGTCAAAGCCCAGCGCCTTTACGAAGGCGAGACCCCCCGTCTTTGCCCTCACGTGTCGGGCTATTCTCTTGGCTGCCTTGAGGTTGCGGCTGTTCAGGTTCACGTTGTAGGCCACCAGTATCTTACGCGCCCCTATTACGGTGGCTCCGGCCGTGGGGTGTGGGGTATCCGGGCCGTAATCGGGCTTCCAGTTAGGATCCTTCATCTTCTCGGCGAGACCCTCGTACTGACCCTTGCGGATGTTGGCGAGGTCGTACCTGTCAGGCTTCCGGGCGGCCTCACCGTAGAGGTACACGGGCAGGTTCAAATCCTCCGCCACCCTCTTCGCCAGCTTGTGGGCGAGGTCAACCGCCTCCTCCATGGTGGCATCAAAGAGGGGAACGAAGGGAACGACGTCTGCAGCCCCTATCCTTGGGTGGGCCCCCTCGTGCCTGTTCATGTCTATCTTCTCAACCGCCACCTTTATGGCCTTGAAGGCCGCGTCAAGAACGCCTTCGGCCGTACCCACGAAGGTGAAGACGCTCCGGTTGTGATCCGGATCCTTCTCCATATCCAGAAGTTTCACGTCCGGAACGGACTCTATGGCCTCCTTAAGGGCGTTTATTACCTCCTCGTTCCTGCCCTCGGAGAAGTTGGGGACGCACTCGTACAGCTTCATAGGGGGAGATTCTACCGGTGTAAGAGAATTCGGTATCACCCAGACCGTTTAACGAACCCTTCTATCAACCGCTATCCTATTTGTCCTCGGTACTTTTACCTTCTCCCCTTCCCCGAATATCTTTACTACCCTCTCTACTCTCGTTGCTTCCTCTGATCGTTTTCCTTTTTTCCCTCTTATCCCAATTCGCTCTTATCTTCCTGATGCTCCCCTACTTATTTGAACCAGGGTTATGTCCTCGTATCGGGATTAAAATTCCCCCCGATGAAAATATACCGTTTCCCCGGTTCCCCCTTCGTCCTCCACGCTCCCTTTGAGCCGGCGGGGGACCAGCCGAAGGCCATAGAGGAACTGGTGAGGAGGATAGAGAGCGGGGAGAAGTACTCGGTCCTTCTTGGGGCGACGGGGACGGGAAAAACTTTTGCCATCGCAAATGTAATCGCCCGCATCGGCAAACCCACCCTCATACTCTCCCACAACAAGACCCTCGCCGCCCAGCTCTACGGGGAGTTGAAAGGTTTCTTCCCGGAGAACGCCGTTGAGTACTTCATAAGCTACTACGACTACTACCAGCCGGAGGCCTACATCCCCCAGACGGACACCTACATCCCCAAGGAGGCCACCATAAACGACGACATTGAACGCCTAAGGCTGCGGACGGTCTCCTCCCTGCTCACCAGAGAGGACGTTATTGTGGTGGCCTCCGTCTCCGCCATATACGCCCTTGACGACCCCTCCGTAATAAGGGAGAGCTTCTTAACCTTTCGGGTTGGGGACCGGTGGAACCTGAAGAACCTCGCCCTCCACCTCGTCAGCCTCCACTACGAGAGGAACGACATAGACCTCCAGCGGGGGCGTTTCCGCATAAGGGGGGACGTCTTAGACATAATACCGGCCTACGAGGAATTTATATTGAGGATTGAATTCTGGGGAGATGAGATTGAGAGGATGAGGATACTTGAGCCGGTCTCAATGAAAACCCTCCGGGAGGTGAAGGAATTCACCCTTTGGCCGGCCTCCCACTTCCTTGGCGGTGAGGAGAGGCTGAAGAGGGCGATAAAGAGCATAGAGATGGAGCTTGAGGAGAGACTTAAGGAGTTGAGGGCGGCCGGCAAACTCCTTGAGGCCCAGAGACTTGAGCAGCGCACCCGATACGACCTTGAACTCCTGCGGACGACGGGTAGATGCCCCGGAATTGAGAACTACTCCCGCCACATATCCGGCAGACCTCCCGGCTCCCGCCCCTGGACCCTCCTTGACTACTTCCCGGAGGATTATTTGATGGTGATAGACGAGTCCCACGTCACTATCCCCCAGCTCCGGGCCATGTACGAGGGGGACAGGAGCAGGAAGCTCACCCTCATAGAGCATGGCTTTCGCCTTCCCTCCGCCCTTGACAACAGACCCCTGAAGTTTGAGGAGCTGGAGGAACTCTGGCCACAGGTGGTGTTTATGTCGGCCACACCCGGCCCGTACGAGCTGGAGAAGACCGGTGGGGAGGTGGTGGAGCAGATAGTCAGGCCGACGGGCGTACCCGACCCGATAGTTGAGGTGAGGCCCCTGAAGGGGATGATGGACGACCTCCTTGAGGAGATAAGGAGGGCGGTTGAGAGGGGGGACAGGGTCCTCATCACCACGTTGACGAAGAGGTCGGCGGAGGAGGTCTCGGACTACCTGAAGGAGTTGGGTATAAGGGCGGGGTACCTACACTCGGAGCTGGACGCCATAGAGAGGGTAAAGATACTGCGGGACCTTCGCCTCGGTGAGATAGACGTCCTTGTGGGGGTGAACCTGCTGCGGGAGGGTCTGGACCTGCCGGAGGTGTCCCTGGTGGCCATAACGGACGCCGACAAGTCTGGCTTTTTGAGGTCCTACACCGCCCTTATCCAGACCATAGGCCGGGCCGCCCGCAACGCCGCCGGTAAGGTGATCCTGTACGCCGACGAGATAACGGAGGCGATGCGAAGGGCGATAGAGGAGACGGAGAGGAGGCGGAGGATACAGTTAGAGTACAACCGCAGGCATGGGATAGTCCCCCGGACGGTGAAGAAGAGCCGGGAGGAGATAATGCGGATAACGGGGGTGGCGGACGAGAGGGTGCTGACCAGCGAGGAGGGGGAGGAGGACGGTGAGGTTTTGAAGGCCATTGAGGAGATCCTGAAGAGGTACAGGGGCCAGAGGGCCGTAAAGAAACTCAAGAGCCTGATGCTCCGCTACGCCGAGAACCTTGAGTTTGAAAAGGCGGCGGTGGTGAGGGATAAGTTGAGGGAGATGGGGGAGGTGGTGTGAGGGGGCTACCTCCTCACCCTACGACGGAGGGCGAGGACAGTTTGATAGATGAAGTATGCTATGAGGGTGTAGAGGATGAGGGCGGAGAAGGGGGAGATGTTGCCGTTGGCGGTGAGGCGAAGCTCAGCTATAAAATACTCGCTCCCCAAAGGGGTTAAAGGAAGGAGGTGCAAAATGGTCTTGGCTAATGAATTAAGGGAACTTTTAAGGAGGGATGGGAGATTCGTTGACGCTGAAGGAAAACCGTTAAAAAATAAGATAGTGGAGCATGCTTTGAAACTTGATAAGGAATTGATTAAACTTTTATTAAATAATGAGCAAATAAAAAGACATTTCTTTAAGGATATAGATGGTGTTTTAATTTTTGATAAAGAGAAATTTATGAAATTTGTAGATAATAAGGAGTTCCTTCCCGATTCATATACTGCTTTTAAAAACAAAATCGGTCTTGCCAATGAAGAAGGGAAATACTTAGCAAAAAGTAAAGAGGTTGTTTTGGTGTGGCCCTATAAGGATTGTGTTCTTGAAGGGGGTCAGGAAAAACCTGATGAAAAGAGAAAAGAGATTTTCCACAATGTTATTCTTGCACCGGATGAGATTGATAGGTTATTAGATCCAAAAGTTTTTACCAATTTTAAGAGAATTGATAAAGATGGAGAACATCCGCTTGATGGTTTCAGGAGAGATCCGGAAATAAACAGAAAAAGAGGTTTACCTGAAGATACGATAACAGATAATTTAATAATAAAGGGGAACAACCTTCTGGTGCTGCATTCACTTTTAAAGGAGTTTAGGGGGAAAGTAAAGTTGATTTATATTGATCCGCCGTATAACACTGGGAATGATGAGTTTAAGTATAATGACAATTTCAAGCATTCTACTTGGTTGACTTTTATGAAGAATAGATTGGAAGTAGCCAAAGAGCTGTTGAAAGAGGATGGGGTTATTTTTGTTCAAATTGATCACAAGGAAATGCACTATCTTAAAGTACTAATGGATGAAATTTTTGGTAGATATAACTATATTGCAACCTTGATTGTAAAAATGAGGCATCCTAGAAGAATATTGGTAGGGGATAAAGATATACATGATATAACAGAATATGTTCTATTTTATTCTAAAACTAAAATTTTCCGACCTAAAAAGCAAATAATATCAAAAGATATAAGTCATTATGTGTACGAGATCATAGAAAAATCAAAGGGTAGGGAGATTGTTATTGGTGGCAAAAAGGTTGTTATCTTCAAGAAAGGGGAATATGAGATAAAAAGGCATAATAAACCCTCAAAGGATTACCTTAGAAAAGAAAATATTAGAGAGAGTATTATGGATAGAAACAGCACTACTAGATTTTATAGGGATTTTTTGAAAGATCGTCTTAATATTGACGGTTTCGGAACTTTATATAAAGTCATAGGGATAGGAGCTGATACTTTAGGATATCGCTATATTATTCAGCCGCGAGAAGGATATAAAAACGCAAATTATTTTCAAGGATTTCCTATTTTGAAGGAAAATTCTTTTGAAATACCAAAACCCAATTTCATTGATATAAGTGATATAATAGCGCGAGGCTCCTTGGCTGCAGAAGGTGGAGTAAAACTTCCTAAAGGTAAAAAACCAGAAAAGTTAATATTAGAACTTTTCGATTATGTAAATCTATCGGAAAATGATATTGTTTTAGACTTTTTTGCGGGAAGCGGAACAACATGTGCTGTTGCACATAAAAATAAATTGCAGTACATATGTATAGAACAATTGAACTACGGAGAAAATAGCCCTTGGATAAGACTTAAAAATGTTATCAATGGTGACCAAACAGGTGTTTCCAAGGACGTCGGTTGGCAAGGCGGAGGCGATTTTGTTTATATGGAGATTATGAAACTCAATGAAGCTTTTGTTGAAAAGATAAGAGACGCTGAAACTACGGATGAACTTTTAAACATCTGGGAAGATATGAAGCAAAATGGATTTCTGAGTTACAGAGTTGATCCGAGATTATTTGATAAAAATATTGAGGAGTTTAAGGCACTCAGTTTAAGCGAGCAAAAGAAACTTCTCCTTGAAATGCTTGAATACAACGACCTCTATGTGAATTACAGCGAAATTGATGATACCACTTACGGTGTGAGCGAAGAAGATAAGAAACTAAATAAAGAATTCTACGAAGGGGGGCAAGATGCCTGAGGCCCAGAGATTAAGTCAGGAATACGATGTTCTTTCAAAAATGGGGTATCTTAAAAAGGATATCCCTAAGTACATTGAAGATAATCTCAATCCAAGGTTTAAGTTGAGACCTTATCAAATTGAAGCTATAGCGAGGTTTATTCACTACCTTGAAGAGAATCCGAATAGAAAAAGACCAACGCAACTTCTATTCAATATGGCAACTGGTTCCGGCAAAACTCTTTTGATGGCTGCAAATATTCTTTATCTTTACAATAAAGGTTATAGAAACTTTATGTTTTTCGTGAATAGCACAAATATAATAGAAAAGACAAGAGATAACTTCCTGAATCCTTTGTCCCCAAAATATCTATTCAACCAAAGAATAAAATTTGAGGATAAGGAGGTGGTAATAAGAGAAGTTTCCAATTTTGATGAAGCAAATGAAGAGGATATAAACATAATCTTTACAACGATTCAGGGACTACATAGCCAGTTAAATCTTTCTAGGGAAAACTCAATCACATTTGAGGATTTTAGGGATAAAAAGATAGTTTTAATATCGGATGAAGCACATCACATAAACGCATGGACAAGAAATAAACTTAACAAGACCGAGGAAGAAATGAAAAGGACATGGGAATATACGGTTATGCAGATTCTCAATTCTAACCCTGAAAACATAATGCTTGAATATACAGCTACTATTGATATGGATAATCCGGAAATTTATAAAAAGTATAAAGATAAAATAATTTTTGAGTATGATTTAAAGCAGTTCAGGATTGACGGTTATTCAAAGGAGGTTAAGGTTTTGCAGGCAGATTTGGGAAACTGGGAAAGAATGTTACAGGCAGTTATTTTAAGCCAATACAGAAGAAAAATTGCAGAAAAATATGGAATAAGGTTAAAGCCTGTGATACTGTTCAAATCTAAGAACATAAAAGAGTCTAAAGAAAATTATAATTTATTCAAAGAGAAAATGGATAATTTAAGAGAGAGTGATATAAAAACCATCAAGTCAAGTGCTGCCGGAACTATATTGGAAAAAGTCTTTAATTACTTTGAGAAAGAAGGAATAACAATTGATAATCTTATAACTGAATTGAAAGAGGATTTTTCAGAGGAAAAATGTATTTTGCTAGATTCAAAAAATATAGATAAAGAGAAGCAGATAAAGCTTAATACTCTTGAAGATGAGAATAATGAAATTAGAGCTATATTTGCAGTAAAGATGCTTGATGAGGGATGGGATGTATTAAACCTTTTTGATATAGTCAGACTCTACGATACAAGAGATGGGAGATGGACAAGGGATGGTAGATACATTCCGGGTAATACAACTATTGCGGAAAGGCAGCTGATTGGAAGGGGGGCAAGGTATTATCCATTTAAACTCAATGAAAATGATGATCCTTTTAAAAGAAAATTTGATAACCAGCCTGAACATGAATTGAAAATTATTGAAGAACTATACTATCACAGCAAGTACAATCCAAGATATATACAGGAGCTCACAACAGCACTAAAAGAGTACGGTATTATGCCCTATGAAGAAAAGGAGGTTATATTAAAAGTTAAACCTTCAATTAAAGAAACGGGCTTCTGGGAAAAAGGGGTTCTCTTTGTAAATAGTAGAGTAAAAGTTGATAGAAGCGGAGTAAAAACAATAGATGATATAGGAATAAAAAAGATATACAAATACAGACTGCCAACGGGATATATAAAAGAAGAAATTATTTTGAAGGAAAGCGAAATTAGTAATAAATATTTTGAAACGACAACTAAAACATTTCAATTGGGCGATTTCGGGGATATGATCTTGAGAAAAGCGATGGCAAAACTCAATTTCTATAGATTTAACAACCTTAAAAAATACTTTCCATCTCTGGCCTCTTCCACTGAGTTTATTGAATCTTTGAAAAAAATAACCGTTGACATCACAAGCTCAAGAGAAAAATTGAATAATCTAACACCAGAGGATAAATTGAAAATATGCTTAAATGTTTTGATGCAGTTAGAAAATGAAATTTTAAAGGAATATGTTGAGTATAAGGGTGCGGAAATTTTCACTCCCCTTGAAATTAGAGAAATAGTTAGAGATAAACGCTTGAAAATTAATGTTGGAGATTATGGAGATCAAGAATATGGTATTCCTATGAATCATGCTAAACATCCGGACTTACAGCTTAACCTTGCTGATAAAGATTGGTATATATATGACGAGAACTATGGAACATATGAGGAAAAATCTTTTGTTAAATTTATTGATGGATTTATAGAAAATTTAAAAGAAAAGTACGAAGAAATATATCTACTAAGAAACGCAGGATTATTCAAAATTTATAGATTTTTAGATGGAAAAGCCGTAGAACCAGATTTTGTGTTATTTCTAAAGAAAAAAAATTCGGATAAAATTGAACAATACCAACTTTTCATAGAACCAAAAGGATCTCATCTAATTAAAACGGATCAATGGAAAGAAGATTTCTTGAAAGAGATTGAGAAAAAATACAAAATCAAAATTAGGTCAGACTTATTTAAAGAGAATAAAGACTATAAATTGATTGGGTTGCCATTTTATAATGAGGAAAGGAAAAATTGGTTTATTGAAATTTTTAAAGAACCGAAAGATAATCCTTTTTATGAAAAGTTAGGAATAAAAAAACACAGAGTAGAAAAGATATTAAAAACATTCACTAACATATCTGTAATAGAAAACACAGGGAAGAAGAAAGGACACTCCTTTATTTATAAGCTTAAAACTTATAATCAAGAAATTCAAGCGAAAAATACTGAAGATAGCTACAAAAATGCCCAAAAAATCTCGGGCAAAATTTCGGACAAAAATTCGGACACTTTGAGCATTGATATACAAGGATTTGAGCCAAATTCCCAGACAGAAATTCGGACAAAAATTCGGACACAAACTAATAA
>JALWYV010000050.1 GCA_027003075.1 Caldifarciminota bacterium | reverse complement strand
GCCTCCCGCATCAGGTCCATAAAGAGGTAGCCCATCATGGGGGCGTCGCTGGCCGGCTTCAGCACCACCGTGTTGCCCGTCACCACGGCGGCCATGGTCATACCGAGGAGTATGGCGAGGGGGAAGTTCCACGGAGGTATTACGACCACCACCCCAAGGGGGATGTAAAAGTACTCGTTGTTCTCACCGTATATCCACGCGAGTTCGGGTTTCTGGGCGAATTTGAGCATCTGGTGGGCGTAGTAGTCAAGGTAATCTATAGCCTCGGCAACGTCGGCGTCCGCCTCAAGCCAGTTCTTACCCACCTCGTGGACCATCCACGCCGTAAACTCGTGCCTGCGACGACGCAGAACCTCGGCAGCCCTAAACAGAAAGGCCGCCCTCTCCTCGGCGGGAAAACGGCTCCACCACTTGAAGGCCTCCCAGGCCTCCTCTATCGCCCTGTCGGCATGCTCCTGCGTTGCGATTGAGAACTCCCCTATCACCTGGTCCGTGTGGGCGGGGTTTATGGACCTGAAGGTCTCATCCGTATATATCTCTTGCCCCCCTATGATGATGGGATACTTCTTGCCGAGGTTCTCCTTTACCTTCGCCAGCTCTTTCAAAAGGGCCTGACGGTTTTCCTCTTTGCTAAAGTCCGTTATGGGTTCAGGTCTGAACGGTCTCATAGGGTGCTATTTTACCTCCGTAAATACGGAGAGGAGGACAAAAGCCAGAGCATCTGTTTACCGTTATCCCACATGGATATGCTACCACTATATAATACCGATATATATGGGTGTGCTGGTTATTCCGGAGCCGGGGGTTTCGTACAACGTTGTTAATCGTATAATCCGATCCCTCAAGGACGCGGGGGATTTCGCAAAAGAACACGAAGAACGTCAGAAAATTGATAAAATTATCAGACGTCTGGAATCCTCGTTCCAGAAATTCGTCTCTCTTGCCAGAGATTTTTCCCGAGACATAGGAGAGGGGAAAGATGCTGAAGAATGGCTCATAGAAAACGTTCCAAAGATCTGGAGCTTAAAGGTAGAATTTCTTCCTGACTTTCAAATGGCTTTAGAAGTGCTTCCGGAGATCAAGGGGAGGACCTTCAGGGATATTGCCGAGGAAATGGAATCTGAGGTTGAAGATGAGGACATACAAACGTTGCTGAAAATAATACACGATGTAGACGCGAAAGGTCTGGATAGGTATCTTCAACAAAATATAAACGAGCTGTCCGCCGAAATGCTCCGCAGGATGATAAACTTATACGCCATCGTGGATTTTCTGGCCCTTGTTATGATGTTAAGCGATAAGGGGGAGGTCGTTTTACCGGATAAAGGGAAAATCAGGAGGATATTCAGGAAGTATCTGAACGACCTCGCCGAATTCTGGGCCGATGTTGAGCTGCTTAAGGAAATGGAGGAAAACGAGACGGGCGAACTGATATCCATAGACGATATAATGGCTGTCCTTTTCAATCCATGACCTCCCCAATTCGGGATAAGTTCCGTATAAAGAAAGGCCGATACAGGATAGGGGCGAAGGTAGAGGGTGATACCGTAATCTTCCTGTGGATTACCAAACGGGATGAGGGAACGTATAGATAACCTTACGGCCTTACGGCGTACTTGAACCCCTTCCCCTCCGCCATGAGTTTGAAGGCCTCTTCTATCCTCATTAGGGGGAATTCTCCCGACACGAGAAAGGCCAGTCTCCGCCAGTTATCTTTAAGGACATGTAAGGCGCGCCTTACGGACGTGGGAGTGTGATGGAACGACGTGAGCAGGTGTATCTCCTCGTAGTGTACGCGATGGGCATCAAAGGGGACGTACGTCCCGGAAGGAAGACCGCCGAACAGTAGGATCTTACCGCCTTTATCCGCGTAATCCAGAACCTTCCTCCAGACCTCTTCCTTACCCGTACTCTCTATTACCACGTCGTACTTCCCTATGGCATCCGCGTAGGTCAAAACCTCATCGGGTTTTAGATTTTCCGTTATCAGGGAGAGCTTTTCGGGATTCCTGCCCAGTACGGCCACGGAATGGCCCATGAGTTTGAGAGCGAGGACGAAGAAGGAGGCTATGGACCCCGTACCCACTATCAGAATCCCCTCGTATCCTCTGAGATTAAGGGTTTCAACTCCGTGCAGGACACATGCCAGAGGCTCAACCATGGGGGCGTACTTGAACGGGAGATCCGGAGGTTTGTGGTAGAGGTTGGTGCGCACTACGGCGGCCGGGATCCTGAGGTACTCCGCGTAAGCCCCTAAGACCATGTTATCCTTTAAGTTTTCGCACAGGTTGTACCTTCCCCTCCTGCACATCTCACACGTATAACAGGGGCCCGTATTCGCCCCCACGACCTCGTCTCCCACCTTGAAACCCTCCACCCCCTCTCCTACCTTAACAACGACACCCGAATACTCGTGGCCGAAGGGTCCGTTCCCTATGAGGTGATGCCCCCTCAGGAGGGCCTTGAGATCCGTTCCGTCCGTAAGGGCGTACTCCACCCTTATGACGACCTCTCCCTCACCCGGCTCTGGCTCCGGAACTTCAACTATCCTCACCTTCCCGTTATCTATGACGGCGGCCTTCACGCCCCGATTCTACGGACGATCTCCGAATAAACCCTGTCCACCACCCCCCTGTTCCCCTCGTAGAACTCCCTCGCCCTGCGCCCTATCTCCTGCGCCACGTCCGGCTTCAGCAGAAGGGCGAGAAGTACCTGAGCCAGTTCCTCGTGGGTCTTAACGACCAGAACGGCCCCTGCCCTTACCATGTCCCTCACGTAGGGTTGCCTGTGGAAGTAGGGGCCGCTCACCATGGGTTTTCCCCAGTAGGCCGGCTCTATGAAGGAGTGTCCACCGTAGGGGCGCAGGGTGCCGCCGACGAAGACCACGGAGGCCCATCTGTAGAGACTCCACAGGTCCCCTATGGTGTCCACCACTAAGACGTCGGTGTCGTCGGGATCGGTCAGGTAGGAAACCGTGAACCCCTGTCTGCGGAAGGCGGCAGATATACTCCCCACGTTCTCAAGGTGGCGGGGTGCCACGATAACACGGAAACCGGATACGTTTCTCCTCATCATGCGGGTGGCCTCGGCTATGTCCCCTATCTCCTTACCCCTTACGTTTGCAAAGAGTATTGCCCCTGCGGGCTGGAAAGGGGAGAGTTTAACGTCCTTTACGGGTCTATCAACCGAATCAAACTTCAGGTTACCCACGACTTCAACCTCCCTCGCGCCCAGAGAGGAATACCTCCGGGCATCTTCCATGCTCTGGGCGAGGACGAGGTCAACCTTTGAAACCACCTCCCTGAAGATACCCACCCTCCTGTACCACCTGTAGGCCTTTTCCCCCATAGTGGCGTTGACTATGAAGACCGGGATGCCCTTCTCCTTCGCTATGGATATGAGGTTGGGCCATATCTCCGTTTCAACTATTACGAGAGCCTTTTTCCCCTCAAGCATACGCCGTATGCACCGGGGGGAGTCAAGGGGGAACCGCACGGCCCTGAGGCCGAGGGACAGGGCGTATTTATGACCGCTGTCGGTGAACACGGAGAGGGTTGCTCCCGGAAAGCGTTTTATGAGGGGATAGGCGGCGTTCACCTCACCCACGGAGGAGGCGTGAAATAGGATATTCCCCTCCGCCTCCGGACACCGGACGGGTAAGAGGGACGTAAAGGCACGGTACAGACTGTACAATTCCAGAGATTCTACGGACGCCCTTAGAATGGAGATGGTGTACGTACTGCTCCTTTTAACTCAGACGGAATGGACGAAGTACTCAGGGAATCCGGTAATGACGAGGGAAGGGAACTTCTACGAGAACGCCATAGGTAGCCCCTCTGTAATTTTCCTCCGGGATACCTTCAGGATGTACTACGCTGCCGGAGGACAGGACGGCAGGGGGAGGATAGGTTACGCCTACTCCACGGACGGTATAAACTGGGTGAAGTACGATTCGGCCACGCCCGTACTTGAACCGGATACCTCATCGTGGGATTCCCATTTCCTTGACACGCCGGAGATAATATACGACGGGCAGTACA
>JALWYV010000049.1 GCA_027003075.1 Caldifarciminota bacterium | reverse complement strand
GGGTGAGGTAGTGAGTGGCAAGCTTTATAATTTTTGCATATATGTGCTGATTTGAAATAGGTCAGATTTCTTCTTTATCAGTAGTTTCGCGCTTAGACAGAGAAAAGGGGATTGCGTTGAGGCTGAAGGGCGGCTCTACCGAGCCATCGTAATCGTTGCTGAAGGGAGAAAGGGGAAATACCCTTAAAGAGTCTAAGCCTCTCAAGGAGGAAGAAACCGTGGAAGGCAAGGGTAATAAAGCCGAGGATGGCAACAGGAACTCTAACGAAGAAGGTGTCGGCGGAGAAAACCTGCTTGAGGATCTTAAACATCTCCTCAATCTTCCATCTGATTTTTCGCAACTTTTCAACGTCATCCCTTTTATCCTCCGTGTTGGAGGTGATAAAGTACCTTACCCTCTCCTCCCCGTCGTTTTTGACAGGCTCGGAGAACGCGAAGAGTCTCACCTCTCCTACCTCTTCCAGATACACTACAATCCCCTCTTCGGGGATTTCCACATCTTCCACGTGCATCTTCTTCCCTTCCTTCCCTCCTATCCTTATGTTACGGTTCTTCCTTACCCCTGTCATATATCTTACCCCCCTGGTGTCCAGATAACTGAGCAGGTCCTTCTTTGCGTACCACGTGTCCATAAGGACGTAAGCCGGCTCTATCTTCACATCCTCCAACGCCCACTGAAGCATCTCCATCGCTAAGTCTATCCTGCTCTTACCGTCCTCAGATTTCCGGTATATCCTGAAGGTTAAGGGTATCCTCCATTTCCCTACCACTGCCATCAGTACCACCACCCCTATACCCCTTATCACCTTCTTGTACTTCCCGCTATAGAGCCAATGCACCCACGCTGTCTTGTACCCCCATATCTTGTCTAAAACGGTGTCGTCTATCACCAAGTAGATATGCTCTCCCCCTACCTCCCTTAACTGCTTTATCCCCTCCCTCATTACGGATTCGTACCCTTCCTTCCCTATCTTCCTTATCCTCCTCCACACTCTGTAGTGTTTCTTATGCCCAAGAAACTCTGCTATCGCCTTTATACTACCCTTTCCCGCCACTATAAGGGTGGTGATGATTTTTTTCATTATCATGCCCCTATTCTCAGGGTGTAAGGCCCTGAGGTAGGGGCATTTTTCAATCCTTGAGTTTCTTGATCAGTGTAAATCCATCAATTCTAATCCTTCATTGCCCAGACCGCGAAAGTACTGAGCCAACAAGGTCTACAGCTCCCTTGATGAACTTGAGGAGGACTTGATCCGCATCCTTCAGCACTTTTACAACGATAAAGATTTCGTTCGCTCCTTAACTGGTTATAACTGGATCGTTGAGGTGCTATCCCATGATGGCGCTAATTAGTGGAAATGGTATTATCGGTTCTGGAATACACATATTCGGAAAGGTGCTCTGTCCTTTTATCGTCAAGAAGCGCTTTTATCCCACGTTTGCCATCATCCCATTCACCGAATACCCTCAGGACTTTCCTCCCTATAAAACTTGCACACCGGGTTAACTTAAGTTGCGGATAGGACTATTGATAGTTCCCTCATCAGGATCGCCCCGACGCTCCCACACCTGTGGGAATGGTCAAGCGTCGGAAGGTACTCCACGATCTCCGCACCCAATAGCCTTCCCTTGAGGGCATA
Source organism: Caldifarciminota bacterium (assembly GCA_027003075.1). Classification (GTDB taxonomy): domain Bacteria; phylum Hydrothermota; class Hydrothermia; order LBFQ01; family LBFQ01; genus JAADCS01. Next base: position 41,701 of record JALWYV010000049.1, on the reverse strand, counting down.
GAGCAGTTTCAGGAGTTTTACGAACCTGACGCCCATAGGCTCCGGGTTGCTCACGCAGGGGAACTCCGAAGGGTCTAAAACGTCAACGTCCAGAGAGAGATAGACCTTACCGTGGGTCTTTACGAAGTCCAGAGCACCGGAGAGGTCGTACATGTTGCCGTACTTCGGTACGTACTCCTGAGAGCCGACGGTCCGGTACCCGAAGGTCCCGACGGTAAAACCTTCCTCCTCCAACCTCCTCATTACCGTGGCGTGGGAAAACCTCCCTCCATAATCGTCCCACCTGTCCAGATGGGCATCCAGATGGAGTACGGCGAAGTCCCCTATCCAGTCTCTCAACGCCCTGACCGTAGCCCACGTGATGGTGTGGTCCCCCCCGAGGAACAGGTACGGAGCCTTACGCGGGTCGTTGCGGGCGAACAGGGATTTTATGCGTACGGCAATACGGTCAAGCCTCTCTTCCGGCTTCAGGTCAAAGTTGACCCAGAGGTCACCGGCGTCGTGAAGGGAGGGCATGCGGGTTTTCTGGAGTGGGCTGTACTCGTCTATACCCCAGAGGTGCCACCTGAGGTGGGCGGGACCCAACGCCGCCCCGCGCAGGAAGTTGGCCTCCGTCTCAAAGGGTACGCCCACTAAGTTTATCATAGGAGAACCGTCCCGTCGGGTACTCTCTCGTCCTTCAGGACGCGCCCCGGCCCTATAACGCAGTCCTCACCTATCACCGTATCCCCGAGCAGGGAAACGCCCGGATATATCACCGTATCTCGTCCTATCTTAACGGAGTACTCCACGTAAACGGTCTCCGGCAGGACGAAGGTTACCCCCTCGTCCATCCATCCCTCTTTGATCCTCCTCTGCATGATCCTCTCCACCTCCGCGAGCTGGCGGCGGGTGTTTACACCGAGGATCTCCTCCCAATCGTCCGTCTTATGAACGAGGACCCTCTCCATGAAGTTGAAAACGTCCGTCAGGTAGTACTCACCCTGTGCGTTCTCCGGAGTTATTCTCTTAAGGGCTTCAAAGAGCCTGTCGGCCCGGAACATGTAGAATCCGGCGTTTACCTCCCTTACCTTCCTCTCCTCCTCCGTGGCGTCCCGATGTTCAACTATGCGCAGGAAACGGTCCCCCTCCCTTATCACCCTTCCGTACCCTTCGGGGTTGGGTACCTCGGCCGTGAGTACGACCGCGTCGGCATCGCTGGAGAGGAGTTTATCGTACATCTCCTTCAGGGTGCTGCCCCTTATAAGGGGGGCGTCCCCGCTTCCGACGTATACTATAGCATCCTTGGGGATCTCGCTCTCTGCGTACCTGACCGCATCCCCCGTACCCCTCGGAACCTCCTGAACTATAACCGAGACCTTCTCGTACCGTGACGTTACCTCTCTCAGGAGGGCGTGGTTCGTTGAGTTCCCCACCACGATGATCTTCACGGGGTCAAGGGTCTTCGCACTCTCTATAACCCATTCAATCATCATCCTCCCGGATATCCTGTGGAAAACCTTGGGGAGCTTTGACTTTATCCGTCTGGACTGACCACCGGCCAGTATTACGGCGTAGAGGTTTGAAGCCATGGGGAGGGTATTTTAAGACGGAGAGGCACGGATATGCCACCGGGTAGGGATGGAAGCGTATGCGTAATATTACCTACACCTCACGTACTCAGCGTTTATAACGTAGGAGAACTTCCCTCCTATCAGGGAATATCCGGCCTGACGAATACTTTCGTTTCCCCACGAGTCGGTCTCAATCTCGTAGTTGCTGGTTATAAGAGGGGTATTAACCACCACGACGTAGTAGTCGGCCTCCTGTTCAGGAGTGGAAGAGAACCTTACGGATCCTCCTGTCTGGCTGTTCCAGGTTAAGGGAACCTTATAACCGTAGACCTGAGGAAATGTGATAGTATAGAACTCCCCACCCGGTACTTCATCGTTGTATCCTTCTAACTTTATTCCCATACCTCTTAGGCCCCAGAATCATTAAAACTGCCTCGCTGGAGAGAAAGGCGTCGCTGTTAGCGGGAGTATCCACATCTGGCCAGCTGCACTCAATAAAACCTCTCAACGTATCATCTGTATCAAGGTGAAACGAACTGTGTACGCTATAATAATTAGGGTAAGGGATGAAGGTAAAGTTCTCCCAATCCTGCTTTAACCTATACGGTAGATGCCCGGATTCCCACCGGTATATCCGCAGGGATTACATCCTCCCATAAAATACGCCGTTATGAGGAAAGCACTGTTAATAACCTCTCTAAGTGTAGCCGTCCCGCTGTACGGCGGGTTCGCCCTCTACGAGAACTTTGAGGGAGGGGTCCCACCCGCGGGCTGGGATACCACGTACGCCAGCAGGTACGTCTCATGGTATCAGAGAACTTACTCCTTCTCCCCCGGTGTGGAGTTCGGTTCCTACTACGCCGGGATTAAGGTGAGCAGCACCTACGCTTCGGACACGGGAGATGCCACCCTTATAAGCCCCATAATAGACCTTTCGGCCATAGCCGGACCGGAGACCCTCTCCTTCTACTACAGGTTCAGCGCCGATACCTCCATGGGTAACCTAGATACGATATACGTGGAACTGGGCCCCGGAGGGGACTTCACGTCACCGGTCGTACTGTACACCATCGCCCCCAACTACCCCCAGCCCACTACGATGACGGAGGTCAAGATCGGTCTTGACGCTTACGATGGCACTACAGTGGCCATAAGGTTCCGCTACAGGAACAACGACGACGGCGGTGTCTCTGGCTACAACAAATACTTCTGGCTCGACAGGGTAATCGTGTATAACCCGTCCACCAACAACCCCCCTGAGATCTTCTTCCTCTATCACGACCCCTCCAACCCCGACAGCAACCAGTACGTGGGAGTCTACTACGCCGCCTTTGACAGCGATGGCAGTATAAACAACGTAACCGTGTACTACTGGTACAACGCCGGTTCTCCCTCTACGGTTAGCGCCTTCGTGGATACGGGGAGCGTGTACGTTGCCCAGATACCTCCTCCGGATTACTACTCCAAGACCAAGTTCTACGCCGTGGCCTACGACGATTCCGGCGATTCTGCGGTCTATCCCGTGCGTTTCTTTATACACGGATTCAAGACCATAGCCGAGGCCCGCGCCCTTCCGGACGACGACACCGTCCAGATCAGGGGGGTCATCACGGCCAACACGTTCAACCGTCCCGATTACGTGCAGGATACCACGGCGGGTATAGCCGTGTACGACTTCAGGTTCCACGACGCCTTCTCCATGCCTTCGGACCTCGGATACGCCGTGGCGATAGCCGGAAAGCTCCACACCTACAACAACCTTCGGGAGATCGTAAGACTGTCCGCATTTGATACCCTTACCTACGTGGGTGTGCCGGACCCCATAGTGCTGACCATAGCAGACGTGGGTGAACCTTACGAGGGGATGCTCGTGCGCATAGACAACGTCCAGTTCCTTGACACGACGGGAACGTTCTCCGGGAACACCAACTACACCATAACCGACGGCCTTGACAATCTCACCGTACGTATAGACGCCGACACGGACATCCCCGGTATGGAGGTACCCAACGGTATCATATCCATCGTGGGGATAGTAGGGCAATACCAGACCACGTACCAGCTCCTGCCGAGGAGCCGCGCCGACTTCATTACAACCGATGTGGCCGAAATGCCTGCATCCCGTCGGTACGACACCCACGAACTCAAGGGGAACGTCCTGACCCTTAAGGAGAAAGGGAAGGTCTACGACGTGGCCGGACGAGTCCTGTTCAGCGGTAGCGGAAAAATACATCTGAAGGCCGGAGTGTACTTCGTAAAGACCGGCGGCCGCACCTTCAAAGTGGTCGTAAGGTAACGGATACCGTTTCGGATGATAGGGGGGCGGAAGCCCCCCTTTTTTAAAACTGTGGAACTTCCTCCTCCGGAGACGTCTCCCTCTCCTTCGTCGGCTTTCTGAACCTGCGGAAGTTGTTGTAATCGTACATAATCATCAGGGACAAGGAGGGCCACTTCCTGCGATGGGTACTAACCTGACGGAAGTCCTCCCCTGTTATCTCAACCTCCCTTACACCCGTACCGAGGAAGTCGTTGAACTGGGCTATGACGAAAATGCTCCTGCTCAGAGGTACCCTCAGACCCAAGTCAAAGGTGTACATCGCCCTCTGGACGCCCCCGGGGACGTACCTCGGGCCGGAGTACTTCCCGCTCAACTGCAGACCTATGGGTCCCCTTCCGAAGGTTACGCTACCCTTTGCGTCGTACGTGAGGCTACGGGTAACGCTGTCAAGGTAAACCCGGTGGTCGTAAACGTCAAGCGAAAGGTTCAACGTGAGGAGCTTCCACGGGTGGTAATTGGCGTACACCTCAATACCGGAAGAGGTGGTATATCCTGCATTCAACCACGTGTACAGTACGTTCGTCCCCTCGTACGTGGGAATGTACTCTATATTGTTATCCGTGCGTTTGTAAAAGGCCTCAATCCCGGCGTACCCCCTCCTGCCGAATATCCTCTGATATGAGGCCTCAAAGGAGTGGGTGTACTCAGGCTTGAGGTCCGGGTTACCCTTCTGGCGGGTGAACTCGTCAATTACCCTCATGAAGGGATTTATCATCCAGTGGCGGGGATGCCACACTCTGCGGGAGTAACTCAGGGAGATCTGGTTGGAGACGTTCAGGTTGTACGAGAGATGAACGGAAGGGAAGGGATCCGTAGAGATAAAGGTGTAAACGCTATCCTCAACGTACGTCGCCCTCTCCGTCCTTTCAACTCGCAGACCCAGGTTGTAGGAGAAGTTTCCGAGACGGTTGGAGTAGGAGAAGTAACCGGCGTGGGTGGTGCGGCGGTACCGGGACGTGAGCGTGGGTCCATCCTGAACGAAATTCCCTGACGAGTAGGTGTAGTACCTCGTCGTATCGTAGGAGTTCCAGAGATCTCCCTGATAACCCGCCTCTATCTTCCTGTGTTTGCTGTACTGCCAGGTGTAGTCAACCTTACCCCTCCACCTGCCGGAGGGCCCTGAGGATATGCGCTTGAAACCGTACACGACGTTCCCGTCCGTGTCCCTCATGTAGTTCACGGTGTTCTCGTTCCCTCCCCTCATACCGTAGTAAATGCTGACGTCAAGGGTATGGTTGCGCAGGAAGTTCCTGGTATATCCGGCGAAGGCCGAGAGCCTCTTTCCACCTATGTCCACGCTGGCATCCGTCTCCCTTCCGGAGTCGTACTTTCCGTTCCAGCCCATGGCGAAGTTCCAGAAGCCGAAGTTCCCTTCAAACGTGAGGACGTCGTTGTCCGTAATGCGGTACTCAAGGCTGGAACGTACACCGTACGGCTTCATCCTGTAAAAACGCACCCCTTCCGACGTAAACTCAAATGAAGGTGTGGACGTACTGGTTCTGGAATCCATATAGTGGGCGAAAACGAAGTAGTTCCCTCCGATGGTGAACTTTAACCTGCGGGTGTTTATTCCGATAGATCCGCTTACGCCGTAGTTGTTGAAGGTGCCTATCCTTCCCATCAGGGAGGCAGCGGTACCCTCGTCGTGATGTTTCTTGAGAACGATGTTCATTATGACCCGTCCCTCCGCCTCGTACTTCGCTCCGGGGTTGGTAATGATCTCTATCCTCTCAACGGAGGATGCTGGAATCTGGCGAAGTGCCTCCGAAATCTGCATTACCGTAGGCTTTCCGTTGATCAGGAGGGTTATGTTGGACGTGTTCCTTATCCGTACGTTATCGTTGTTATCAACCGTCACACCCGGAACGTTCTTCAGGGCATCAAGGGTGGAGCTGCCCTTTGACGTTATCTCATCGGCAAAACGTATAACCTTCTTCTCCCCCTCGTAGGTAACTTTCGGGGCTTGAGCCTCCACCTCAACCTCCTGAACCTCTATGGCCATCTGTTTCAGGACTATCCTCCCCAGATCTACGACCTCGTCGGCCTTCACGCTCACCTTCAAAGACTTTTCCTCGTGTCCTACGAAGTCTACCTTCAGGAGGTAATCGCCCGGTTTTAAGGTTACCTCAAAGTAGCCCTTCAGGTCCGTATACGTACCTCCGGCCTTCTGGGTGTCGGGAAGGGTGTACGCTATCACCACCGCCCCAATAAGGGGGAAGTTGTCCTCCCCATAAACGTAACCCTTTACGGTGCCTGTCAACTGCGATAAGACCAACAAAAACATGGCTGCGATTATAAAGGTGTGCCTGAACGGTCGTTCAAAGGCCGAGTACTTTCCTCACCACCTCCGCATCGTCAAACGGGTACCTGTTCCCCTTTATCTCCTGATACCTCTCGTGTCCCTTGCCGAGGATCACCACCGCATCCCCCTCACCGGCCATCTTCAGGGCCCGGGCTATGGCCTCCCTGCGGTCGGTTATACGTAAGGGTACGAGCCTCTTAAAACCGGACGCAACGTCCTCAATTATCCTCTCTGGCTCCTCCCAGCGGGGGTTGTCCGAAGTCAGTACGGCGACGTCCGCCCACCTCTCTACGGCCTCGGCCATCATGGGCCTCTTCCTTCTGTCCCGGTTTCCCCCGGCCCCAAAGACAACGATAAGGCGGCGGGCGTGGGGTCTCAGTACCCTCAGAACCCTGTCTATGGCATCGGGCGTGTGGGCGTAGTCAACGAAAACGTGGAAGGGTCCTGAAAAAACCCTCTGCATCCTTCCGGGTGGTCCTTCCGCCTTACCGAGGGCCTCCGCCACATCCTTTTCGGGAAAACCCAGAAGTACGAGCGCGGAGAAGGCTGCGGTCAGGTTGTAGGCGTTGAAACTCCCCGGAAGTGGACTTTTTACTCTGTACCCGTTGATCTCCACCTCAACCCCCGAAAGGCTCTCCGATACTATCCGGAAACGGAAGTCCTCACCTTCCTTTCCGTACGTGAAGACCTCACCGGTGGCCGAAGATAGGAAGGTGTCGGCGTGGGGGTCGTCGGCGTTTATAAGGGCCTTCCGCGAAACCCTGAACAGGAGAGTTTTGGCCCTGACGTACTCATCAAAGCTCCCGTGGTAGTCTATGTGATCCCATCCGATATTTGTCAGGACTCCCACCTCAAACTCCAGTCCCTCCACCCTTCCCTGCACCAGACCTATGGATGAGACTTCCATAACCCCGAACTTTGCACCCTTTCGGGCAGCCCTTCCCAGTATACGGCGTACGTAGAAGGCCTCCGGTGTGGTCAGTTTGGCCTCCCTTTCGCCGTGGAGGTCGTCCCATACGACCGTTCCTATCAGCGCTGGCGGGTATCCCAGTTCCCTCAACGCTCCCCTTATCAGGAAGGACGTGGTAGTCTTCCCGTTCGTACCGGTTATGCCCACGAGTCGGATCCTACGCCACGGGTAGACCCTGTCGGCGAGTTCCAGAGCAGCCCTCCTCGTATCTTCCGCGACAATCTGAGGCACATCGTAAGGCAACCTTTCCGGCGTTATCAAAAGTACGGCACCTCTCCGTATGGCCTCCGGAACGTCCTTAAGGTTGTCAAAGGTCCTTCCCCTTATAACCACGAAGGCCGTCCCCTCCTCAACGTCGTCAAGTAAATGGGTTACCTCCCGTACCTCCATCCTTCAGATCACCCTGCTTATGGCCGACTCCAGTTTAAGCCCAAGGCCTCTAACCGCCTCAACCACCTTCCTCTCGTCCACCCTCACGTCTGCACCCACGCTCTTGAGGGCGAAGACCACGTCCTCCGTGGCCACGTTACCGCTGGCACCGGGTGCGTACGGGCATCCTCCAAGGCCACCGGCGGAGGCGTCGTACCTGTATATCCCGTACTCCCTGTAGGCGCACAGGACGTTGGCCACCCCCATACCGTACGTGGCGTGGAAGTGGAGAACGATCTTATCCTTCGGTACGTCCTTCAGTACAAGATCCAGAACTTCGGCCACGTCTTTCGGCGAGGCCCTCCCTATGGTGTCTCCGAGAGAAACTTCGTCCACGCCCACGTCTAAGAGCCGCAATACGACGTCCCTGACCCTCTGAGGCGGCACCTTTCCCTCGTAGGGACACCAGAAGGCGACGGAGACGTATCCCCGGACCTCCAGGCCCTCATCCTTCGCCCTCTTAACGACAGGTATCAACCTCTGGAACGAACCCTCTACGTCCGTGTTTATGTTCTTCAGGTTGAAGGTGTCCGTTGCAGCCGTGAGGACGGCCACCTTATCCACACCTACGGATAGCGCCCTCTCAAGCCCCCTTTCGTTGGGGACGATGGCCGAGTACTTTACGCCCTCCTTTCGTTTTATTCGCCGTAGAACCTCTTCGGCGTCGGCCATCTGGGGGACCCACTTCGGATGTACGAAGGCCGTTACCTCTATCTCGTCAACTCCACTCTCCGACAACGCGTTTACGAGGGCGACCTTCTTATCCGTTGGCACGTTCTCCTTGACGTTCTGAAGCCCGTCCCTCGGCGCCACCTCGGTAATATACACCCTCATACCGGGATTCTACCCCCGTACTTTGTCCCTGCCTAACCTTGAAGACCTTACTTCCGATTTTCACGAAGTACACGCTTATGAATAGTGGTGTAGCGAAAAAGGAGATCGCTAACAACAGCACGTTTCACCTCCTACCTCACAAGGTATATCGGGCTTAGTTCTATCTCGTATTCGTAGGTTCCAAAGGTGTCGGCGAGGGGGGTGATATACACACGAAGGGGAACATGCTCGCGCCTATAGAAACATCCGGGAGAATCGTAAAATACACTACTGAACTGACTCACATCGTACTTCACATATCCGCTATCAAGATTTATGCGGATTTCCTGCCATTCGTTACTTAATGATAAATTCCGTATTTTATTCACTAAACATAGGTTGTTATGGAGATGAAGGAAACCCATGTTGTATCTCCCCTTCCCTCTGATATAAAAGACGAGATACCTCCCCCAGTCAAGGAGGTCAAGGGAATAGCCTTTGAGGTCAGATGCCATACCGGGCATAAGAAGTTCCGTTCTCCAGCTCTTATCTTTGTACTCCCACACCCCCCTTAGATGCAGAGCCTTGTATCCATCTACGATTCTGTACTCGCCGCTGGGTACGGGAATGCTATCACTAACAGGAAGGGTGTCAAAGTTGGCTATCTCCCAGCCTCCGTACTCGTATTTCACCGCCCCGACGGCCTTAAGTATGCTGTCCATCTGTCTGCTTTCATCAAGATCGGCAAGAAGATAAACGAAAAACAGCATGAAGACATATTTAAAGGGCGAATCAAGGGTTTTGCAGGTGCGTTACCTTTAATGGAACGACAAAACAAAAATCCGTACCGTTTCTGCAACTCGTTTGCATAAGTTTGACGTCGTACGCTCCGTAAAATACAGTCCGATGCTAAAAGACAGGTTCGGGCGAAACCTGAACTACCTCCGCCTTTCCCTAACGGATAACTGCAACCTCAGGTGTGCTTACTGTATGCCCCATAACCCCCACTTCCTTCCCGTGGACAACCTCATGACACCCGAGGAGATAAACCGTCTCGTCCTCCTCCTCGCCCGCCTCGGCGTAAAGAAGGTAAGGCTCACCGGGGGAGAACCGCTAATAAGGAAGGACTTCCGCAGGATATGGGACCTCCTGAGCCGTACGAATCTGCAGTTGAACCTGACGACCAACGGCGTATTTCTCCGAAAATACCTTCCGGTACTCTCCGGCAGGCTCCACTACCTGAACGTCAGCCTTGACTCTTTGGATTCGGGGCGGTACGCCCTGATAAGCAGAAGTACCCCGAAAACGTTCAACGAGGTATTTGGGGCAATAGAAGAGGCTTTAAGTTACGATTTTTCCATGGTTAAAATAAACGTGGTGATAATAAGGGGTTTTAACGAAGACGAGATACCGGGGTTCGTCCGTCTGACTGAGGACTGGCCCGTAGCCATACGGTTTATAGAGTTCATGCCCTTCAACGGCAACGGCTGGAGTGCGGATAGGGTGGTCCCCGTCTCCGAGATGATGGCTATGGTGACCAGAGAGTTCCCGTTACTGCCCGTGTCCGGACTATCTAACGTTTCCGAAGATTATAAGGTGCCGGGGTTCAGGGGAGTGGTAGGTTTCATAGGGTCAATGACCCGGCCTTTCTGTGATACCTGCAACAGGCTGCGTATAACCGCCGACGGCCATCTTAAACCCTGCCTCTTCTCGCCCTACGAGGTTGACCTTCTGGGTCCTATGAGGCGGGGGGCCACGGATAACGAACTGACGGATATTATTGTACGCACAGTTATGGAGAAACCGAAAGGGCATCCGGGTGCCGCGGAACTGTCCCGGACGGCCCACGAGAACCGGAGGATGTCGGCAATAGGAGGTTAACTATGGTTGACGTATCGGAAAAGATAAAAACCCTGAGGTACGCAAAAGCCGAAGCCCGAATAAGGATAGGTGATGTGGGTATGAATCTTCTCCGGGAGAATAAGGTCCCCAAGGGAAACGCCTACGAGGTCGCCCGTGTGGCCGGTATTATGGCGGCGAAGAGGACCTCCGAAATACTGCCCCTGTGTCACAACATCCCCTTACTATACTGCGACCTATCCTTCTCCAAAGAAGGGGATACGGTCGTTATAACCTCCGAAGTGAAGAGCATTTACCACACCGGGGTTGAGATGGAGGCCCTCACGGCCGTGAGCGTGGCCGCCCTTACACTTTACGACATGCTCAAACCCGTGGAAAGGGACATAGAGATAGCCGGAATCCGCCTCCTTGAAAAGCGCGGGGGAAGGAGCGACTTCAGAAAGGGGAGGGTAGAGGCCCGTGCCGCCGTAGTAGTGGTCTCCGACAGCGTATTTTCGGGGGAGAAGGAAGACAGGAGCGGCAAGCTCATCCTTGAAAGGCTCAAGGAGGAAGGGGTTGAGGTGGGAAGGTACGAGATCGTTCCGGACGAACCTGACCTTCTGGAAAGACTCCTGCGGGAACTCGTATCGGAGGGGTACGACCTCATCCTCACCACGGGGGGAACCGGTTTCAGCCTGAGGGACTACACCCCCGAAGCCACGAAGAGGGTTATAGAGAGGGAGGCTCCGGGAGTGGCCGAATTCGTAAGGATGTACGGAGGGGAACGTACGCCCTACTCCATGCTCTCCAGAGCCGTGGCCGGCATATCTAAAAAGAGCCTGATAATCAACCTTCCGGGATCAAGGTCGGGAGTCAGAGACGCCCTCAACGCCCTGTTCCCCTACATCTTCCACGCTTTCAAGGTGATGAGGATAAAAGGGGGAGGCCATGCTGAGGGTAAACGAAGCCCTTGAGAGGATCGTAAGCCGCACCCGTACGCTCGGAAGCAAGAAGGTGAGCGTAGAGGAGGCCCTCGGCCACGTACTGGCCGAAGATATAAAGACGCCGGGAGATATGCCCCCCTTTGACCAGGCCGCCATGGACGGCTACGCCGTGGGGTCCCACGGATACGAGTTCAGGGTCCTGGAGGGGGAGATAATGGCCGGAGACGAGCCGTGGGATGCTCCCCTGATGCCGGGGGATGCCGTAAGGATATACACCGGCGCTCCCGTACCACCCGGAACGTACGCCGTCATACCTCAGGAGTACGTGGAAGTTCTGAACGGGAAGATAAAGAGTACGAAAGTGATTGCCGAAGGTGAAAACGTAAGGCCCCGCGGGGAGGAGGCCCGGAAGGGTGAGACGATCCTTCCCTCAGGGACGTTTATAACTCCACCCATTGTGGGTTTGCTCGCATCCATGGGTTATACCCACGTGAAGGTGATAAAGAAGCCGAAAGTGGCCGTAATAACCACAGGGAGTGAACTGGTTGACCCAACCCCTTCGCCGCCACCGGGCAGGGTAGTGGACTCAAACATGTATCAGATAACGGCGACCCTGAGGGCGTGGGGGCTTGAGGTGGCCTACAGAAAGAGGGTGGGGGACGACCTGCCCTCGCTGATAAAGGCCGTGAACGAGGCCCTTGAGGTGGCCAACATAGTCATAACGTCCGGGGGCGTATCCGTCGGAAAGTACGACCTCATACGGAAGGTGGCGGAAGAGCTCGGAATAACCCAGACCTTCTGGAGGGTAGCCCAGAAACCCGGAAAACCAATGTTCTTTGGGATAAAGGGAAGGAAGCTCATATTCGGACTTCCGGGGAATCCCGTCGCCGTTAGCGTATGCATGTACGTTTACGTGAAAACCGCCGTAAGGCGTATGATGGGCATGAAGGATAGCGTACTGGATAACTTTGTGTACGCCCTCCTCGCAAAGACGATGAACAAGAAAGGGAAGCGCCTGGAGTTCGTAAGGGGACACATGTTCTACACGGAGGACAGGAAGTACCTCCCGATAGTCAAGCCCATAGCAAAAAGAGGTTCCCACATGCTTACGAGCCTGCGGGACGCCAACGCCCTGATAGTCCTTCCGGAGGACAGAAACTACTTTGAACACTGCATGGACGTTAAGGTACTGCCGCTCAGGTGGTTTTCAATCAACGAATAGGAGGTTAAACATGGAGAAGGGAAAGGTCATAGCGATATCCATAAGTACACGGAGAGGTCTGCCGAAGAAGAACGTACCGGAGGCACGTTTTATAGAGGACTGGGGAATAGAGGGGGACGCCCACGCCGGGAAGTGGCACAGGCAGGTGAGCATACTGGCCGTAGAGAGCATAGACAAGATGCGGGAGAAACTGCCCACCCTCAGACCGGGAGCCTTCGCCGAGAACCTGACGACTAAGTTCCTGAAGGTACCGGAACTCTCCGTGGGGGATCGCCTCGTAATAGGGGAGGTGGTACTTGAGATAACCCAGAAGGGGAAGGAGTGCCATACGGGGTGTGCCATCTCCTACATAGTTGGGGACTGCGTTATGCCGAAGGAGGGGATATTCGCGAGGGTCATAAAGGGCGGCACGGTGAGGGTAGGGGATGAGGTAGTGGTACTGAAGCCGGAACCCGTAAGTTAGGCGGGATGCTACTCACGACCGCCCTGTTTCTCGCCGCCCTCCTCTACTCGTCCGTGGGCCACGGAGGGGGAAGTGCCTACATCGCCCTGTTTCACCTCTCAGGTATGGACGCTTACGTCGCCTCCTCTACGGCTCTGGTGTTGAACCTCGCCGTGTCCGGAACGGCCTTCTTTAACTACAGGAGGTTCTTTTCTTTAAAACACGCCCTCCCTTTCGTGGTCGTATCCGTACCGGCGGCCTATATCGGAGGCTCCATGAACCTGTCCGGGGATCTGATCAGAACGGTTACGGGTGTTTTGGTTTTTCTGGCGGGTGTGAGGATGCTGGTCCGTTTCAGGGCGTTTAAAGACCTCAAAGGGATGGAAACGCTTAAAAGGATCTCCGTTTCGGCCCTTACCGGAGCAGTTCTCGGCCTCGTCGCCGGCATCATAGGTATAGGGGGCGGTATTTTCCTGAGTCCGGTACTTATGTTTCTCGGGTTAAATTCAAAAGAAACGGCTGCCATATCCTCCTTCTTCATACTGGTCAACTCGTCCGGTGGACTACTGGCCCGCCTGAGGTTCGTCCATCTGGATCCCGTATCCACGTCCGTATGGATAACCGTGGTACTCGTCGGTGGAGCAGTCGGCTCCTTCTTAGGTGCGCACCGTTTTCGGAACCGCACTGTAAGGGTGCTTCTGGGTCTGGTCCTGATAGTCGCCGGCGTTAAGCTCACCTTCACGTAAGGTTCTACTTTACAACCACCTTCATCAACCTGTTCCCGTACTTCACGAAGTACACCCCGCGTTTTAGCCCTGTGGGATCCACCCTCCGACCGGCTACGTCGTAAACCGCAAAGTCCCCGTCACACAGGACGTCCCTTCCCTTGACCTCACAACGCAGGGGGCCGGAGCGGGCCTGACGCTCGTTGACCGATATCAGGTCGCTCAGGTTGTAGTACGGCAGGATAAGGCGGGAGCTCCCGATATGTACGCTGTTGTGGGCGACGAGTTTGACGGGGTCGTCCATCTGGAAGGGGTTGCCCGTGTTGGGGTTGGGTTCGTAAGACGGGAACTTGGAGGATGTGACGTAGAGCCTTATCCGATGCCCGCTGTTGAAGACGTAGGCCGTGTTCCTCATCCTTATGACTATGCGGTACGTATCTCCGGGGGTTATCAACTCCTCCCTGTCCGTTCCGTTACGGTGACGCATCTTCAGGACACCCTCCGTTATTAAGATCGCTCTGCCATCGGGATATACGTCGGCAAGAAAGACCATGAAGTCCGTGTCGTACCTGTCGGACGAGACGTAGAGTTCCACCTCTGGCCTTCCGACTACGGCCACGGGGGACGTGAGGGTGTCCGTCGTGAAGGTAAGGACGTCTGCCCTGCTGTCCCACGGTGTAAGGTCTCTGGGACCGAAGAGGATGGAGTCCCGGTCTATTGCTCCGCCTATGTAGTCAAAGCCGCCGATGGCCGGTACGGGGTCGTTGGGATCGTAGGTGTAGGAGAGGGTTGCCGTTGTGGGGGTGTCCGTAGAGAGTCTCCCGTCGGAGTGGAGGTAGAGGGGGTAGGGGATTCCCCCACGGGGAGGGAAGGTATCCGTCTTCACCCAGCGGTTGAAGAGCAGGGTGTCGGCTGCGTCCACGTCCCCCATGAGGTAGAAGGTGACCTTCGGCATCGTATCCCAGTCCCATCCGCCCCTTCCGGTGTGGTATAGGACCCAGTTTATGACGTACGTGGCGACCGATACGTCCGAGGCGTTGGGCGGAAAGGTTATATCCCCCACGCTCCTGTCCCCGAGGTTGTGCATCCAGGGGCCTACGACGAGGTACTGCTTACCGGCAGCTCCGCTTCCCCCCTCGTACTGGAGCCTCTGGAACCCTCCGATCGCCCCCTCCGTAAAGGCGTCAAACCACCCGGTGAGGTGGAGTCCCGGTTCCGAGTAGTAGGAAAGGCGCCTGTACCCGTTTACGGCATACCACGGGGTCGTATCCGAGTAGACGTAGTACTTCTCAAGTGTGTCTAACATGTGGGTGGCGCCGACGGCCGTCAGCCAGTACTCTGCTATGAACCTTCTGAAAACCCCATCGGGATAGACCTCGTCGTAAAGGTTTATTCCGGCGACGGCGGGGGCCATACAGGTCAGTGGAAAACCCGTCCCCGCAAGGAAGTACTGAGAGAAACCGAGGGCCGAACCCCCAACCGTACATATCTGACCGTTTGACCACGGCCGGGAGTTTATCCACGTGGCCACGTCGTAACCGTCCTGCAGGTCTCCCCACCCGTCCGCAAGGAAGGGCATGCGCGTCCCCGTACTCCCCCAGTACCCTCTGAATGTACTCACGACGTAGGCGTACCCCATGGACGTCAGGTAGGGGATGTAGGTGGCCCCGATTCCGAGGGTGTCGTAGGGCGTTCTCACCAGAACGACGGGAACCGGAAAGGTGTCCGTCCCGGAGACGGCACTGTCCGGAAGCCACACGTACACCTTAAGTGTCTCGCCATCGCGGGCGACGACGTCGGCGTTGAAGTGGACGTAAGACAGAAGCAGGAGCATAGTGAATTTTATGCCCGGAGCTCACCCCGTGAGGTAAACTTACCACAGCCACATAGTGTCCCGGCGTTACTTCCTGCAGTCGCCTTTCAACACGTCGTTCCTTACGGCGAACCTGCCGTTGAAGTAGATGGGTACCCCCGGAGCCTTCAGAACGCTGTCGGGGTCGGAGGACCTGACGGCGTGGATGTGGAGGTGGGGTTCGCTCGTCTGACCGGAATTCCCGACGAGGGCTATAGGCTGGCATCTCCTTACCCTCTCTCCCTCTCTGACCGTTATTGAGTTCCGTTTGATGTGAGCCAGCACGATGAGAAAACTGTCCATCCTAAGTACTACGTGGTTTCCGGCAACGTTAACCGTGTCCACATAACCGGCCGGGTTGTCTGGAAAGCCGTCCACCACCCTCGCCACCTCGCAGTCGCACGGGGAAAAGAGCGTATCACCGTACACGGCGTACTTCTCCGGTTCTCTTGGGTATATTCCTTTCGCCCTTCCTCCCCAGGGGTAAAGGGAAGATATATCCAGAGCAAACCTCTGGGAGAGACTCACGTTGTGGTAGTTCAGAATAGGGGTGTTCCCTCCCTGATGTATGTACCCCCGCTTCATGGGGAAAGTCAGGTCCACGCCTCCGGGAGGCCTCCTGCTGCCGGCTATAGCCGAGCTTATGGCGAAGAACATGAGGATAGACAGGGCAACCTCAAACAGGTTCCCGGACAGTTTAAGAAACCGCCTGTTTTCAGAAAGCCACGGTAGATCGCGTGCTCTTCTCAACGCAAAGAACAGAGCAGGAAGGTACCCGATCAGGGCTACGTACCTCAGGTAGTAGGATGCCAGCGCCCACGGGAGGGCGACGTACGCGTACAGCAGGAGGGAAGACGTGAACAGGACGGTGGAGATAAGGTCAACCACGCTTGAGTATCTCTTTAGGGCCATCCTTACTATAAAGACGAACGTCAGGATTTCCAGCAAAGCGATCAGGAGCATGGAGAGATACACACCTCTGTAAACGTCCACACAGGTTATGTTAAGGGAGAATACCGAACGTTCTGAGGATAAAAATTTACGGCCGGGGATCTGAATCACCATCTATTACTAACATGTATTATTTTGCTACTGGCGAAAACCGGGTGTAACCACTACATCCGGACATAGAATTCAATATCTATGGAAACGAAGGGGGAGGTAGAAGATGGTAATAACGTTTATGGCAATAACGGCGGAGGGGCTTCCGGGAGGTTCTGAGCCACTCAAAGGTACGGTCAGGGTACATGAGGATGCGCCCGACGATAGAGCAGCAACAAAGGTCATCAGGGCGAAGATATCCTATAACGATATGGGGCTTAAATCTTTGCCTCGCATGGATGAGAACGATAAAGAGGATGATGCGCCCTTCACACTCTTATGGGGGCTGGACGTACTCATAAGGGATGTAGACAACGGTACACCTTCAGGTCTTGTCATGGACGTGGCGGACAACGGGGATATTTACGTTGGTATCTTAATGAAAGGCCCGGGAACGGACGACGATACCCTTGAGATATGGAGGAGTACCGACGGGGGATATTCGTGGAGCAGGATTGATTATCTAAAGGTTGTCGGGGAGATAGATCACAACGGGATAGACTTAGCCGTTGGGCCTGGCTCCAATCCGTGGCTCTACGTGGTTGTTAACCGGGATGACCTATCAAGCATAGGGCAGGGCATATACTTCCGCAGGATCCGGGTTGATGGAAGTGCTTACGACTGGGTTACGATAGTTGAGGAGGACACGGTTGAAAGACCCCGCATATCCGTGAATAACGATGGACATATAGCTATAACCTACGTCACCAACGGCACGGGAGTGTACAGGGGAATATCCACTGATGAGGGCCTTACGTGGAGTATAGGGCTGGCCAGTACTGGCGTAACGTGGAGCGAAATTTACATATCGGACAACGGCAGGGGATATCACGCCTACGTTGTAGCGAATACCACTGTACGGGTCGTTACCTTTAATGCCCCATCTTACTCAGCCGACGACGTGACCACTCTGGAACTCCCCGACACTGCCCGGCACGTATCCGTAACGGCTTCCGGTGGGGCCGTTTCCTCTCAGGAGGCCGTGGTCGTATGGGCGAACAAGCATATCTATACGAATGTCTGGGACGTGCATTACTCGTATTCCACGGACGGGGGAGAGACATGGGCAGCACCCGACGTTTTTGAGCCCACCAACTTCCCCTATCCCTATGGCGATTACATGAACTACCCTTACGTCCACAGGGACAGGAACGCCAGTGAATTCGGATTCGTGGTTACTTTCGTCTCCTCGTGGGATACCGTTTTTTACGCTTTTGCGTCCTCCGCAAACGGCTGGAGTACGTCTTTGATCCCCATCAACGACCACAACGGGGCCACATCGTTCGGTGCCGTGATTGACTACTGTCCGGGGACAGGTGGGGGATGCATAGTGTACGGTGAGCAGGCTTCGTACAGAGTTTGGTTTGACGGGTGGAACTTCACAGAGGTTCAGGAGGAACCTTCTCAGGTGGGACACGGTATAGTCGTTGTGAGTGGCGGTATAAAAACGTCTTCAAACGTCAGGGTGTACTCCGTTGATGGGAGAATGGTGGCCTCGGGCAAGGGGTTCATAGGCCTTAAGAGGGGGGTATATCTCGTCCGTTCCGCACACGGCACGGTAAAGGTCATATTGAGATGAAGTAAGGGGGCGCGTGTTCCCCTTTTTGGGTTTTCTTAAAGTTGAAAGTTGATGGCGTGTTATACCCTTTTTTGATCTGGATGCACGACGTAATCAGGCGTTGTAATAGAACAATAAACTCACTGCGGGTGGGACACTGTGTGGCTGTATGGGATGAACCTCATTCAACGTTTTATAGGCTCAACTTATCGTGATCGTTACGAAAAAATATTACCGTAATGAGGCCTTTACGGTGCTTAGTGCCAAATCCACCTTAAAGTGCAGCACATCCATATTGGAGGTGTTCATAAACGGGTCAACCGCAGAACTGTTATGGCATCAATCGCGGGAAACAAGCATTGTGGGGTTTTAAGATAATTTTTGAAAATTGCGAAATTGTATCAACATTTCATTTATAAACGTTTTTATCGTTAACCTGAAACAGGCATATAATACCGCCCCATGATGCTAACGGTACTCATAAGTGCACCGCTGACTTTCAGCGCAAACTTAAACGGCAGCATAGTCTACGGCAACAGCGAAGCCTCTCTGATAGGCGGTAAGGTATCCTTTACGAGGGACGTATATCCGTGGGAGTACGAGTTCAGCCTGAGTGCGGCCTACGGAACCGCGAAGGTGGGCGATAGTAGCGAGATTACCACAAACAACGGTATAGGTCTGATACGGGTGGACAGGTACGTCACCCGAAGGGTTGAGGTCTTCATGTTCGGCTCCTCGGAGTACAACAGGGTTATGAACCTTGAGAACCGTTCTCAGGGTGGTGCGGGAGCCAAGTACGTACTGCTCCATACGGATGCTTCTAAGCTATCTATAAGCGCGGCCCTTCTGGGCGGTTACGAGAGGTTCGTGGGTGATACGGTCAGCAGATACCCCGTGAGGCTCTCTTTAAGGCCCAAAGGGAGGTTTAATCTCGGTCCCTTCGGTTCCCTCTCCTTCGTCCTGTTCTACCAGCCTAACCTGAGGCAGTTCTCCGACGACTACCGTATCTTCGGTGACGTAACCTACGCCGTCTCCCTCACCAAACTGATAGCCCTTAACTTCATCTTTAAGTACAACTACGACGGTTACGTAGCCTCCCGGAACAACGATCCGTCTTCTTCTCTCTACGGCGTAAAACCCTACGAGTTCAACTTTCTCCTCGGTCTCTCTATGAAGGTACCTCTGGAGAAGTGATCTCGGTGTAAAATCCTCACTTGATCAAAATCAAGTTTTACGGGGCGGCGGGGACGGTCACGGGGTCAATGCACCTCGTCCGTCTCCCCGACTTTTCCTTTCTTGTGGACGCCGGATACTTTCAGGGGAGATTCTCCAAGCTCAACAACGAACCCCTTGAGGACCTGAGGGACGTACCGTACATTTTCCTGACCCACGCCCACCTTGACCACGTGGGCCGCCTGCCCGTATTGGTCAGGAACGGCTTCCGTGGTACGGTAATAGCCCACAGGGCGACGTGGCACATAGCCCGATATATCCTTGAGGACGCCTTCAACCTCATGGACGAAGAGGAACCCCTGTACGACCTGAAGGACCTTCAGAGGACGTTTTCCCTTCCGGTTAAGTTCGTTGAGTACGGCAAAGAGTACGATATAAACGGCCTGAAGTTCCGGGTAAGGGACGCCGGCCACGTACTCGGATCGGCCTTCTACGAGTACGAGTACAGGGGAAAGCGTTTTACGTTTTCGGGAGATCTCGGGAACAGGAACAAGCCCATAGTGAGGGATCCGGAGATGCCCAACGGGGCCGACGTGGTCGTGATGGAAAGTACGTACGGCAACAGGGATCACCGTCCCTTCCAAGAGTCCGTTGAGGAGCTGAAGGAGGCCGTATTCTCAACTCTTAACCGGGGTAAGGTCCTCATCCCCTCCTTCGCCCTTGAGAGATCTCAGGAGTTGCTTTACATATTCAAGGGATGGGAGAACGCCGGCGAGTGGCCGGGGGAGTGGAAGGTCGTTTTAGACAGCCCTCTCGCCACGAAGATACTGACGGAGTTCCTTAAGTTTCCCGAATGCTACGATAGGGAGGCCTATGCCCGCTTTCTGGAGGACAACCCGTTCAAACTGAAGAACCTCCTGATCACGAGGACAAAGGAGGAGTCCAAACGCCTGAACCACGTGCGTACCGGCCTTTCAATAGTTGCCGGTTCGGGCATGTTAACGGGGGGCAGGGCGATACACCACTTGAAGCACATGATAGAGGATCCAAACAACGCCCTCGTATTCGTGGGCTATCAGGCTGAAGGCACCCTCGGGAGGGAGATAGTGGACGGTGCGGAGAAGGTCTGGATACTGGACCGCTTTTACGACGTAAACCTGCGCGTTTATACCATAAACGGTTTCTCCTCCCACGCCGGAAGGACGGAACTTCTGGAGTGGATAGACTCCGCCGACCCCGACACCGTAATCCTCGTCCACGGCGAGGATCATGCCCGTGAATCGCTGAGGGAAGGTGTACTTGAACGTGAGAACAGGGAAGTCCTCATGCCCACTCTCTACGACGAGATAGAGGTTTGACTACCTGCCGAGAAGCATGTTCAGTACGGTCACGAAGTTGGGGTTGAACAGGGTCATACCGAGGATTGTCAGGATCATCAGGAATACGAGCATGAGGTTGAGTCTGTCCATCTTGCGGTTCAACCTCTCCTCAAGGGAGGATATCTTAGCGTCCAATTTCTCCTCAAGGGAGATTATTCTCGCATCCGTTTTCTCCTCTAGGGAGGTTATTTTCTGCTCAAGGTAGGAAAACTTGGTCTCCATCTTCTCCTCAAGGGAAGTTATTCTCTGCTCAAGATAGGAATATCTGGTGTCCAACTTCTCCTCAAGGGAGGTTATTCTCGCATCCGTTTTCTCCTCTAGGGAGGTTATTTTCTGCTCAAGGTAGGAAAACTTGGTCTCCATCTTCTCCTCAAGGGAAGTTATTCTCTGCTCAAGGTAGGAATACCTGGCGTCCATCTTCTCCTCAAGGGAAGATATCTTTGCATCCACCTTCTCTTCAAGGGAAGTTATTCTCTGCTCAAGATAGGAAAACCTGGCGTCTATCTTCTTCTCAAAGGAAGCGAAACGGGTGTTTATCTCCCTCTCAAAGGAGGTGAAGCGGGCATCCATTTCCCTTTCAAAGGAAGCGAAGCGGGTGCTTATATCGTTTTCAAGGGCGGTGAACCTCTCATCCATCTTCCTCTCAAGGGAGGAGATCCTGTTCTCCAGAGTCTCAAACCTCAGATCCATCTCGTCCTTAAGGGATGAGAGCCTCACATCCATCTCCTCCCTCAGGGAATCCACCTTAGCATTTACCTCCTCCCTCAGGGAATCTATCTTCGTATCCAGAGCCTTGAACCACTGTATAGATTCTTCCCTTGTCATGAATCTCCTGAAGAGGTCGTCCTTTACGTCCTCAAGGTAGTCCGTCAGGACCCTGGCCGTATCTTCACCTAACTTGTCCTTTAGTTTCAGGAATACTTCCGTTGTACTCCGCCTCACTCCCTAATTCTAAGGTGGAACTGACGTCACCTTTAAAATACCTACCTTAAGGGAGAGGTGCCCGAGCGGCCGAAGGGGCGCGATTCGAAATCGCGTGTCCCCGCAAGGGGACCGTGGGTTCAAATCCCACCCTCTCCGTTTTGGAAATAAAGGTTCTCGGAGGGAACTCCAATCCTGCCGTTTTGCGTGGTATATGCGAGCATCTCGGGGTTGAACCCACAAAGCACTTTGTTGGCCGTTTTTCCGACGGCGAGATCCGGGTACAGATAGAGGAGAGCGTAAGGGGTCACGACGTTTACATAGTCCAGTCCACGAACCCTCCCGCCGAAAATATCCTTGAGCTCCTCCTGATAGCGGACGCTGCCCGCAGGGCCTCGGCTTCCCGGATAACGGCCGTAATTCCCTACTTCGGATATGCGAGGCAGGACAGGAAGGACAGGCCGAGGGTTCCCATATCCGCCAAGTTGATAGCCAACCTCATAGAGGCCTCCGGAATAGACAGGATACTGACGGTTGACCTGCATGCGGACCAGATACAGGGGTTCTTTAACATACCCGTGGATAATCTCTACGCCACCCCCATATTCCGGGATCACTTCCTGAACCTCTTTCCCGAAGGGCTTGACCCCGAAGGGTGGGTCGTGGTCTCTCCGGACGTCGGCGGGATAAAGAGGGCGCGGCTTGTGGCGGAGAAACTATGGAACCTCCCGCTGGCCATGGTGGACAAGCGTCGCCCACGTCCCAACGTGGCGGAGGTGGTGAACGTTATTGGAGAGGTTGAGGGGAAGAACGTCCTCTTAGTGGACGACATAATAGACACGGGCAACACCATAGCCAACGCTTCAAGGGCCCTGCTTGAGAGGGGAGCGAAGAAGGTGTTAGTTATGGCGACCCATGGCCTGTTCTCCGGGCGGGCGAGGGAGGTCCTGAGCGACGCCCCCATAGAGAGGATACTCATAACAAACACCGTTTACAGAAGGGAAAAGGCCCTACCGGAGAGGACGGAAGTACTGGACATATCGGGCCTTCTCGCTGAGGCTATAAAACGGATCCATAGCGGCGGATCTGTATCCGCCCTGTTCCTGTGATAGGAAAGGGTAGGGAAGCGTTTACGTTCCCTCTCCGGATGTAAAATACCCTGTGCCTTCGCTTTTTAACAACAGGGGGAGTCTTCTCATAGCTGTAGATGCTCAGTCCGTGGCGTACAGAGGGTTCCACGCCATGAGCCGTAAACCTCTACGAAACCACTTCGGCCTGAACACCTCGGCAGTTTACTACTTCAACAACCTTGTAAGGGATCTGATAAAGAGATTTAAGCCCACTCACGGTGTGGTCGCCTTTGATACGAAGGAACCGACCTTCCGCCACCGGATACTGAAGGAGTACAAGGCCCAGAGACCGGAGACCCCCGACGAACTCATACCGCAGATTGAGTGGATAAAGGAACTTTCCGACGCCCTCGGCGTCAACCCCGTGGCACGCCCCGGATACGAGGCGGACGACATCCTCGCATCGGCGGCCATGCTGGCGAAAGAGAACGAGATCCCGGCCATACTCGTAACGAGCGACAAGGACGTAATGGCTTTAATAGACGATAGGGTAAAGGTCCTGAACGTTGCCGACGAGAGGTTGTACGACAGGGAGGCCGTCCTGAAGAAGTACGGTGTACTACCGGAGCAGATACCGGACCTCCTTGCCTTAGTGGGGGATCCGACGGACAACATCCCCGGTGTAAGGGGCATAGGAAAAAAGACAGCACAGAAACTTCTGAAGAAGTACGGTTCCCTTAAAAACATCCTCGCCAATCTGGACGAAATTGAGAGGACGGACAGGAGGGCGGCCTCTGCCCTTAGAAAGGCCTTAGAGGGCGGTGAGATAGACAGGCTTTTAAAGCTTGTTACGCTCGCTACGGAACCCTTCTTCACCCTGGACGAAATAAGGATGCGGGAACCGGACAGGGAGAGGCTGATAAAGATCTACCGTTTTCTGGACTTCTACTCCTCCCTGAGGGAGATAGCCGTATCGCCGGACCTGCCTGAACCCCGGCCCTACAGCGGTGAGGACGTGAAGGGAATGGGATACGACGGAGAAAAGGTTTTCCTGAGCGATGGGGAGGGGATATTCGTGGCTGACAGGATACCGAACGATACCCCCTTATACACCGTTGATCTGAAGGGAGCCTACAGGAAGGGCCTTACCCCCGGACCCGACCTCCACGACCTGAGCGTAGGGGACTACCTCCTGCAACCTGAGATAGAGGACGAGAGCAGGAAGAACCGGCACGACCTGTCCTTTCTGGCGCTCAAGTACATGGGATGGGAGGTGGTTGAACCGGTTGAAGCCTTCAGGGCATACCTCTCCGCCATCATAGGGGAGGAGATACTTTCGGAGTTAAAGAGGGAGGAACTTTACGGGGTTTACAGGGATATAGAGCTTCCCCTCGTTGAGGTACTGGCCTCCATGGAAACGGCGGGGGTGAAGGTGGACGTGGAGTACCTTAAAGAGATTGAAGAGGAGATTGAGAGAAAGATAAAGGAGTACGAACAGCGAATATACGACATAGCCGGACGCCCCTTCAACATAAACTCGCCCAAACAGCTGTCAGGGATCCTGTTTGAAGAATTAAAGCTGCCCCCTGTGAAGAAAACGAAAACCGGCTATTCAACCGACGTTGAAGTCCTGACCACTCTGGCAAAGGTCCATCCCCTTCCCGCCCTGATCCTTCAGTACAGGGAACTCTTTAAGATAAAGAGTACGTACGTTCAGGGACTTCTGAAGTACGTATCGGAGGACGGACGGATACACCCCACCTTCTCCCAGACTACCACGGCCACGGGAAGGCTCTCCTGCTACAACCCCAACCTTCAGAACGTACCCGCCCGCGGCGAGTGGGGAGAACGCATAAGGAGGGCTTTCGTCCCGGAAGGAGGATTCGTATTTGCCGATTACGACTACTCCCAGATAGAGCTCCGGGTACTCGCCCACCTGTCGGGAGACGAAAACCTCATACGAATTTTCCTTGAGGACGGGGATATACACACGGAAACCGCCCGCGCCCTCTTCGGAAAGGAGGAAATAACGCCGGACGAGAGGAGGGTGGCCAAAACGGTGAACTTCGGGATAATTTACGGTATAAGTCCCTACGGCCTGGCCAGAGCGCTCGGTATAGAGGTAGAAGAGGCGAAGGAGATGATTGAGCGCTACTACGGGAGATTTCCCCGTGTCAGGGAGTGGCAGAGGGAGATAATGGAGTTCGCCAGAGATAAGGGGTACGTCCAGACCCTCCTTGGGCGCAGGAGGTACGTGTACGCCGACCCCTTTACGAACGACGTATGGAGGAGGATAGTGATAAACACTCCGGTTCAGGGGACTGCCGCCGATATCATAAAGCTGGCCATGATAGATGTACACGATCTACTAAGGGATTTTGAAAGCCGCCTCATACTGCAGGTACACGACGAACTCCTGTTTGAGATCAGGGAAGGGGAGGAGGACTTACTCCCGAAGATAAAGAAGGTAATGGAGGGGGCGGTTGAACTTAAGGTTCCGGTTAAGGTGGACTTCGGGACGGGAAGGAACTGGGCCGAGGCACACGGGTAGTTTTTCCCCCTTATAATATTCACCTCACGTGGGGCGGTAGCTCAGGTGGGAGAGCGCCTGAATGGCATTCAGGAGGTCGGGGGTTCGAGTCCCCTCCGCTCCACTTTTTTTATTCCTGCGTGAACAACGTCAGGTAAAGGGTGAGGTTTTTGGAAGCCTTCACGCTGTGGGGTATACCGGGTTCCAGATCTATCACTTCCCCTTCGGACAGATGCACTTCGCCCTCCGGAAGGTTGATCACCCCTTCACCCCTGCAGCATACTATGAACACTCTACCCGGTGCGGAGTGTGAACCGAGTTCCTCTCCCGCTTCAAGGGTTATCCGTATACCTTTTACGTTCCCGTGCGTCCAGAGTACTTCCTTTTTCATATTCGCTATTTTAAGCGGGTTATTTCAACACCTCCTCAACCTTGACTTTAAGACCTTTCAGGACACACGATTTAACCTCACCCTTATCGGCAGCGATGGAATGTAACACGTACTTGCCGTCTTTTAGACACCAGACTTCAATAACCTTTTCACCAGGCAAGACGATCCAATACTCCTTAATCCCGAACTCCTCGTAAAGTTTAAACTTCTCGTACCTGTCCCTGTAATAACTGGACGGGGATACGATCTCAACGGCGAGATCGGGGGAGCCAAAGATACGCTCTTTGACTATATCCTTACGTTTTTCGGACACAAAAACTATATCCGGTTGAACGACGACCGTCTCCGAAAGTATGACGTCCACGGGGGACGTTAAAACTTCACCCAGACCGTTTTCCTTAGAAAACAGATACATCAACACGTTAAGCGAGTTTAAAACCCTCTGATGCAGAACGGTTGGCGCGGGCATTTCCTCCAACCTCCCGTTTATAACCTCGTAACGTTTGTCGTCTTCAAGGCGAAGGTAGTCCTTGTACGTCCAGACCTTTCTTTTTGGTCTCTCAACTACGGCTCCCCTCATCTTCAACCTCCTTTAACAGATCCTTAAGCCTGAATTTCGCACCCTTCAGAAGTTCCACCTCATCATCCTCACCAAAAACCTTAATTCCCTCTCCATCAACCACCACAACCTTCCTATCCTCCGGAAACACCCATACTTGTCTTTTAATCCCCCATCCCCTGTAGTCCTCCATCTTCTCAAGGATGTAGGGCAGGCTGTCAGAGGGAGAGGCTATCTCAACTATCAGGTCGGGAGGCACTTCTATCGCCCCTCCCTTCAGCTTCCACCTATCTTTGGATATCGCCACCACGTCCGCCCCACGGAGGGTTAAGGGGGAACGGGAGAGTAGTAGCGCCACTTCCCCCACCAATACGAGCATCCGCTTGACTTTACCTTTTATTAAGGATGCGATCTCCATCTCTAAGTAACCGTGTAAGTCTCCCGCAGGCATCTTCCTGACCTCCTTACCTTTCACTATTTCCGAAACCTCCGCTGGAATTCGCCCGCTCAAGTAATCCTCGTAGGTCCAGACCCTCTCTTTCGTCCGCTCAATTACGGCCTCCTTCATTTTAGCACCTCCTCAACCTTTATCTTGAAGCCTTTAAGTACACACGATTTAACCTCACCCTTTTCAGCAGCCACGGAGTGCAAAACGTACTTGCCGTCTTTCAGACACCACACCTCAATAACCTTCTCGCCGGGCAGGACGATCCAATATTCTTTAATGCCGTGCTTCTCGTAGAGATTGAACTTCTCGTACCTGTCTCTGTAATAACTGGACGGGGATACGATCTCAACGGCGAGATCCGGGGGACCGAAGAGTCTTCCCTGCTTTATGTTCTTCAGGTTCTCGTTGGATATGAAGACTATATCTGGTTGGACGACTACTGTATCCGACAGGATAACGTCAAAGGGCACAGGTAGAATCTCTCCGAGACCCCTTTCCATTTCGGCGAAATTAACGAGCAAATTGATTAACCTCTTTAGAAACTTTTGATGCTCAAAAGACGGTGCCGGCATTTCTTCCAACCTCCCGTTTATGAGTTCGTAGCGTTTGTCGTCCGTGAGGCGAAGGTAATCTTCGTACGTCCAGACCTTTCTCTTTGGCCTATCAACTACGGCTTCCTTCATTATTTAGACCTCCTCTATGAGTATTTTACAGCCGAGCCGTGGATCTATCAAATGCGAGTGTTTCTTTTAACCTCACGGCCCACGCTTCATACCTCTTGGACAGGAAGGTTCCGTACCTGACGGAGTGGAGGAGGTCCGAAGGGGCGTAAAGCAGATGGCCCACGCGGGAGAGGTAGTCGTAGGTGGTCTTCCTCGGATTGGGACTTTTCGGGAACAGGATAGGGGCGTTATCAAGGGCAAACCTCCTGCCATCCCCGAAGAGGTGGGACCCCACCTTGAAGTAAGCTAACACCCTGAAGGACGATTCGTATCTCGGAATCCTCACCCTCTTCCATTTGTGATATATTCCCCCATCGCCGGCGAAGGAGACGAAGAACTTCCCCTCCCTCATAGCACGGGCGAAGCGGATGGGCAGAGACAGGGCGGGGTAATGCACCTTCGCGGGGTCCTTGAGCTGCTCAAGGACGGGGGAGCCGTAGGTCTCAGAATCCTCCCCCTTCAGAAAGGATATGACCCCCTCAAGGAGGGCCTTGAGCGCCCGGTTTCCGAGGAGGGAGTAGAATATCCTCGCCCTGTAGAGGTAGGAGTCGTCCCCGGTAGCGAGGGAATAGACTATGATTGGGAGGACGGCAAAGTACACCCCCACCCTCTCAGAGGCCTTTATGGTCTTCTCCAGCTCCACCGCCTCCTGAAGGAGGCCCACACCTATGCGGTACATGAGCAGAAGCGACCTGTGGTAGAATTTCACGTAGTCGTAGGCGTTCCTGTACTCTCCCGGTGGTGGTATCAGGTTGATGGAGTAGACGTAGTTGAAGGAAGTGTATAGGGTCATCTCGTCCCGCTCGTCCTCTATATCGTCAAAGGACATACCTTCCCGCAGATAATCCAGCGCATCCTTCCCTTTCCAATCAAGGGATAACGCCCTCTCGTCCGACTGTGCGGCCACCTTCAGCATCAGGTTGGACGGTTTAACCCCCAAGGCCCTTGAGATTCCGATCAGCCTTCGGGCCTCCTTAGGGGAGGGGAAGAAGTTGAAGGGTTTCGTCAGGCCTAAGAGGGTGAGAGAGTACCTGTCCTGCCGTTCCAAGAATATTTTCTCCGCCTTCTCCGCGGCCCCGTAGGGGTTGCCCGTGAAGCACTCGTCGGCCACAGAGAGGAGGAGGGGGTCGTCCCCTAACATTCTGCGGATCATGGGGCAGGGAGGATTATAACATTGGAATACGTATAACGGTGTCAGGTGTGCGCCGTAGAGCCTCCCGGAGGATTTTCGCCACCTCCCTGGCGAAAGGCCTGATACCCCGGCACCTTCCCCTGTAGACTACCCTCCACGCAGAAGGAAAAAGCTATGGGACTTCTCAAGGGGATACTTAAGCGCTTCGCCTTGCCCATCGCCATAAACGTCGTAGTAGTGGCCGTAATATTCCCCACTCTGGCGTTCGTTGAACCCCTGCTGCAGAAGAGGCTCTTTGACGTCAGCCTATACTACAGGGACTTTAAGGGCTTTATTTTCGTCTTCGCCCTCTTCGTCCTCCTCTCCATCGCTGGCGTTGTTCTGGAGTACCTCTATACCCTCTTCTACACCAAGTTTGAGAACGGGGTACGGTACCACATCCTTGGCAAGTTCCTCCGGCACTACTACCTCCTGCCGTACGAGGATATCGCCAGGTCGGGACCAGGATACTACCTAAGTCGCATATACGAGGAGCCTCAAGAGGTCGTAATATCAACCCTGTCCCTGATGTTCAGGCTCATAAGTGCCGTCGTATCCTCCGCCGCTCGCCTGATGGTAATGTTCCTCCTATCCCCGATAGCCACCCTCGTCGTTATACCCCTCGCCCTGCTATCCTTCGTCATCACGCGGAGGTTCGGGGGGAGGATAGGGGAAGTCTCCAGGGAGAGGATGGAGAGGGAGGCCCGTTTGCGCTCCTCCCTCACAGACGCCCTCAAGTCCTACGTCTTCGTTAAGGTCTTCAACCTCGTAGAGTGGGCCACAGGTCACGTCCTCAAAAACGCCCTTGGCTTCCTCAACACCCTGTACGACTTTCAGAAGGTCAGGGAGGGGTACGTCCTCATCAACCGCCTTGGGAGCATGAGCGTACAGGTGGCCTTCATAGGCTTAAACGTCTATCTCCTCCTCCTTGGCAAGATAACCGTTGGAGACTTCTTCGGATTTATGGCGGCCTTTTACCCCTTCTACTCCGCCCTTGGTAGCATAATTGAGGGTATTCCGCAGGTCTTGAGCCGGAGGGCGCAGTTGGAGAGGGTGGAGAGCCTCTTGAACGTCGTCCCCGAAGATGGAGATGGGTCCGGCGAAGGGATAAGGCTTGAGGACGTCTCCTTCTCCTACGGGGACCGCAGGGTACTTGAGGGCGTAAGTTTGACCGTAAGGAAGGGGGAGAGGGTGCTTGTGGTGGGTCCGAACGGCTCCGGGAAAAGTACCCTCCTTTTGATAATGGCCGGTCTCCTGAAGCCGGAGCGTGGGAGGGTTTCCCGGTGTAGGGAGGTCTCCCTTATGCCAAATTACGTTCCGGACGTACCGGTGGGGGAGTATTTGAATCTGGACGTTTTCAACAGGGAGGTACTCACAAACCTCCTCAAACGGTTCCGCATAGCGACGGACAAACGCCCCTCCCAACTTTCGGCCGGCCAGTTCAAGAAGTTCATCGTAGCCCTAACCCTATCGCGGGATGCCAACTGCTACCTCTTGGACGAGCCTTTTGAGAACGTGGATACCGAAAGCATTCCGGATGTGGCGGAGGCCGTACTCTCCCTTACGGAGGGGAAGGCTCTGGTGGTGGTTATGCACGGGAACGAGGAAATTTGGAGGCGTTTTGACAGGATTTTGGAGATAAAAGGGGGTAAGGCGTATGATATATCTGATAGGCTTAACCGTCAGCGGCAAGGTGATTGACTCGGAAAGCGGCAGGCCCATGGCCTACGCCGTAGTGATCCTCCACAACCCCAAAGACTCCTCCAAACTGACAGGCACATACACGGACGAGAAGAGAACCTTCGTCCTCAAGAACGTCAAGGCTGGCAGGTACCTCATCTCCGCAGACTTCATAGGCTACAGAAAGACCTTCATCGGCCCCCTTGAGATAAGGAGGGATACCAACATCGGTACGATAGCCCTCTCCCCACAGGCCATAAGGACGGAGGAGGTCGTCGTTGAGGCCACGCCTCCCAAAGTACGGTACGAGGTGGATAGGAAGGTGATAACCCCCTCTGCGGATATAGTGAGCCGTGGAGGGAGTGCGGCGGACGCCTTGAGGGGTGTTCCGGGGGTGAAGGTTGATCCGCAGGGGAACGTGGAGATAAGGGGAAGCGACAGGTACATCCTCTTCGTGGATGGCAGACCTACGAACATGAGCCTCAAGGAGATACCGGCATCGCAGGTTGAGAGGATAGAGGTCATAACCAACCCCTCTGCGGAGTACGACGCCGAAGGGAATGCCATAATAAACATCGTAATGAAGAGGAGGAAGGTAGCGGGGTACGGCTTCAGCCTTCAGGGGGTGGCGAACTCCTACCTCGGTGGGATGCTGAACGGTACTTTCGGCTTGAGTACGGGGAGGTTCCAGCCCTACATCCGGTTGAGGTTGATGAGGTGGATAAACAGGCCTTTAGTTTATGGTGAGTACATCCTCGGAGGCGATACGGTTGCCATGATCGCAGAGGACGCCGTAAGCGAGGACAGAACGGCCGGGGGAGAGGCGGGGTTCAGGTACCTTTTAAGCGAGAAGGACCGGATAAGTTTTGAGGTTGGAAGCATGTACAAGGAGCCTACGGTGAGCGCCTTTTACGAGTACGTCTTAAACGGGGATACGAATATAAACTTCACTATCCTTACCCTCACATCCCCAAGGCACCATCTCCTCCTCGGCTACGACCACGATTTCTCCCAGGGGCATACCCTCTCCCTCACCCTGTACGGCTCTCACTACTCCAGCCACAGGTTTTCCAACGACAGCGCAGCCGACGGCTACGTTCAGTACGAAGGCAGAAGCGTAGTCAGGTACGGCTTCGGAGAGATACGATACGGGAGGAGGATGGGCGATTTCAAGCTCAACGCAGGCTACAAGGGAGAGGTTGAACTTTACTCCCGTTATGATAGCCTACGCGTAACGACGCCCAACTTCCCAGAGCTTCCCGATTACTCTTTCAACGGGAGAGACGAGACCCACGCGATGTATGCCACCCTCTCCTCCAACCTCGGCAAACTCTCCTACAAGGTGGGCCTGCGACTGGAGTACATGGACCGCAAGTTCAACGTGACTACGGAGGATGCCCCCATAAGGGTGAAGTACTTTGCCCCCTTCCCCACCCTGCACCTCTCCTACCCTTACGGCGGAAGGAACCGTTTTTACGTGAGCCTGTCCCGAAGGGTTTGGAGACCCTACGGGGACGTCTTCCTACCGATCAGGATATCCGAAGGTAGGACGGAGATACGGGAGGGGAACCCGGAGGTACTGCCGGAGTACTCCAACACCCTTGAGGTGGGTACCAACTACTCCCTCGGCCCCCTGTCCATAACACCCGAAATTTACGCCTCCAAGAGGGAGAACATCTTTGACATCCGTGAGTACCCTTACGGGGACGGCTATAACGTAATGGTCAAGAGGTTCATAAACGCCGGAAGCGGATACGACTACGGAGGCTCGCTCTACCTCCAAGGTTCATTTCTCAAGGGTCTTCTCCGCTTCAACCTAAGCCCCAACTACAGGAGGTACTCCTACGCGAATATCACCTCAAGCGAGTACGGGGGTTCGGCCTCCCTAACCGTCTTCGCCTTAGTTGGCATGCTTCAGGCCCAGATAGACTACACGGCTCCCCGCAGGGCAGTATGGGGGCGCTACGGCCAACAGATATACACCCAGATCGCCTTTATGACGCAGGTGAAGGGCTTCTCCCTCGTCCTCTCGGCGATGGATCCCTTCAATCTCTTGAGGTACGAGATAACGATAGAGGGGGAGGACTACTACTCCTACAAGTGCAACCGCATGAAATGGCCCAACGTCAGCCTCGTTCTGCAGTACAACTTCAGCAGGGACTTCAGGCTGCCGCAGAAGAGGGAGGTGGGGATAGAGAACACGGGCGAGAGGCTGTTGAAGTAGGTATCACTGCCACAACCCCACAGTGTTACAGTCCTTTCCTTCACAAGGCCTTTCCCTTAACCGGATTTAAAATACCCCCTCCATGAGAAGAGTTCTGAACATAGCGGTGGGTACGGTCTTCGTCCTCATCGGTATCGTTGGCATTTTCGTACCCCTGCTTCCCACGACGGTCTTCTTCATAGTTGCGGCGTACTTCTACGCCCGCAGCTCCGAAAGGTTGTACAGGTTCGTACTCAACTTTCCGAAGTTCGGGAAGTACGTGAGGATGTGGGAGGAGTACAGGGCGGTTCCTTATAAGGTGAAGGTCCTCGCCTCCGTGATGACCGTGGTCAGTACCTCTTTGGTCGCCTTAGCATCCTTCAACTCAGGGAACCTTCTGAGAGGGGGGATCTTCCTGCTCGTGGGTGCGGCGTTGCTCGTTCTGATCGTGAGACTGAAAACCCTTCCCGAAGGTGTGAGCGTTGAGGAGGAGTAGGATCAGGCGTATCCTCATGATAACGGACAACTACCCCCACAAGGAGCGACCGTACGTAACCCCCTTCTTCAGCGACCACGCAAAAGTCCTTCGGCAGATCGGAGAGGTCAGGGTAATAACCCTGATAAGGACGAACAGGTTCGGGTACCGCAGGTACGTGTGGGAGGGCGTACCTGTTGAAGCCTTCCTTATACCCTACGTTCCACGGATGGGCGTCGTCTTCCTCCCTCTCGCCCTGCTGATGCATTCCATTCTCCTGCTGAAGAACTTACTGACCTTCAGACCAGATGCTGTGGTCGTACACATGGCCCTTCCGGCCGGAATACCTACGGCGATTTTCCTTAGAAAAGGTTTCGTTCTCGTGGAACACTCCTCCACGTTCGCGAGGGGCATGAACGCCCGGCTCTCCCGCTTTGTGATGGGAATGTCCAGAAAAGTCCTTGCCGTAAGCAGTTTTCTAAAATCGGAGATAGAGAGCAGGCTCAGGGTTAAAGTTTCCGGCGTACTACCCGACCCGGTTTTCGGATGCTCTAAAGCAGCGACTATCAAAGTTGGTCGCCGGATACTCTTCGTTGGCCGTATAACGCCCGTAAAGGATCCCATCCTTCTGAAGGAGGCCGCCCGTCTCCTGCCGGAGTACCGTTTCCTCTTCGTAGGTGGGGGAGGAGAGGGGTGGTACGTATCGGAGTTTTTAAAGGGCCTTCCACCGAACTGCGAGTATCTGGGACCGCTTCCTAAGGACGAGGTTATAAGGCTTCTGCGAGATAGCGACGTACTGGTAAGTACGAGCAGGTACGAGACCTTCGGCGTTGCTCTGGCCGAGGCCCTCTCCTGCGGTAGGCCGGTCGTATGGACGGACTCCGGAGGCCCCCGGGACTTCCTGAACGAAAGGAACTCCGTAAAGGTGAAGGAGAGGACACCCGGAGCCGTAGCAGATGCCATAAGAGAGGTGTACAGTAAACTTGAAAATGGATACTTCAACCCATCCGAAATAAGGGATAGCATACTGAAGTACGCGTCACCGGAGAGAGTGGCCGAAATTTATCGCACGTACCTGTTTCAAGGGTAAAATGGCCACCATGGTAAAGTCCGACAGGTGGATTGAGAGGATGGCCCGTGAATACGGGATGATTGAACCCTTTGAACCGTCTCTGGTCAGGGAAGGGAAGGTGTCCTACGGGCTGTCCTCGTACGGGTACGATATACGGGTGGCCGACGAGTTCTACATCTTCACCAACGTACATACGGTGGTCGTGGACCCCAAGAACTTTGACGACAGGTCTTTCGTTCACCACAAGGGGGATCACTGCATAATTCCCCCCAACTCCTTCTGTCTGGCCCGATCCGTTGAGTACTTCCGTATTCCCCGAAACGTCCTCGGCATATGCATAGGCAAGAGTACGTACGCCCGATGCGGCATAATCGTTAACGTAACCCCCCTTGAGCCGGAGTGGGAAGGCTACCTCACCATAGAGATAAGCAACACCACACCCCTGCCCGCAAAGATATACGCCAACGAGGGGATAGCCCAGCTAATATTCCTTGAGTCCGACGAGATAACCCGCACTTCCTACGCCGACCGCCGGGGCAAGTACCAGGGCCAGAAGGGTATAAGTCTACCGAAGGTGGAAAGATGAAGAGGTGGGTAGAACATAACGGCAAGATCCACGAGATAGACCTGAAAAACGGGGAGATAAAGGCGCACGACCTGTGCAATGGTGTGAAGATAACCTTCATAAACGGACGTCCCGTCCTCTTCAGGACTTCCCGGACGGGTGAAGGCGTCCTCGTGGAGACACCGGATGCGCACGCCACCGTTAAGGTCTACAAGGCGCCTCCCTCCCTTACTAAGGAGCAGCGTTCCCATTCCGTACAGCACATAAAGTCCCCCATGCCTGCCCTCGTCGTGGCCGTTGAGAAGAAGGTCGGAGACAGGGTTAAGCGGGGGGACACGGTCGTGGTGATAGAGGCGATGAAGATGAGGACGCAGCTGAAAGCCCACATAGACGGAAAGGTTACCCACGTGTACGTTGATCCGGGGATAAGCGTGAGCAAGGGTCAGCCCCTCGCGGTCATAGAGAGCGACGGGGAGGAGTAGCACCGGTATAATTCCCTTCTATGAGTCTGGACGCTCTACTGATGATGCTCTTCGCATGGGGTGTGGTAACGGCCATGTTCGCATGGAGCATGTACATGATACTTTTCAGGGGAGATGGGTGGAATGGCGAAGAAGAGTAAGAGTAAAAAGAAGAAGGAAAAGGCGGAGAAGGGGAAACCTCTCCTGCTCGTAGAGTCTCCCACGAAGGCCAGAACCCTCGCCCAGTACCTGCGCGGAAAGTTCGTCGTCCTCGCCAGCAAAGGCCACATAAAGGACCTCCCACCGAAGGAACTCGGCGTTGACCTTGAGACGTTTGAACCTAAGTACGAGTTCATAAGGGGTAAGGGAAAGACCCTCGCCTTCATAAAGAAGGTGGCCAGAGAGAGCGACTACATCCTCATCGGGAGCGACCCCGATCGCGAAGGTGAGGCCATAGCCTACCACCTCGCCGAGGAACTCAAAAAGCTCAAGAAACCCGTAAAGCGGGTACTGTTCTACGAGATAACGCCCGACGCCGTGAGGGAGGCCGTGGAGAACCCCACGGAGATAGACGAGAAGAAGGTTGAGGCCCAGAAGGCCCGCCGCGTCCTTGACCGTCTCGTAGGGTACCTCATAAGCCCCATACTCTGGAAGAAGATCAAGGGGTGGGGACTCTCCGCCGGAAGGGTGCAGACGGCCGCCCTCCGCCTCATAGTGGAGCGGGAGAGGGAGATAAGGGAATTCAAACCGCAGCCTTTCTGGCACATCTACGCTCAACTAAAGAAGGGTAGGAGCAGGTTCACGGCCCGAACGGTCAAGGAGTTCAAAGACGAAAAGAGGGCGAAGGAGACCTACGAGGCCCTGAAGGGAAAGGACTTCACCGTAATAAAGTACGAGCAAAAGGAAGTCAAACAGTCCCCGCCCGCACCCCTGAAGACATCCACGTTGCAGCAGGTGGCCAACACCGTCCTCGGGTTCTCGGCGGAGAAGACGATGCAACTCGCCCAGAAGCTGTTTGAAGGTGTGGAGATAGACGGCAAGAGGGTGGGTCTGATAACCTACCACCGTACGGACTCCACCAGACTATCCCGTAAGGGCGTGAACCTCCTGAGGAAGTACGTAAAGGAACACTTCCCGGGGGAGTACCTTCCGGCGAGGGGAAGGACCTTCGGAAGGGACAGGGGGAACGTACAGGGGGCCCACGAGGCCATACGTCCCACCTACCCGGATATAACCCCGGAGTCTCTCAAAGGCAAGATAGACGACGACCTCGTTAAACTCTACGACATCATCTGGAGGAGGGCTATAGCCAGCCAGATGGCACCCCTGCGGTACGAAAAGAGGGAGGTGGTACTTGAGGCCGGTGGGGTGAAGTTCAAAGCAGAGGGGAAGAAGATAACCTTTGACGGGTGGTCCAGGGTGTGGCCCTACAACCTCAGGGAAGGGGAGGAGATACCCGACCTGAAGGAAGGGGAGAAACTGAAGGCGGAGAAATTGGAACTCGTCAGGGACGAGACTAAACCCCCACCGAGGTACACCCAGGCCAGCCTCGTTGAGACCCTTGAGAAGCTCGGCATAGGCCGTCCCTCCACCTACGCCACGATAATATCAACCCTGTTCCGCAGGAAGTACGTATACCGCCGCGGGAAGGCCCTTGCTCCCACCGAAAGGGGAGAGAAAGTACTGGACGAGCTGCTGAAGGACTTTCCGGACATATTTGAGTACGAGTTCACGGCGAAGATGGAAGAGGACCTTGACCGGATAGAGGAGGGAAAGGAGACCTACGACCACCTGATAAAGGAGTTCTACAGGGACTTAAAACCTAAACTTGATAAGGCCGGCAAGTCGTGAGGTTCCTTGCGGTTACGGTGGATACGGAGTGCGATAAGGGGCCCGGCTGGAAGGTGAGGTACCCCCTCAGTTTCAGGGGAGTGTACGAAGGGGTAGGGGAGGTACTCCAGCCCCTCCTTGAGCGGTACGGTTTCCGGGCGACGTACCTGCTGAGTCCGGAGGTGATGGAGGATCCGGGGAGCGTCTCCCTCCTCAAGGACGTGGAGAGGGAAGGGGCGGAGTTAGGGACCCACCTCCACGGTGAGTTCGTAGAACCGGGCCGGAAACTAAGACCGGAGATAACGACGGAGAAGGCGACCGATTACGACCCCCACACCGAATGGGACAAGCTGAAGAACCTTACGGATCTCTTTACGGATACTTTCGGCCATCGTCCACTCTCTTACAGGGCCGGGCGATTCGCGGCGTCCCTGAGGACCCTGCGCTTCCTTGAGAGGCTCAGGTACAGGGTGGACTCCTCCTTTACCCCTTTCTCCGTCGTCTCTGGTGTAGATCACAGGAGGTCCCCCGTCGTACCTTACCGTCCGTCCGGAGAGGACCCCTACGTCCCCGGTGATATGGGTATATGGGAGGTCCCGATAACCGTTCTCCCGAAGAACAGGTACCTGTACGGTATCGTTCCCCGCGTTCCGATACGGAGGTTGAGGAACCTACTGAAGAGGACCTTCGGTACGGTGTGGCTCAGGCCGACGGTATCGGGGCCGGACGAAGTTAGGTGGCTCGTGGAGAGGGCGGAGAGGATAATGGGTGATCCGACGGTTTTAGTTATGATGTTCCATAACGTTGAGCTTCTACCGGGGACGAGTCCGTACGATCACGAAAGGGCCCTACTAAACCTCAAATTCACCCTCTCGTATCTGAACGATAGGGGGTATCTCCCTGTCACCCTATCGGAGGTGCCGGATCTGTTCGGTTACTGACCGGTGTACTGGTTAACTACCCTCTCCACCTCCTGAGGGGACCTCATGGCACCTACGTGTTTCTTCCCGTTTATGAAGAAGGTGGGGGTTCCCTGAACCCCGAGCTTAAATCCGAGACGGAAGTCCTCCTCCACGATCTTCTTACCCTTTCCCGACTCAACGCACTTCTTTATCTTCTGTACGGTCTTCTCGTCAAGGCGGGCTATCCACGTCCAGTCAAAGGGTTCACGGGCGGAATGCTCCTCTATTATGCTTACGACCTCAGGTACGTACTTCGTGGGCGTACAGGCCAGAACCTCAGCCTTCTTCTGGGCGTGGGGGTGGATCGTCCTCAGAGGGAACCACCGGATGTAAAAGGCCACGTCGGGCCTGCTCTGGGCGAACTCTATAACGTTCCTGTGAGTCATGCGACAGTAGGGACAATCGGGGTCCGTGAACATAACTATCGTGACGGGTGCGCCCTCCGTTCCTATAACCGGTTTCCTCCCCTCGGTAAGGGTCTTCACGTCCACCTGCTGCGATACTAAAAGCAGTAGCATAGGGTATTATTTTACAGGTGCCGTCGGATCCGTGCCATTTAATGGGGTAAGTCTGCGCCCTTAGAATTGAAACGGATGGTACTGATTGACCTATTAGAGAAGTTGGTTATACCCCGTTCGGTATCGGACCTCGCCCGCATGACGGGGTACTCGGAAGAATCGGTACGCCAGATGCTCGCCGTACTGTCCCGCAAGGGGTACGCCATGGACGTAGGATGCAACTCCGCCTGTGGTGTGTGCTCTTTAAAGAACCTCTGCCCCTCCGTCGGTAAGGGCGGGGAGATATGGATAATAACCCCAAAGGGCAGGGAGTACCTGAGGAAGCAGAGGGTAGCGACCTGACTTACTCGTGTTCCGCCTTAAGTATCTCTATGTGCAGGGAACCTATCACGGACATTATGGTAGCCTGTTTCTCAAGGCTACCGTGCTGTAGGGCTATACGGTAGGGTCTGGCTGGAAATTCACCGTAAACCGGATCAACCGGTACCCAACGGCCGCCGATCCAGGAGACGTTCCAGGCGTGGTAGTAGAAGCCGTCCCCCTGATACACTAAGCCGACCATTATATCGGTCGGTATTCCGGCAGCTCTGGCCAGGGCGGCGTAAAGGGTGGCATGCTCGTTGCAGTCCCCGTACCGATCCCTCAGTACCTGTTTGGCCGTGGGTATAGTCACGGAACCCCTCTTCTCCAGATTGCCATACACCCACTCAAATATGGCCCTCGCCTTGGCGACGTCCGTGCGTTTCCCTTTAGTTATCTCTTTGGCCAGACTCTGGATTTCGGGGTCGTTCACCTCAAGGAACTGGGTGGGCTGGAGGTACTTCTTCAGGCTGTCGGGAATACGGGGGTTTGCCATTCCTTTCAGGTTTTCTGGATATCCGATATCAATTACGAAGGTGTCACCGGATGCCTTCAGTACCCTCTGGTTGGCGAAGTCCAGAGTGAGGTCCCCCTTCAGGGGGTACATCTTAACAACGAGACGGACGAGGGTCTTCAGGTCTCCGATGGGCTTGCCCGTGGGACGTACAGCGTACAGGGATAGGACGTTGAAGGGTTCAACCGGGGCCTTCGCCTTCTCCGGAGGCTCCGCCACTATGTCCATCTTGAGGGGCTGGTTCTGGAGGACGAGTTTGCCGCCCTTGATGTGCGCCCGCACAACTATACCGTGGGCGTCTAACTTCCATAGGGTATCACTTTCCCGCGTTACCTCCGCATCCATAAAGGAGGCTACGGAAGGATCAAAGTAAGAGTATTTTCCCTCTTTGAGCAGGCCTACGGTGGCAGCAAATACGAAGGTCTGGGGTGTTAGGAGCGGACCTACGAGGTCGTACTGAAATCTCTGCGGAGATCCCTGAATCGGTTTGTAAGTGACGTAAAACTTCCCGTCCTTCACTTCCCCCCTCGCTTCAACGCTGGCGTCCTGCGTGGTCATGTTAAAGTAAAGGTTTCTCGCTCCTCCGTCCTCTCCCACGAAGGCCCTCTGCCTGGTCCTCATCTCCTTAACGAGGCCGAGCATTATCACCTTTATGTACATCTCCTCGTTGAACTCCCATCCGCTATCCGTCTTAAAGGCCTTTATCTCCTCCCATCCCGCCCTCTGGCCGAGCATGTAAACGCTGCCCACGAAGTGGAAGTCAGGTTTCTTGCCCGTATCGGCTTTAGTGCTGGTCTTACCGTTCTGACCGCAAGCGAGGACCACAGGCAGAAGCAACAGGATCCTTCTCACGTCGCTATTCTAAGGGCGGCGTAATCCTGACCCAAAAAGTCAAGATTCCCCTTTAGAATACTCTCTATGGCACAGGAAGTCAAGAAACCGGAGAAGCCGGAGCTGGAGTTTGACTACAGCAAGTACGGCTTTCGCGACGAGATAGAGTACAAGTACATCGGAAAGCCCGGTCTTTCCCGGGAGCTTATAGAGGAGATCTCCCACATAAAGGGAGAGCCGGATTGGATGAGGGAGATAAGGCTTAAGGCCTACGAACACTTCATAAGGAGGCCTATGCCCACGTGGGGCCCCGACCTCTCCGAAGTGGAGAGGATGTTTGATAAGATAATCTACTACGCCTCACCCACCGACCCCAACCGCAAGGCCCGTAGCTGGGAGGACGTTCCCGACTCCATCAAGAGGACGTTTGAGAGGCTGGGGGTGCCGGAGGCGGAGAGGAAGTGGCTGGCGGGCCTGGGCGCCCAGTACGACAGCGAGGTCGTATACCATCGGGTAAGGGAGGACCTTGAAAAGAAGGGCGTCATCTTCGTGGATATGGATACGGCCGTCCGGGAGTATCCGGACCTGGTGAGGGAGTACTTCGGCACCGTCGTACCCTACTCGGACAACAAGTTTGCTGCCCTCAATACGGCCGTGTGGTCAGGTGGCTCCTTCGTCTACGTACCCGCTGGGGTGGAGGTGGACTTCCCTCTCCAGGCCTACTTCCGTATAAACCTTGAGAACTTCGGTCAGTTTGAGAGGACACTCATAATTGTTGAAGAAGGGGCTAAAGTGCATTATATTGAGGGCTGTACGGCCCCCATCTACTCCTCCGGTTCCCTCCATTCCGCCGTCGTTGAGGTGATAGCAAAGAGGGGATCCCACGTCCGTTATACCACCATCCAGAACTGGGCGAAGCACATATACAACTTAGTGACGAAGAGGGCCGTCGCCTATCGGGACGCCTTCGTGGAGTGGGTTAACGGAGAATTGGGCTGCCTGACGGGGGACTCCTACATCTTCAAGAACAACGACGTCGTCCCCATAAAGGACATAAACGTCGGAGACTACGTCTGGTCCCTGACGCCGGATATGAAGATAGTGCGGAGCCGGGTCGTCGGCAAGAAGGTTAATCCCCCGCGTCCCGTGTACAGGCTCCTCCTCCAGAACGGCCGGGAGGTCAAGGCCACTGACAACCATCCCTTCCTCGTCCTCAGAAAGGTTGGCAAACTCCTGACCCTCGGATGGATGCCCCTACGGGATATAAGGGAGGGGGACTACGTCGCCATAGCCGGGAGGATACCGGACCACGGTAAACCCTACGCCTTCAACTTCACACCGGAGCGCAGGGGGAACAAGCCCGTTAAACTCCCGGAGAGGACCACGGAGGACCTGATGTGGCTCCTCGGTTTCTATCTCGGGGACGGTTATACGGACGACAACCGCGTATACTTCGCCGTACCGGAAGACGACCCCGCCGAGCCGAAGGTGCGCCGCACCTTTGAGGACGTATTCGGTATCAAACTCCAGAGGCGGGGGGTCGTTCTCAGAACGGGGAGCGTGGAGATAGTTGATTTCATAAGGAGCATAGGACTTGGAGGGAACGCCAGAACGAAGCGGGTCCCCGATTGGGTCTATACCCTGCCGGAGAACCAGCGGAAGGCCTTCATACAGGGCTACATTGACGCCGACGGTCACGTCAGAAAGGACCACAAAAACCTCACCATCACGAGCGCCAACAGGGAACTCCTTGAGCAGATAAAGCTCCTCGCCATGTC
>JALWYV010000048.1 GCA_027003075.1 Caldifarciminota bacterium | reverse complement strand
TCATCATGCCCCTATTCTCAGGGTGTAAGACCCTGGGGTAGGGGCTTTTTTCAATCTTTAAGTTACCTTGATCAGTATAAATCCATCAATTCTAATCCTTCAACGACCAGACCGCGAAAGTACTGTAGGAAATAGGCTAGCTCAGAGGATCTCTTCTGACTTACTCCGTACGTACTACGACAAGGAATACGCTCACGTGATAGAAAAGGGGGAAGGGTACTTCATAAGTCGGATCTACGGGGACGTCCTGGAGGGTATGGTACCGATGTTGGATACCCTTACGTGGGCCCTCAGGAACGTTGTTAGGTCTATCTCGTTTTTAGGAGTCCTAATTTACCTGTCCTGGGAAGCCACCCTGCTACTTTTGCTTTTGGTACCACCGGTGATGTACATAACCTCCCGCTTAACAGAAAAAATACAGAAGCTTTCAAAAGTAGAAAGGGAAGCAGAGGGAGACTTTATGGATGCTTTCGTAAGAATAGTAAAGTCCTACAAAATAGTTAAGATTTTTGAGCTTATAAATAAAGTTGCTTCGCTTTATATGAGAAAAATTGGAGAATTTCTTGATCGTAACTACAAAACTTACAAATCCATCCAGACCTACACCTTCTTGAACTACCTGATTATGAATGTCAGCACCACCGTATCCATGGTCGTGTCGGGGTATATGGTCTTCATCGGGAGACTGACCTTCGGGGGATTTCTGGCCTTCACGAATACCTTCTGGAGAGCCGTAGATTCTGTTATGGGAACCATATCCAAAATAGGAGAAATTAGCCGCTTTCTGGCCATAATCTCGCGCATAGATGAGTTCAAAAACTTAGAAAATGCAACCCCACTTCCTCGGGGTGAAAGGCTTACTCTTAAGGATGTGAGTTTTTCCTATAACAACAAGGAGATACTCAAAAACTTCAACTTGACTATTAACCCTGGTGAAAAGGTCCTTTTGACTGGTCCGAACGGTTCGGGAAAAACCACTTTAGCCAACATAATATCGGGTCTTTTGAAACCTTCGCAAGGTAAGGTAGTACTACCCAAGGGAGGTGTATCCTCCCTGACTCTACCCCTTGAGTTCCCACCTCTGAAGGTGGGTGATCTTGTGGAAGATGAGGAGATACTTGAACGCTTTTCTCTAAAGGATCTTAAGGACAAGTATCCGCACGAACTCTCCGCAGGTCAGAGGCAAAAGCTTGGAGTGGCTTTGGCTCTATCCAAAAAGGCTAACCTATATGTCATTGACGAGCCACTGGCAAACGTGGACAGGGAAAGTGCGAAGGAGATCATGCGTACCATCTTTGAAAGAACCAAAGGCTCAACCCTGGTGGTCATTATGCACAGGGGTGAGGAGTACGAAAAGTACTTTGACAGAAGGCTAACTCTAAAGGAAGAAAAAGGAGGTTAGAGCATGATAGGGGCGGTTATAGGACTTACGATCTCCGGCAAGGTAATTGACTCCGAAAGCGGCAGACCCATGGCCTACGCCGTAGTGATGCTCCATAACCCAAAGGATACGTCCAAACTGACTGGCACATACACGGATGAGAAGGGAGTATTCGTCCTCAAAAACGTCAAGGCTGGCAGATACCTCATCTCCGCAGACTTCATAGGTTACAGGAAGACCTTCATCGGCCCTTTGGAGATAAGGAAGGACACTAACATCGGTACGATAGCCCTCTCCCCACTGCCCATAAAGATAGAAGAAGTGGTCGTAGAGGCCACACCTCAGAAGGTGAGGTACGAGGTGGACAGGAAGGTTATAACCCCGTCTGCGGATGTAGTCAGCCGTGGAGGGAACGCCTCGGACGTCCTTAGAAGCGTCTCCGGTGTTGATGTGGACATGCAGGGGAACGTAAGGATAAGGGGAAGCTCCAACTACATCCTATTCGTTGATGGACATCCCACGAACCTGTCCCTGAAGGACATACCGGCCTCGCAGATAGAGCGGATAGAGCTGATAACCAACCCCTCCGCCGAGTACGACGCCGAGGGCAGCGCCATAATAAACGTAATCTTGAAGAAACGCAGGAGCAGGGGCTACAGTCTATCGGCGGACGCGACAGGCAACAACCACGGTACCCTGAAGGGGAACTTAGCCGCCTACCTATCGCTTGATAAGGTCTCCTACTTCGTAAAGTTCTCCGCCCAAAGGAACAGCACGAAGTTCAAACGGGAAGAGGTGATGG
The DNA here is from genome assembly GCA_027003075.1 of Caldifarciminota bacterium. Lineage (GTDB taxonomy): Bacteria > Hydrothermota > Hydrothermia > LBFQ01 > LBFQ01 > JAADCS01. The sequence goes on along the minus strand of JALWYV010000048.1, from coordinate 11,100 downwards.
TGTACGAAGGGGACACCCTAAAGGTGAGGGGCATCTGGGACCAGTACAGTAGGGTCTTAAGGCTATCCGCAGGCTTTCAGACCGAGGCCACCCAATTGGAAGTGGGTGGGGCTTTCAACGAGTACGGCGTAACCATCCCGACCGTTAGGGAGGGGATAAACGAAGGCAACTTCTACGAGCATTCGCTTGAAAGGAAACCGAGAGGTTTCCTCTCCTTTACCCACACCAGGAACTTCTTATCCGGCCTGCTGAACCTTGAGATATACGCCTCTTACTATCCCCGCTCCATGAGCTACTTGGTGGATACCACCACGGGTTACGGAATAAAGACGGTCGGATACGGGGAGTCCTACCGGGGATACCTGTCCCTCAAGTACTCCTTGAAGAACCTGAAGTTAGGTCTCAAGCTTTACCCATCAAGGGGATCCAGCTCGGACACGACGGAGGCTCTGGGAAGCATATCCTACCCCGACATACCGCCCCAAACCCTGAACTACAGGAGGGACATACACTCCGCCTTTCTGCTCTACACCTCCGAGGTGGGCCGCTTCAACTACAGTCTCGGCTTGAGGGCGGAGTACACCGACCGCTCCATGAACACCATCAAGATCAACCGCCTGGACCTCTTCCCATCCCTTCATGTCAGTACAAGCTTCGCCGGAAGTCAGATATACGCGGCCTTTAGCCGGAGGATATGGAGGCCACCCTACTACATGATCTACCCTATGTACGTCGTCCAGACCACCTATCTGGTTCAGCTCGGCAATCCCAACCTCCTTCCGGAGTACTACTACAAGGCACAGTTGGGGGCGATCAGGGCCTTTGGTCCCGTGTCCCTGTCGGCCGAGGCGTACTACGACATAACCGAAAACGTACAGGACGTCAGGGAGAGTAAGTTTGAGGGCTACGACGTAACGCTCTACCGTTTCGTATCCTCAAAGGGCTACGGCAGGAAGTACGGTATTGACCTCTCCCTTCAGGCCTTCCTTATGGGTCTCGTCGGCGTTATGGGGGGCGTATCGCCCATGCGCTACGAGTACGAGGACGTATCCTCCGATTACCTGGCGGCCTACGCCGCCTTGAGCCTAAACCTGAGTTCGGTTCAGCTTCAGGTGCGATACGGGTACTCCGGAGCCTACAGGTTGGTGTGGGGGAGGGTGGCCCCGTACCACTATCTGGACATAGGGGCCAACTTCAGTATTGGGGGCCTTAACGTGTATGCCGGCATCACCGACCCCGTCCCCCTCTTTAAGGAGGACCTGACCGTAACGGGCGAGAACTTCTATCGCCACGCCACAACCCAGTACGCCAAACCCGTCATAACCCTCTCCCTCTCCTACTCCTACAGCCGGAACTTCAAGAGGACGAAGGTAAAGGAGGTTGAGGAGCTTGAGAGCGAGGAGGAGCAGAAGTTCCTCCTGAAGTGAAATACCGGTTCCGGGCCGGTTCGTCGGGCAAGCAGCATAGCCACTGAACCACGAGCCAGTAGCCTACCGCTTGAGTACCTTAAATACCCCGTTCAGGTACGATCCCACACCCTCCAGTTCCACGAAGTACACCCCCCGGCCCAGTGTGGAAATATCAACCACCCTGCGCAAAGCAAAACCTTCCTCCACCATCAGCAGCCTTCCAGCAGCGCTGAAAACCTTTATTCGTTTATAGGGCACGTCGCTCTCAACCACGATCCTCCCCGCTTCACTGACAAAGGATACCCTGATTCCGGCGGACTCCGGAGGATCCTCTTCGGTCCGGGTTGGGATCGGCACCGGAGACTTCTGATACCCCGTACCCGGTGACCCCACAAACACCACGGGAGAGGGGTTCAAACTCACCGCAACGGTCAGGGCAAAGGGCCACGCCATACCCTCATTCTGGCGGCTCCATGTCCTCCCCGTATCGCTTGAGAACCACACCCCGTTTGATGCCGGGTCGTATCCCCCTTCCGATATGGCCGAAGATGATGTTGCATAAAGGATATTGTTGTATCCGGGTACGACGGCCACCTTCCTCATATAGTTGTCAGTCAGTATCTTCACCCACGTATCCCCGTGGTCGTCGCTCCGGTACAGCCCCTTACCCGCACCCAGCACCGTTACGTAAACCCGACCGGGACGGTCCGGATCCGGCTCAATATCAAAGACCCCATCGTAGGAGCCGTAATCCCAGTAGTTGCTACCCGGAGACGCCTTCATCTCCGGAAGGCTTATATCAACCCACGTAGCACCTCCGTCCGTGGAACGCCATACCCCCTCCTCCCCTCCGGCGTAGACGATCTGCCCGTTGAAGGGGTCCACGGCCGTGAACCGGCACCCATCACAGTCCAGAACCATGGTCCAGGTGGCGCCGTCGTCCGTACTTTTGTACACGTCTCCCATAGCCGTCACGTATAGGGTCCTGTTGCTCACGGGACTCGTCCTGTCCAGCGATAATCCGATGATCTCCTGCAGAGGTAACTCACTGTGAGAGGCCACCCAGTCTGTCCTTTCACCCGTGTTCGTGTTCTTGATCAGGTAGGTGGGATACTCACCGTTCTGATTTTCCGACTGGGATGCCCATACCACGTTAGGCCGATCCGGATCCGAAAGGATAGTGTGGGAGTTTCCGCCCTGACCGTACCAGCCGTCCGTAAACACGGTGTCGTTGCAACTCTGCCAGCTCTCTCCCCCGTCAAAACTCCTCCATATCCCCATATCAAAGTAGGTGATGAAGATGGTGTCGGGATGGTTCTCGTTTATGGCTATGTCTAAGACGTCCACGTTATCAATCCCACGGCTCCTCCACCATCCGGGAGAGACCTCATCCGTAAATACGTTCTGGAATACGCTCCCGTTGTCCGTGCTTTTGAACACCCACTGCGAGTTGACCCAGTAGATGGTGTTGGGGTCGGACAGATCCCTGCCGAGGGTCTTTGTGATACCGTTGTAGCTGGAACTGTAAATGAAAACGTACTCCGTGTTGAAAAACGTGTCCCAGTCGTTCACATCACCCGTTTTGACGAAGGTATGACCCCCATCCGTAGACGTCCAGGTGCCTGCCGTTGGGTTCCATGGATAAGGCTCCCGTGGATCTATCAGCCGGATGGTCGCGGAGTCGGACGGGTCAAGGAATATAACCCCTGTCAGGTTGTACAAAGGTGTTCCCCACGTGCTTCCGCCGTCAGTACTCCTGTACAGGTATCCATCCAGATCCGTCCAGTACCACGGGGCACTGCAATCGGCGTTCATCGTCGTTAAGTAGAGTACCTGCGGGTTCGTCGGATCAATAGCGAAGTCAAGTACTTCGGGCAGGGAGGGGGTCAGGTTCACCCACGTTATTCCCCCATCGGTGCTTTTGTATACGTCTGCTGGTCCACACACGAACCTGCCGTTGCCAGTGAGAACGTAGACGATGTCAGCGTTCGTCGGATCAACCTCAATCTTTAGAATGTGAATACTATCGGGAAGGTTAGTACTGACCTGACTCCACGTAAGGCCGTTATCCGTGGACCTGTATATCTCCCCTCCGGGCATATCCCAGGCCGGGTGATAGGCCGCATAACCGATATGGGGCCGGTCCGTAGCGAACTCTATGTCCGTTATGTACCCCGACGCCAGTACCTTCACCACGGTGTCGCCTCCGTTGCCGCTCCTGAAAAGGCCGTTCTCCGTTCCGATAAACAGTATATCTCCGTTGAAGCGGTGGAACCCTACACCGGATACGTGCGTTTCGGTCAGTCCCCTACTTGCACCGATCACATCCCACGTCTGCCCGCCGTCCGTGCTGCGATAGGCTCCACTGAGGTCGCTCCCTGCTAAGATAATGCCCGTAGGACCCGCGTCAATCGTGCTGAACGCTCCCCCACCTCCCGGATTCGTACGCTCCCAGTAGTGGGTCTGAGCAAATAACACAGAAGGGAGAAACGGGAATACGGTTAATTTGAGCAGGGCTTTGGAACGATTCAAAGCGTTATTCATACTTCGTATAAATTTTAATGAAATGTGAAATATCGGCATAACGGTATTTTAAGGTGTGTATCCATACGAAGCGGGAACGTAAAACCAGACTCTCCGTAACATCGTTGCTGACCGTACGCGAGGAATTCATGTAAACTCAAGTCAGTGACCCTTCAGCCTTAAAATACCATCCTCAGGCGGGCGTAGCTCAGGGGTAGAGCACCAGCTTCCCAAGCTGGGGGTCGCGGGTTCGAATCCCGTCGCCCGCTCTTTTTTGTTGAAATCTTTTTTCTATAAACTACGATGCCTACGCTTTAAAAGGCGGCAAGGGTTTAACCCTGTTATTATCCTTTCATCGCAACGCAAAATTTATGACATATATACTTCCATATATACTTCTATGTCTCAAAAAATGCCTTATAAGTTCGTGCAATAACAGAAAATACCCACAAAAATTGGCATTATTTTAGATATGGAGAGGTTCAGATATTTCGCTTAAGTTTGGAAAAAATTTCACTAAATGTAATAATATAACGAAATTTACCCATATTCCCCTTTAGAATAGGAAAGGTATGACGGCAAAAGAGATAAAAGATAAGGCGATGCTGGTTCTTATACTGAACCTTCTAATTCCAGGACTCGGGCATCTCATAGCCTCCAACGAGATAGCCGAAGCACTGAAGAGGACGGGAAAGAACCCCAACGCCGATCCCGAAGCGATAAAGAGAAACGGTATCATACAGCTGGTACTGCTCCTCGCCGGTTTCATAACCTGCGGGATCACGTCCATAGTAGCGTGGGTGTGGTCCTTCATCATGGACACCCTCATGAACTACTACGGCGCCATGACGTCCGTACCGGAGGAGAGATAAAGCTGAGAACGGTGGTGATTTAAAGAGCCGTATTCAGGTGAACGGGGTATTTGGTTCTCCCATGTATCCTGTTTCCACCCGAAACGGGAACGGATATGAAGAGTTCGGATCGGGTTGTATCCCGGATATTTCTGTTATGTTTACTCCCCTTACGGGATTAGAATTCCCCCTTGATAGGACACGTAGTTTACAAGAAGGGCCCGCATCTCGGAGTTGAGGTTGAAGGGAAAGTTTATATCTCTCTCCCAAGGAAGAAACTCAAAGGACAGGTCTTCGTGGGGGATTACGTTGAGGTTGAAGTTGTGGACGACCAGCACGTCCGCATCCTCGCCGTTAAAGACAGAAAGAACCTCCTGCCAAAGCCGAGGGTTGCCAACGTGGACATCGCCGTTGTGGTCTTCGCTCTCCGCCTACCCGATCTGGATAACCTCCACCTTGACTCCATCCTCGCCATCCTTGAGAAGTACGAAGTGGACGCCCTCGTGGTCTTAAATAAGATGGATATCGCCCCGCGGGAGGAGTACGAGAGGTGGAAGTACATCTACGAGAACGCAGGGTACGACGTAATCGGTACCAGCGCCATAACCGGTGAGGGGCTGAACGAACTCCGCGAAAAGATAGAGGGTAAAACCGTCGTCCTCGCCGGCCCCTCTGGAGCAGGTAAAACCAGTCTGATAAAGGCCTTCATGCCGGATCTTAACCTGAAGATCGGGCGCATAGGAAGGCACGGTAAGGGAAGGCACACCACGACGGACATAACCCTGATAAAGACCCCCTTCGGAGGGTACGTATGCGACACCCCCGGCTTCGCGAGGGTGGAGATCTCCCACTTCGTGGACGGCAGGGAGCTCCCGAAGCTGTACAGGGAGTTCCGCCGTTTCCCTTGCAAGTTCTCCGACTGCACCCACATCCACGAGCCGGGTTGCGGCGTCCTTGAGAACATCGGAGAAGATCCAGGAAAGGTCCATCCGGAGAGGTACAGGACGTACCGCCTCCTCATGAAGAAACTCACCGGATTGTAGGAACTCATCGCGGATACCTTCAAATACAGGTGGCGGGAATATAATACCCTCCTTGAGAAGCTGGAAAGATAGGGTCATAGTCGTTCTGGGTCTGTTCTTCACCTTCTTTGCTCTGGCCGTACTCTTTACGCTTGTAATTGACGTTCTGATAGACGGTCTACCCCGCCTGAACGTGAAGTTCATTACCTCCTACCCTTCCCGTCACCCCGAACACGCTGGCATACTTCCCGCTCTCGTGGGTTCCATATGGATAGGTATCCTCACCGCCCTCATAGCCTTCCCTCTCGGCGTGGCCACGGCCGTATACCTTGAGGAGTACGCCCCGAAGAACATCCTCACGGAGATTCTGGAGATAAACATCGCCAACCTCGCGGGCGTTCCCTCAATCATATACGGGATACTCGGCCTTGAGCTCTTCGTGAGGATGATGAACCTCGGAAAGAGCGTAATCTCCGGCGCCCTCATCCTCGCCCTCCTCATACTTCCCATGATAATAATTGCCTCCCGTGAGGCTATAAGGAACGTCCCCTACACCATCCGTGAGGCCGCTTACGCTCTCGGTGCGTCCAGGTACCAGACCGTCCTCTATCAGGTGATACCGGCGGCCATGCCGGGGATACTCACGGGAACCATTCTGGCCATGTCCCGCGCTCTCGGTGAGACCGCACCTCTGATAATGGTCGGCGCCCTGACCTTTGTGGCCTTCATACCGGAGAGCATATTTGATCCCTTCACCGTCCTGCCCATCCAGATATTCAACTGGGTATCCCGTCCCCAGAAGGAGTTTGCCACGAACGCCGCCGCCGCAATAGTGATCCTCCTGATCCTCACCTTCTCCCTGAACTTCATCGCCATATACCTGAGGAACAGGTACGCAAAGTACGAACGTCCCGACTGATGTACGTTCGCCGTATAGGTGAAGGGATACCCATCCTCTTCGTCCACGGCGTTGCCGGAGATCACAGGATATGGCTTCCGGTAGTCAGACGCCCAGTTCCCGGTTTTAAGTTCCTGCTCGTTGACCTTCCCGGACACGGGCGGAGTGGGGGAGAACCCATGGAGAGGGTGGAGGATTACGCTGGGGCCGTCCTTGACACCCTGAAGGAGGAGCTGGAGGGAGGCACTTTAGTAGGCTTCTCCATGGGGGGAGGGGTGGTGGCCAGCATGTACGCTATGGAGCCGGATCTCTTCCAGGCCATGGTCCTGGTGAACAGCACCTTCCGTATGCCCATAATAGCCCACTACGTGGACAGGGAGGACCTCTGTCGCAGGATTTACCTATCCCGCAGGTTGAGGAGGTTATGCGTACGGGAGATGAGTAAGGTGCCGGAGGAAGTCTTCAGGATAGACAAGAGGGCCGCGGGATACGACCTCCTCCACCTCACCTACAGCGTAAAGGTACCCACTCTATTCGTTTACGGCACTCTGGACACTCTGGTGGGGAGAGATATGGTTATGGAAAGCGTTAGACGGATCAAACCCTCTTCGGTGGAGTTCGTGGCCTCCTCCCACATGCTCCCCGTTGAGGCACCGGGGGCGCTCCGGAGGGTTCTGGAGGAGTTCCTGCGCAGGCATTACGGTATCAATCACCTTTAGAATTACCAAGCCATGACACAGATTGAAGCCGCAAGACAGGGGAAAATAACCCCGGAAATGGAGATTGTTGCGAGAGACGAGGGCCTCCATCCGGAGGTCGTCAGACAGGGCGTCGCCGAAGGGACCATCGTTATCCCCGCCAACAAGGTGCACCTCTCCCGGAACCTGAAGAAGGTGATCGGAATAGGGAAGGGTCTGAGGACGAAGGTCAACGCCAACCTCGGTACGTCCTACGACTACGTCAACGTGGCCGAGGAAGTTGAGAAGTTGAAGGTCGCCATGGAGGCTGGTGCAGACACCGTTATGGACCTCTCAACGGGTGGTAACCTCAGGGCTATACGCCAGACCCTCATGGCCGTGGCCGAGATCCCTCTGGGGAGCGTTCCCGTGTACGAGGCCGAGTTTGACGCCGCCCGTAAGAAGGGGTCCGTCTTCCACCTTGAGCCGGACGACTTCCTTGAGGCCATAGAGAAACACGCTCAGGACGGAGTGGACTTCATGACCATCCACGCCGGTATCACCCTTGAGGGCCTGAGGTTCATGAAGGAGCAGGGCCGCACCACCTGGGTGGTCTCCAGAGGTGGGGGACTCCTCGCCGCATGGATGATGTACCACAACCGTGAGAACCCCCTCTACGAGCGCTTTGACGACATCCTTGATATAATGAGAACGTACGACGTCACCGTTAGCCTGGGCGACTCCCTCAGGCCCGGAAGCATAGCCGACAGCTTTGACAGACCTCAGATCCACGAACTTCTCGTACTCGGTGAGCTGGTGGACAGATCCCGGAAGGCCGGTGTGCAGGTAATGGTTGAAGGCCCGGGTCACGTCCCCCTGAACGAGATAGAGGCTCAGGTTCTCGCCGAGAAGAAGATCTGTAAGGGCGCGCCCTTCTACGTCCTCGGTCCCCTGCCGACGGACGTCGGGGCCGGATGGGATCACATAACCGGGGCCATAGGCGGGGCACTGGCAGCAGCCGCCGGGGTGGACTTCCTGTGCTACGTGACACCCGCCGAGCATCTCGGGCTGCCCACGCCCGAACACGTACGGGCCGGGGTTATAGCCTTCCGTATAGCCGCCCATATAGGCGATATAGTCAAGGGGGTCAAAGGGGCCTACGAGTGGGACCTCGCCATGTCCCGCGCCAGGTACGCCCTTGACTGGGAGGCACAGCTGCGGCTCGCCCTTGACCCCGTTAGGGCGCGGGAGATATTTGAGCAGAGGGCGTCCAAGACCGAAGCCTGCTCCATGTGCGGGCCCTTCTGTCCGATGAACTTAGTTGAGAAGTTCCTGCAGGACGCCAAAAAGGCTCGCGAAGAGGTCCGGCAGGTACTGGAGAGTATGACCGCAAACGCCTGATACGGTAGCCTGTGCGCATAAAAAAAGGGGCCTTTCGGCCCCTTTTTTACTTTAAGACTCCCCCTACAGCTTCTTCAGGGCCTGGACGAGGTCGCTCACGACCTTCTGGGCGTCCCCGAAGAGCATGTAAGTCTTGTCAAGGTAGAAGAGCGGGTTGTCTATACCGGCGAAGCCGCGCCCACGCCCACGCTTGATGACGAAGACGTTCTTGGCCTTGTAGGCCTGGAGGATGGGCATGCCGTAGATGGGACTGTTGGGATCCCACTCGGCCGACGGGTTCACGACGTCGTTAGCTCCGATGATGAGGGCAACGTCCGCCGTCTCAAACTCCGGGTTTATGTCCTCAAGATCGTAGAGCCTGTCGTAGGGTATGTCGGCCTCGGCCAGGAGGACGTTCATGTGGCCCGGCATCCTTCCGGCGACGGGGTGGATGGCAAACTTCACCTCAACCCCCCTCTTCTCCAACTCCTCCATCAACTCCTTCACCTTGTGCTGGGCCTGGGCGGCGGCCATACCGAACCCGGGTACTATTATCACCTTGTCGGCGAAGGCCAGTATGGAGGCGGCGTCGTCTATGCTCATCTCCTTCATAACCTTCTCCTCCTCCTCGCCGCCCTTCTGGACCTTACCGAAGGCCCCGAAGAGTATGTTGAAGAGGGATCGGTTCATGGCGCGGGCCATCAGGATAGTCAGGAGGGTACCGGAGGCTCCCACGATGGTACCGCTTATGATGAGGGTGTAGTTCTGGAGGGCGAAACCGTCAAAGGCGACGGCCAGACCGGTTAAGGCGTTGAACAGGGAGATAACTACGGGCATGTCCGCCCCACCTATGGGCAGGGTCATCAGGATACCGAGGAGCAACGGCAGGAGGATAAAGAGGTTAACGTTGAGAACCGTGGGATTGGTTATGGAGAGGTAGCCGAGGACGAGGGAGCCGAGGAAGAGGAGAGCATTGACGAACTGCTGGCCGGGGTAGGTTATGGGGCGACTGCTTATCCACCTCTGGAGCTTGAGGAAGGCCCCGATAGAACCGCTGAAGGACGTGGCACCTATGATAACGGCGGCGGCGGCGAGAACCTTCAGAGAGACCGGGCCGTGGCCGTGGAGGAGGTCAAGGTACCCGATAACGGCGGCGGCGCCTCCACCCATACCGTTAAAGAGGGCCACCATCTGGGGCATGTCCGTCATGGGTACCTTCAGGGAGGAGTACCAGCCTATGGCCGTACCGATCAGGATCATGAGGACCATCAGGCCGAGCTTCAGGAAGAGCTGGGGATCGCTCTGGCCGAGAAAGTAGATGTGAACGAAGGCCGTTATAATGGCGAGCAGCATACCGAGACCCGCCCAGTGGATGCCCTTACGGGCGGTGGCGGGCGAAGACATCATCTTTATTCCGAGGATAAAGAGCAGAATGGATATAAAGTAAGCCGCCGTCGTCCCGTGAAGGAGGACGGGGTTCTGATTTGCCACTTCCATCGCAAGGAGGTTCCAGAACATCACTCCTTCCTCCTCTTCTTCTTCTCCTCAAACATGGCCAGCATGCGGTCCGTCACGACGTAACCGCCGACCACGTTGAGCGCTCCGAGGAAGACGCCGAACGTACCGACGGCCAGCTCAAGCGGTGTACTCGCCGTAAGAAGAACGTACATCGCCCCCACAAGGACTATGCCGTGGATGAAGTTCGTACCCGACATCAGGGGTGTATGCAGGATAACCGGCACACGGGATATTATCTCAAAACCCGTGAAGGCCGAAAGCATGAAAATGTAAAGTGCTACCCAGACCTCTGGCATCTTTATACCTCCACCTTTATTTCACCTTTGAGAACCGCGAGCATCGGACCGACTATGGGATCCTCCGGGTTTATCTGGAGGTTACCCTCCTTATCCACCAACATCTCTATGAGGTTGTAAACGTTCCGGGAGAACATCTGACTGGCGGGGATGGGCATCATGGAGGGGACGTTCACGGGGCCGTGGATGATGACGCCGTTATGTACGACCGTTTCGCCCGCCTTGGTTAGCTCGCAGTTCCCACCGTTCTCCGCACCGAGGTCCACTATAACGGAGCCGGGTTTCATCCTCTCCACCATGTCCTTGAAGATGATCTTCGGGGCGGGGCGTCCGGGTACAGAGGCCGTGGTTATGACGACGTCGGAGTCCCCTATGTTCTGGGCGAGGAACTCCCTCTGGATCTTCTTCTCCTCCTCCGTCAGCTCACGGGCGTACCCACCTTCACCCTCCGCCCACACGGGGGACTCAAGGAACTTCGCCCCCACGCTCTCGGCGTCCTTCTTGGCGGCGGGGCGGATATCGTAGG
>JALWYV010000047.1 GCA_027003075.1 Caldifarciminota bacterium | reverse complement strand
AAGGCGGGCCTCCAAGACCTTCAGCCTCACCTGAAGCAGGTCGTTTTCAACGAAGAGGTAGTCCGTGGTACCCGTAGCGGTCGTCCTGTACCTGTCAAACTCCGACCTGTACGCCGCCTCAAGCTCCTGTAAAGCCTCCCTCAAACTCCTCTCCCTCTCAAGGTTGGACAGGTACCTGCTGTACTCGGACGAGATCAGAGCCTTCAGCCGGGAGGTCTGCCCCTCGTACCGAAGAGTCGCACCCTCGTACTTCCTTGAGTACTCCTTCAGGTTGCCGAAGTAGGCAGGGAGCCACAGGGGAACGACGAGGGAAAGCGAGAAAGAAAGCCGGCCGTCCGCGTAAAGCACGCCGGGGGCAACGGTGGGGACGAGGGAGAACAGGGCAGCCCTCTTTTTGAGGTTGGCCGCCTTCCTCTCGTACTCAAGTCGGCTCACAAGCGGTGAGGAGGGAACCTCCTTCTCCAGCTCCTCAAGGGGCGGTAGGGAGTCAAGTTCGGGCATGGAAAGGGTGTCTATATCCTTGCCGTAGAAGTAGCGGAGCATATCCCTCCTGGCCCGTAGTTCCGCCTCGGCCGTCTCCAGGTCCGCCTCAACCGTCCTTATGCGGGCGGTTATGCGGCTTAGGGAACTCCTGTCTGCCTTGCCCGTCCTGTAAAGTTCTCTGACGCTCTTCTCGGCGGCTTTGAGGTTCTTTAGTATCTCCTTCAGGATACGCACCTTCTCACTCAAGAAGTACGCGTCTAAATAGGTGTCTATGGCCTCAAGGAGGAAGGCGTTCTCAAAGCCCACGTACTCCCACATCCTCGCCCTCTCCTCCTCCCTCGCGGCCAGAGCGTTGAAGGGCCAGGATAGGGGAAGGGGCTGGTTTATGGACAGCGCCCCCGGCATGAACATGGCGTTGTAGGTCAGGGTGGGTTGCGGTGGGAAGAGGGACTTCAGGCTCCTGCCGGAGTAGGACTCTGCCATCTTACGGGCGGAGAGGACGTCCGGGTGCTTCCGGACCTCTTTGAGGTATTCCTGCAGGGTTACTCCGAGTAGAAGTATCATCTCACCCTCCCGTATACGACCTTATAGACCGCGGGCAGGACGATTAGAACGAGTATAAGGGCGAAGAAAACCCCTCCTATCATGGGAGCGACGAGCCTCTTCATAACCCTCGCCCCTATCTCCGTCTCAAACATTATTGGCAGGAGGGAGAAGAATATCGTCATGGCCGTCATAACCTTGGGCCTTAGCCTCTTGAGGGCGCCCTCGTGTATCCCCTCTATGGGGTTGTCCGGGTGGTTCTTAAGGCCTATATCCATAAACGTAAGCATTATAACCGCAAGCTCCGCCGCCAGGCCGAGGAGGGCTATGACGCCCACCCAGGCCGCCACCGACATCTTGTAGCCGAGGAGGTACATGAGGCCGAAGGCCCCAAAGAGGGTGAAGGGAATGGAGAGGAGGACGAGGGCGGACTTGAAGAAGGACCGAAAGTTCATGTAGAGCAGTATGAAGATGGAGAGGATGGCCAAGGGGAGTATGAGGCGCATCGTGCGGGAGGCCCTCTGGAGGCTCTCGTACTGGCCGGAGAAGACGTAGGCATATCCGGGGGGAAGTTTCAACTTCTCCTTTATCTCCCCCTTCGCCCTCTCAACGTACTCGCTAAGACCCACGTCCGGCTTGGGTACGACGTAGACGTAGGAGGCGACGAGACCGTTGTCGCTCTTTATGACGGCCGGACCCTCCGATATCCTTATATCCGCCACATCACCGAGGGATACCACAGCCCCCGTGGGCGTCCTGAACTCAAGGTTGGCTATGTCCTCTATCCGGCTGCGGAAGTCCCTCGCCAGCCTTACCCTTATGGGGTACCTCTCCCTCCCCTCAACCGAGTAGGAGAGGGGCATACCCCCGAAGAGCCTCGCCACCGTCTCCGTTATGTCCGACACGTTAAGGCCGTAGGCCGGGAGGACGTCCCTCTTCGGCTCTATATCCACGTACAGCATCCTTGAGGACCTGTCCGCAAAGGCCGTCTGGGTTATCTCAAGGCCGCTCAAGATCCTCTCAACCTCAACGGCGAGGCTCTCAACCCTCTGGGGGTCGTCCCCAAGGACCTTTACGCCGACGGGCGTCCTTATACCGGTAGAGAGCATATCCACCCTTATCCTTATGGGCATCCCCCACGTGTTCACCCATCCGGGGAACTGCACCTTTGAGTTGAGTTCGGCGATTATCTTCTCTATGGTCATTCCGGGCCTCCACTCCTTCTTGGGCTTCAGAAGGATCGTCGTCTCTATCATGGAGAGGGGAGCGGGGTCGGTTGAGGTCTCCGCCCGTCCTATCTTACCGAAGACCCTCTCCACCTCCGGTACGCTCTTTATTATGGAATCCTGCTTCCGGAGTATCTCAAAGCCCTTATCAAGGGGTACGCCGGCGACGGAGGAGGGCATGTAGAGGATGGAACCCTCGTTTATGGGGGGCATGAACTCGGAGGGAAGCCTGCGGAGGATGAAGAAGGAGAGGACGCTCAAAATAATGGCAACGCCTATTATGGGGTAGGGGAAACGGATGGAGAGGTTGAAGATAGGCTCGTAGGCCCTCATAAGGAGGCGGTTTATGGGGTTTTCGCTCTCCGGTTTTACCCTGTTCGGTATCATGAGGAGTATCAGGACGGGCATGAGGGTTATGGAGAGGAGGGAGGCGACGGCCATGGTCAGGGTCTTGGTGAAGGCGAGGGGTCTGAAGAGCCTCCCCTCTTCGCCGGTGAGGGCGAACACCGGAAGGAAGGATATCGTGATTATCAGCAGGGAGAAGAAGAGGGAGGGTGCCACTTCGGACAGGGCCTTCTGGAGGATCTCCAACTTCTCGCTGAAGTTCTTCGGCTGGCGCTCCTCAAGGTGCTTGAAGGCGTTCTCAACCATCACTATGCCGGCGTCTATCATTACGCCGATACTGAGGGCCATCCCTCCGAGGCTCATTACGTTGGTGGTTATCCTCAGGAAGTACATGAAGATGTACGGGATGACCAGAGCGAGGGGGAGGAAGACGACTATGGGGGCGGACCCTCTTAGGGTGAAGAGGAAGATGGCCACAACTATGAGGACGATAACGGACTCCTTTATCAGGGTCTTTACGAGGGTCTTGACGGCCTCCTTTACGAGCTCGCTCCTGTCGTACGTGATCACTACCTCAACGCCCTCCGGGAAGGAGACCTCCTTGAGTTTCTCCTTTACGTTGTCTATGACCCTCAGGGCGTTCTCGCCGTTCCTCATTACAACTATTCCGCCCACTACCTCACCCTTGCCGTCAAGGTCGGCCATCCCCTCCGTCAGGGCGGCTCCCCTCTGGACGACGGCCACGTCCCCCAATTTCACGCTGGCACCCGTCTCCGGGTCCGTCTTCAGGACGGCCCTTTTAAGGTCTTCAACACCCCGGATGTATCCCAGCGCACGGATTATGTAGTACCTCTCCGACACCTCTACGACCCTTCCGCCGCTCTGGGCGTTGGCCTTCCTAACGGCCTTTAAGACGTCGTTTAGGGTAAGGCTGTACTGCCTCAACTTGTGCGGGTCTATGTCTATCTGGTATTCCTTCAGGTAGCCTCCAACGGGGGCCACTTCCGCCACACCGTCGGCCTCAAGGAGAAGGTACCTAAGGTAGAAGTCGTTGAAGGACCGCAGGGATGCGAGGTCGTGCCTTCCGGAGGTATCCACTAAGGCGTACATGAACACCCATCCGAGGGCCGTGGCGTCCGGACCCAGTTTCACCTGCGCCCCCTCCGGTAGGGTTATGCCGGATAGGTACTCCAAGACCCGGCTCCTCGCCCAGTACATGTCCGTCCCGTCCTCAAATATGACGTAGATGAGGGACTTGTTGGGCATTGAGAAGCCCCTAACGGCCTTGGTCCTGGGGACGGAGAGCATAGCCGAGACGAGGGGGTAGGTTATCTGGTCCTCAACGGTTGAGGGGTCCTGCCCGTCCCACCTCACCTCTATTATCACCTGCGTGTCCGATATGTCCGGTATGGCGTCAAGGGGGGTCCGCACCATCAGGACCACCCCCAAGAGGACGGTAAAGGCGACCGTAAATAGGGTCAAAAAGGGATTCCTTAGGACCCAACCTATGAACCTATCCATCCTTGCCCTCCAGTATCGCCCCTACCAAAGGGGGAACCCAGCACAGGTTGGCTGCGATGGTCTCAAGGGAGACGAGTATCTGGGTCGTGGGTGAGAAGCCGAGCAGACGGACAGTCAGGAGTCCTATGGGGACTATGAGGATTATCAGCAAACTCGCTACGGAGACGGGGTTCTGTAGGTATCTTACGAGGCCGGGGAGGATTCCCCCCTCGCGCCGGGAGAAGAACAGGAACATGGATAGAGTGGCGCCTATCTGGTCGCCCATGGCGTAGAGGTAGGGTACGTAGAAGCTCTGCCACGAGTACATGTTTATCCCGGCGAGCCTACTTCCCCAATCAACCACCCACGGTAGGGCTATGCCCAGGAACTTACCCCAGCCGTAGGCTTCGGCGAGGGAGCCGGCCCCTCCGAGGAGCCTGTTCTTTACGGCGAAGATCCCTTCAAATATGCTCTCCCCCTCACCGGCGAATGTGCGCACAATCCACTCGCCTATCGGGTTCCTCTGAAGGTTGAAGGTGTCAAGGATGTAGGCGGATACGAGGCTAAGGGCGTATCCACCCAACGTAAAGAGTAGGAGTTCCCTGAAGCCTTCCCTCTCTTCCCTTTCAGTGTCCGGCATGGCCTCCACCTCCCATCCCTCTGAAGTTGGCTTCCGCGTCTATGAAGAAGACACCGGAGGCTACGACCTCTTCCCCCGGCCTAAGGCCAGATACGACATAACCGCCCTCAACGGGCGCCAACACCTTAACGTACCTGACGGTGAAGGTGTTCTTCCCCTCTCGCACGTAGACGTAGTCCCTCTTCCCTGTCCTTATGACGGCGTCTAAGGGGACGAAGATGCCCCTGACCGCCCTCTTGACCTCCGCGACCCTTATCTCGCCGTCGTAGAAGTCCCCTCCGCTGAAGACGGCCGTAAATTTGACCGTCCTCGTCCTCCCGTTTACCGACGGTGAGATCTCCGTTATCCGGGCCTCTATCCCGTCAATCACCACCCTGTCCCCCACCTTCAGGTGTCGGGCCTTGCCCTGGGGTACCTCGCCGACGAAGTAGAGGAGGTTGCCGGAGAGTATCTCGTAGAGGGGGGTGTTGGGCCTGAACTCCTTCCCGACGGATACCATCACTCTGGCGACCTTACCCGAAACCGGAGACCTGAAGATGGCCGTCGTGTCCCTTACGTCCCCCGGTGAGACGCCGTAGAGACGGAGCTTCTCCGCGGCCAGGGCGAGGGCAAGGCTGTCCCCGGTCTTCCGGGCTACCTCGTACTCCCCGAAGGCCCGCAGTATCTCCGGCGAGTAGAACTCAAAGAGGGGTGTCCCCTTCGCCACCCTTCGGCCCTCCCTATCCACGAAGACCTTCGTTATGTATCCGGAGAAACGGGGTACCACCCTGTAGGTACCCTTGGGGGCGTACCGGATGACACCGGCCGCCCTTATCGTAAGCGGCACCTCCGTAGAATCCACCTTGAAGGTGGAGACGTTGAAGTGGGCGAGTTTAGTCTGCGGAACCGTAAGGGATGGACCCACCTTCATGTCGTGGCCCTCCATTCCTTGCATACCATGACCCATCTTTGAGTGGTCCATACCCTCCATCCCTTCGGACGTCCCAGCCTGCTGGCCAGCCTTGAAGGGGACGTTTATCTCGGTCTTCAGGGTCTTCCCTCCTACCTTTGCTATGACCTGCCAGGAGCCTTCCATACTCACGCTCACCTTACCCTCGTACCTCCCCTTGCCCTTCTTCTTCAGGTCTGCTATCGCCCTCATCTCCGGCATTCCGGGCATGGGGGGCATGTAGAGGTAGAACTCATCCAGGTCGTCCGGGGGATCAACCTCAACCCTTATGCGGTTTATGCCGACGTTGATTTCGCCGTTTGAAGAGTGGAGTTTCACCGTATAGCCCTCCCCCTTGAGGGTCAGAAGTTCGGTGTAGTCCCCACCTCCGCACGCAACTAAAAGCACCGGCAGGATGACCGGCAGGTATCTACTAAGTTTCATAGTAGATATTCTAAGGGGGAAACCGTACCCGTGGGGGGACTACCTGACACCCACACCGAAATCGTACACCAACCTCCCGCCCATGAACCCCTGATAGAGTACGAGAGGAAGGGAAACCAAAAGTAAGATCAGAAAGACGTACCTGAGCGTCCTGTTGGGAAGAAAGACGTACACGAGGCGTAGCAAGAGCAGAAGGCCGAACACTCCAGCAAGGAGGAGGCCAAAGTTCTCGTGGGTATGCAGGAGACTCTCAGCCTCGGCGCTTATGGGAAGGTCGTACATCAGGTTGTGGGCGTAGGTTCCGCTGAGAGTTGCCGAGACAACCGCGGCGGACGTGATGAAAACCGATATTCCCTCTATCAGGTCGGGGGGACGACCTTTCAGGAGGCACATCACCTCAAGCAGGGCGAGGAAGAAGGGAAAGGCCATGGCGAAGTGTGCGAGGGCGGGGTGGAGCTTTACACCTTCGGGGTAGGTTCTGTCTTTCGTCTGATCGGAGGAGGATTTTTCCGTTTGCACTTCAGCCCGAACCGGAACGGTATCCGCTTTTATGGTATCCACTGCTCTGCCGTGCTGGGCGTGGGCAAGGAGGAACAAAATACTAATTTGCATAGTGGGTATTATAGGGTGGGTTTTAAAGATCGGGCAAACGGGATTTGAACAACCGCCAGGCCGGTTTAGAATTGACCTCCATGGTCGGCTTGATCGTTTCACTTAACCTGTGTGAAATGGCGAGAACAGGTAATTACAGGGGAATAGTGGAGGCGATTGAGCGGAACGGGGAGGACTTCAGGGTAAGGTGTTCGTACGACAGGAAACTTATACAGGTGGCCTACTACAGGAATCACGCGGAGATCGTCAGGTACCTTGTCGGAAAATACCTGCAGGCAGGGAAGTGGGACGTAGTATTCAGTAACGGCAAAACCCTCCTCCATTTTGCCGCATACGCGGGAGATCTGAAAACGGTGAGGTACCTCGTAAAAAGAGGTTCCCGCATTAACTCACCTGATCGTCGGGGAAACACTCCTCTCCACGAGGCTACGAGATCGGGCAATCTGGATGTGGTAAAGTTCCTCGTTGAAAGGGGCGCCGATGTGAACGCAAGGAATATACGTGGCGAAACCCCTCTATACGGGGCCGTGGAAACGGGTAATACGGATATAGCTCTGTACCTTATCAAAAACGGTGCCGACGTGAACACTGCTAATGGACGCGCGGAAACCCCTCTGCACCGCGCTGTAGAAGTGGGACATCTTAAGATAGTCAGGATCCTTCTCAGGGAAGGTGCAGATCCGAACGCCCGTAATGTAACAAACGGAACTCCGTTGCACCTATCGGTGTTATCCGGCGTTTTGGATGTGGTAAAGTTCCTCGTTGAGAACGGAGCGAACGTTAACGTAAGGGACAGGGATGGGGAGACTCCTCTACACTCCGCAGTAAGGTTGGGGAGATTTCGTATAGCGAAGTACCTGATCAGGAAGGGGGCCGATGTCAATTCAAAGAATTCCTCCGGTGTGGCTCCTATACATCTGTCTGCACAGATAGGACACCTCAAGATAGCACAGCTCCTGGTTGAGAACGGAGCAGACGTCAACGCGAGGGACCTCTCCGGCAAAACCCCCATCCTCATCGCGGCGAGAAGAGGTTATACGGACATGGTTAAGTATCTCGTTGAAAGAGGAGCAGACGTTAACGCGAGCAGCCTTGATAAGAACAACCCCCTACACCTACTCGCGGGTACTGGAAACCTGAAGATAATCCGGTACCTCGTTGAAAGGGACGCGGACGTTAATGCGAGGAACTTACTCGGTGAAACCCCTCTATACGGGGCCACGAGATCGGGTAATCTGGATCTCGTCAAATATCTCGTTGGTAAAGGAGCGAGGGTTAAAGTGAGGGACGTACTTAAGAAAACTCCACTCCACGATGCTGCGATAAAAGACGTGGAGTTGGTAAGGTACTTCGTCAGTATGGGAATCAACGTTAACGTGAGAGACTACAACGGAGATACCCCTCTACACTACGCGGTAAGAATGGGAAGGATAGAGGTGGTGAAGTACCTGCTTGAAAAGGGTGCCGATATAAACGCCAGAAACGAAGACGGTGAAACTCCCCTGCACATCGCAGCGAGAAGGGGGAACGTGAATCTGGTCAAGCTCCTGATAAACAACGGAGCGGATACCCACGTAAAGGACAGGGAGGGTAAAACGCCCTGTAAAGTAAGCCGTTATAGAAAGATAAAGAGGATTTTGAAGTGCGAATAGCCGTTCTGCAGCAGTTTATCACGCCAGAGATATAACGTCGGGGCGCGGGGATTTGAACCCCGGACCTCCTGGTCCCAAACCAGGCGCGCTGCCAGGCTGCGCTACGCCCCGTAAGGCAGGCCTTAATTCTAAAGACGGTTGATGCCCTGTGGCATGCATTCGCCTTTCCGGAGTATAATACGGTCTCATGTGGAGGAAGATAGCATTAGCCGGTGTGGTGTTATCGGTGGTAGTGGGGCAGGCGCATGCGGACGCCAACAGGGCCGGGGCAGTGGTTCTGACCATATACCCCGGTGCCAAGGCGATAGGAATGGGTGGAGCCTTTTCGGCGATAGCAGACGATCCCTCAACGCTGTGGTACAACCCTGCGGGTCTGGGAACCCTGAAGGGGGGTATACTTTACCTCGTCCACGCCCCGTGGTTGAGGACGCTTGTGACAACGAACGATTCCTACTTTGAGTTTGCTTCCCTCACCTCATCCACCCGTTTCGGAACCTTTTCCATAGGGTTGACGTATCTGACGGTGGGTGAGGTCAACGTCGTGTACGGAGATGTAGATTACGGAACGACCACGCCGTACGACCTCGTATTTACTCTGGGATATGGAAACAAACTATTTTCATCACCTATAGGAGACCTCTACGTCGGAGGGGCAACTAAAGCCCTCTACTCGTTCCTCATATCAAAGGCCATACTTGAGAGGATGGGGGACGATCCCAACAGCGGTGATGCTTTCACCGTGGCGGTGGACGGAAGCGTATTCCTGAAGAAGTGGCCGGGATACAGCGTATCCTTTGGTTTCATGAACCTTGGGCCCGGCCTGAAGTACGGGAACGTTGAGCCGGATCCTCTTCCCTACAGCCTCCGTCTCGGTGTAGCAGTGGTTCCGGTTTACGATACCATAAACAAACTCCAGATCGCCTTTGATATACACAAGGTCGCCGTGGGTATAACGGACGAGTTCAACCGCGGTATAACCGTCCCCGGCCCCGGAAACACCATGGACACCGTTTACGGGTTCGCCGCCGTCATGCGGGATGCGTGGATGCACGTGGGCGTGGACTATACCTTCTACAACCTCGTCTCCTTCCGTATAGGCTACTTCTACGACTACCGTGGGGCGAGGGTCGGTCCGACCTTCGGCGGTGGCGTAACTTACAAGGGTTTCACCATAGACATAGCCGACGACACCCAGATCTACGACTTCAACAAGCAGCAGGACATAGACCCCAAACAGAACCTAAGGTTCGGCTTCCGGTACACGAAGCGGGACTTTAAGCTGTTTTGAATAGGGAAGAATGCCATCGGTATTAGTAGTTGACGACGAGGAGTACATTCTCTACGGTCTAAGGAAGGCCCTTTCGCGCAGGGGATGGGACGTGCTTGAGGCTTCCTCGGTTGAAGAGGCGAGGGATATTATTCGCACGAGGCCGGTTGAGGTGGTCCTTACGGACATACGGATGGGCGGAGAGAGCGGTCTCGTCTTCCTTCAGGAGATAAAGGCCATAAAGCCCGAAACGCGGGTAGTGGTGATGACCGCCCGTGGATCCGAGGATATGGAGAAGGAGGTTCTGGGTCTCGGTGCCGAAGCCTACCTTGAGAAACCCTTTGACCTGACCTATCTGGATCAGGTACTCCGCAACGTACTGAAACGCCGTGGCTTCAAAGGGGTGGTTCAGGAACTCTCCTTGGTGGACATACTCCAGCTCCTCGCCTACGAATCGGGAACGGCAAAGATAGAGGTGGCCTCTCCCGACGGCAAGGGGGCCATCTACGTTGAAAACGGCAAACTCGTCCACGCCGTATTTGAGGACATAGAGGGACAGGAAGCCTTTGACCGTATCCTGTCACTTGAGGGGGGAAGTTTCTCCGTAAGACGAGGGGAAACCTCACCTAAGAAGACCATGGACGAGGCCCTCGACGCCGTCCTCCTGAGGGTCATAACCTCCAGGGACGAAACTGCGGAGACGGAACCGACGGATGAGAACGTTATAAGCCTTGAGAACGTTGAGGACTTCTCCTTCACCGCCAGCCTCGGTCTCGCCGAGGAGGTTGAGGTACCCGACGAGGTCAGGGAGAAGGCGGGGGAAATTGTCACGAAACTTCAGAACGTGAAGGGTGCCGTATCCGGCGGAGTATATATACCCGAACACGACTACCTTGAGACCTTTGGCGATACCCCTATGGACACGGACACCTTGCGGAGGGTGGTCAAGGTACTTAAGGCCCTCGGCCGGGACGAGATGTTCGTGGACGGCGAGACCAACCACTATTTCAGGCTTAAGGAGGACGTACTCCTATGGGTGGAGACGAAAGGGACGCCTCTGGTAGTCCTCAGGATAGAGACCGCTCATCTGTTTTAAAGAGGGCGCTTTTAAGGGGGCACTTTCTCCTGTCTTCGGGCCTCCACAGCGAGTACTACTTTGAGAAGTTCAGGGTCCTTGAGGATCCGGGTCTCCTGAGGTACTTCTCCCGTAACCTGTCGCGTTTCTTCCGGGATTTCCGCCCGGGCAGGGTAGCCGGTCCCTTCACCGGGGGGGCGATACTGGCTTACGAGGTGGCAAGGGTTATGGGTATAAGGGCGGCCTACGCGGAGAAGGTGGACGGCCGCAGGGTCTTCCGCAGAGGGTTCAACCTCTCCGGTGAGAGGGTGGTGGTGGTGGACGACGTCCTGACGACCGGGGGGTCCCTGATGGAGACCGTGAAGGCCGTTGAGGAGGCCGGGGGGGAGGTTGTGGCCACGGGGGTAATGGTTAAGAGGGGAGAGTACGGAGGGGATTACCCCTTCTTCTACGTTATGGAACTGGATTTCCCCGTTTATAGACCGGAGGAATGTCCTCTCTGTAAGGCTGGCGTTCCCCTCCGGGTACCCGGAAAGGGTGGGGTATAGTACTCGCTTAGAATAGGGAGCATGCTTTTCCTTCTCCTGTCCCATACGGTTGAGTTCCGCATAATCGGGGAGGCCGGTCAACCCCTCTCCGATGCCTTCATATACGTGAAGGAGATCGGCGTTAGGGCATACACGGACAGGAGGGGGAAGGCCCGTGTGGAGTTGAAGGAGGGGAAGTACCACGTTCTCCTTCAGGCTCTGGGGTACAGGGTCGGGAGGATGGAGATAAACGTCTCCGGCGATACCACCATCATCTTTGCCATGAAGCCCCTTACCTTCTTCCTCGGTGAGGTGGAGGTCTCTCCCAAGACGCGGAGTGCCTACGAGTCCTCGGAACCCCGCTTCCTTGAGGCCATGCCCTTCGTCGGCGATCAGGACGTCGGCTACTTCATATCCGTGGCTCCGGGTGTGGTCCCGGTTTACGGTCTCTCCTACTTCTCCGTCCGCGGGTCCTCCCCCTTTGAGAACCTCATAACCTACGACGGCATCCCCCTGTTCAACGCCTTCAGCTACTACGGGATGTACACCCCCATAAACGTGGACATCGTCAGGGCCGTGAAGTTCCTCCGGGGCGGTTTCACCCCTGAGGTGGGGAACCTGTCCGGCTCCCTCATAGACTTCCAGAGCGACGAGCCGGATTCCTTTTCGGCGATAATAAGGGTCAGCAGGACGAACAGCGGTGTTGCCCTGAAGGGCAGGAACTGGGTCCTATCCGGACGGATCGGCCTATTCTCGCCCCTCAAGGGGATAAACGTTATCGGCACGATCACGGGAGACGTCTCCGGAAAGTACTCGTGGGGCAACTCCCTGCGGGGAGTCTCCTTCTCCTTCGTGGCGAACAGGTCTGTAAACTCCTATCAGAACGCCTACAGGGGTCTATTCTACACCTCCACCATCTTCAACGGCGGTGCGGCACTCCACGGACGGTACGCCCTCGGCAGACTTCTCCTGAAGCCGGGTATCGTTTACTCCGTATCCACGTTCAGGAGCGAGGACCTGTCCTACAGACTCCCTTACGTCACGGACTACTACATCTTTAACGCGGACACCCGCTACGGCGTGGGCAGAGCGTATCTGGATGTGGACGCCGGGAACGTGATATTCGGAACGGAGACACAGGTTATAAACTCCAGTATCTACGGCGTGGCTCTGGACATTTCGGATACTTCCCTCATCATATACCTGCTCCAGCACGCCTACCCCACGAAGGTGTTCTGGGGGAACTACGCCAAATACCGCTACGAGGACGAGCATACCCTGTCGGAGGTGGGGGGAAGGATAGACTTCTTCCCCGGTATAGGTTTCCGGTTCTCCCCCTCCGGTTTCTACAAGTACTACCTGAACACCCGGTGGGCTTTCAAGGTGCAGGGGGGACTTTACAGGCAGTTCTTTACGTCCATCTTCGCCTTCCCCCCTTCTGTATTCTACTACGTTCCGGTTGAGAGGTCGGAGATAGAGTCCTATCAGGTCCTGTTGGGGGCCGAGAGGACCTTCCCGTGGGGGATAGCAGAGTTAACCTTTTTTGGTAAGTACTACCCCCGATTTACGTACATGACCCCTCGCCTTGAGGAGAAGGTGGGGAACCTCCGGTCCTTCGGCATGGACCTGTGGGTCCGGAAGGAGAGTAAAGTACCCCTTCCTATAACGGCGGACGTCTCCCTGACCCTCATGAACTCCCGGATAAGGTACGAGGGCGATACCGTCTGGTATCCGACCCCGTGGGACGTTAACGTCACCCTCAACACGACGGTCTTCGGCTACATACGGAAAGGGGGGTGGGAGGTGGTACTCGGAAGCAACGTGGCCTTCTACTACGGCAGGCCCTTCCGGGGAATAGTAAGCCACTGGAGGAGTCCCTTCTACGGTGAGGAGTTCGTACTGGACAGCACCCATGCCCTCAGGATGCCCCCCTACGCGAGGGTGGACATATTCTGGAGGTCTCCCATACCCTTCAAACTGGGTCCCTTCTCCCTTGACGTCTCCTTCTCCGTCATAAACCTATTCCCCAGAAAGGACGTCACGTTTGACCCGACGAACCCGGACGCTGATCTGGCGAATCTGACAGCATCCTATCCGATCTCATCAATAGTCCTCAGGGCGATCTATTGAACCGTGGAGAAGGTCCTGCACGATCTTGGTCCGAAAGGGGTGAGGGTTATAAAGGTCTCCTCATCCAAAGGGAGGTGGTGGGTGATGTACATGGAGGATATGGGGGTAAGGTACCTCGTGATTGAGGGGAGGAGATGGGGACCGTACCGGGATGTGGCGGCTCCGGTGTTCTCCGACGACGCATCGGTATGGGCGTTTTCCTGTAAGAAGGACGATGGATTTTACGTCGTGGTTAACGGTGAGATTTTTGGCCCCTACGGGGATGTACCGTGGTATTCACCGGCTATATCTCCCGACGGCTCCGTCTGGATAGTCGTGGGGAAGGAGAGTGGAAGTTATATGGTTGTAAAGAACGGTGAGAGGATGGGACCTTTTGAAAGGGTTGACCCTCCGTACTTTGCGGGGAATATGTGGGGATTCACGTACTACTGCGAAGGGAAGGCCTACGTCCGACTGAGGGATCGTACTCTGGGACCGTACGATGAGGTCGCATACGGTTCCCCCTTTTTCTCCGAAGACGGGAGGAGGTGGGCGGTGGCTTACGCCGAATCGGGCCAGTGGTACGTTCTGGTTGATGGTGAGATCTTCGGGCCTTACGAGAATGCATGGACCGTAGCCTTTTCACCTGACGGCGAACACTGGTGGTCAAGGTACCCGTATGAAGGGAGATGGTACCTGACTTTGAACGGGAAGAAGTTCGGCCCCTTCCGGGAATACTACCACGTATCGGGCCCCTTTTTTGAGAATGGCCCGGTCTTCTACGCTTACAGGGATGGGAAGGTTATCAGGATAAGGCCATAACTCCGCCTTATAATTCCTTCCCCTGCCCCCGTAGCTCAACAGGATAGAGCAGCGGATTTCTAATCCGCAGGTTGGGGGTTCGAGTCCCTCCGGGGGCGTTTACACGCACATCTAAAGTTGAAGCGTTAAGGGCAGGTTTAAACGTTCCGTTGTACTTGTCTCTAAAGGTATTCTGAACGTACCTCAGGGAATGGGAGTTTAGAAGTCTTTCCTGTTGAAGAACCAGCTTCCTACGAACAGAGGTACGACGAACCACAGGGTAAGGGTAAGGAAGATTATTACGTACCCTTTCACCGTCGTTACGAACTTCACGAAAAGGGCGCCGGTGTACCCCATGAGGGCGGCTATGTCAAGGTTCATGACTATCAGGATGCGGGCGAGGTCAACCGGGTTGAGGATAGACAGCAGGATGATCAATCCCTCTATGGGGTAGTCGTAGAAGGCCATGCCTACGAAGAGGATGAGGGCGTCGTAAATTACACTGGCATAGATCCATACCGCCAGACCCATGGCCAGCCCTTTGACGCGGTCGTCACTGATCACGGCGAACATTATGGCCATGGCGGAGAATATGAACGTCAGGTAAACGGAGGAGAGGGTTAAGAGGAGGGTATGCACAGGCGATGCGCCGAAGACCACGAGGGGAATACCCATCCCGGCCCCGGAAGAGACGGCCAGAGGCAGCGATATTCCGAGTACCTTGCTGAAGTACACGACCTTTCTGCCCACGGGCTGGACGAGTATCAGCTCCGTGAACTCCCTCGTTCCGTAGAAGAAGAGGGATGAGAAGACCAGAGATATGAGGGGTACGAAGAGTATCACGATGTTGAGGAGGCTGACGATGACCTTTGAGACGTCACCGCTGAAGTAGGATAGGGCGGAGGTTAGGAGGAGGAAGAACAGGAAGTAACCCACTATGAACCTGCTCCTCAGGGTGTTGTACGCCTCGTACTTGAGCAGTTTAAACGCCATTCTCAACGCCGACCTCCTTCATGAGTCGGGCTATAGCCCTTTCAAGCGTACTTTCACCCGTCTGCTCTTTGAACCGGGAAGGAGTTCCGTCAAAGTGTATCACGCCGCCGAGGAGGAAGACGACGCGGTCGGCCAGCTCCTCAACCTCGCTCATGATGTGAGACGTGAACACTATACTCTTTCCTGCCTTCTTCAATTTTATGACCTCGTCTTTGAAGTGGGTGCTGGCCACGGGGTCAAAGCCGACGGTCGGTTCGTCAAGCATGTATACGGCATTGTCAAACATCAGGGCGAGGGTTGCGTTCACCTTCTGACGTGTCCCGCCGGATAGTACACTTAGATGTTTATCCAGAAACTTTTCAAGTCCAAAAAGGTTTACGTAATACTCCTCGCTGGCCTCCTCTCCTCTTATATCCTTTACCATATCTATGAGTTCCCTGACAGTCAAATTCTCCGGGAATCGGGCTATCTGGGGCATGTACCCTATGTACCTTCTGTACTCCACGCCTTTACGCGTGTCGTGTCCCATTACGGTGATCTTTCCGGATGTCGGTATTACGAGACCGAGGATGCACTTCATGAGGGTAGTTTTACCGGACGCGTTGGGGCCCAAAATGGCCGTTATTTCACCTGAACGTACGCGAAGGTTAATTCCCTTTAAGACTTCGTTCTTCCCAAAACGTTTGTACAGATCCTCTACGATTATGCTATCCAACTCCGGGTATTCTACGGTGGCTCTATTTGTTCCTATCGGAACGGGTTATTACGATCCGGCGGTAATCTCCGAGGTCTGTAACCTCTATCTGGAAGTAGGGAGCGTACTCCTTTCCTTTAGCCTTCATAACGTGATATATACCCTTCTCCTCCCCTTCCTCCGTGGGTTCACCGTACTTCTCCCTAAAAGCCTTCTTATAGAAGTCCCGCACCTTATCGTAAGAGTCTGTGGTATTCAGGTACACCCGCACGAAGGAGACCTCCTTCCCTCCGGGGGCGAAGGCTTCCTCGTAGTTTTCAACCACCGCACCGGGATAACGGGGAACGGTGACCCTGTCCTCCGGATACGGTCCCCTGTCCTTCAGAGAGATGTTCGCCGTTGACTTACGTTCTTCGGTTTTAACCTTTTCTCCACCGCAACCTGTCCAGAGAACCCCGCTGCCGAGGACGAATATTACACCTAAAAGAAGCCTTACCCTCATGGCCAGCGATTTTAAAGACGAAAACGTGTGACCGGATGGGTATATCATCGGAGAGTTTCTGGGAATAATATTGCATATGTATAAAACTTGCCGCATATTAAAATTTAATTCATGATGTTCCGGGGATTATCTGCAGCATTTCAGGGTAAATCCTGAAAAACGTTTTTCACCTTCAGGGGCACATAACCTTTCTCTACGGTAGTATAATACCTACCTATGCGAAAGAGGTATCTGTTGATGTACATCCTTCCTATCCTCCTCGTCGCCGGATGCGGTGGGGGGAATAAGTCCGAAACCTCAGGCACCACGACGGAACAGAAGGCCCAGCAGACGGCCACGGTTGAGCAGACTCAGGCGACCGCTCAGGGTGAGCAGGTCAGCGAGTTCGGGGTCGGCCCTATACAGGAGCCTTTGAACCTTCCTGAGACCATAGACGAGGCTCTGGCAAAGAAGGGTGAGGAACTCTTTGATAAGAAGGGTTGTACCGCCTGCCACGAGCTGGATAACAGGAAGGTGGGACCTCCCCTCAGGGACGTGGTTAACCAGAGGCCCCCGGAGTGGATCATGAACATGATAATAAATCCGGAGGAGATGATCCTGAAGGATCCGGTGGCCAAGAAGCTGCTTGAGGAGTACGGCGTTCCCATGACCAACCAGAACGTGAGTAAGGACGAGGCAAGGGCTATACTTGAGTTTTTGAGAAAAGCGGCAAAGGAAAAGAAGAACTAACAAGGAGGTATTTATGAACAGGCGTACCCTGATTCTCGCAGGAGTAATAGGCGCGATCGGTGTGGGCGCCCTCTTTATGGGGTGTCCGCCTAAAGAGAAAGGAGCAGCAAAGGCCGGTGCCACCGCGGCCGAGAAGGTCTACGTGGCCCCCGGTGAGTACGATGAGTTCTACGCCTTCTTCTCTGGAGGGTTCAACGGCCAGCTGATGGTTTACGGTCTGCCCTCCGGA
This sequence comes from Caldifarciminota bacterium, assembly GCA_027003075.1. Lineage (GTDB taxonomy): Bacteria > Hydrothermota > Hydrothermia > LBFQ01 > LBFQ01 > JAADCS01. The sequence continues at coordinate 26,074 of JALWYV010000047.1, read as the reverse complement.
AGGCTTCTCAAGATCATACCCGTTTTCTCGGTATTCCCTCGCAACGGCTACGGTTACACGGAGGAGACCAAGGCCATGCTCATGACCTCCCACGGCTTCATACCGTGGGATGACACCCACCACCCCGAGCTCTCCCAGACGAACGGTGAGGTGGACGGCCGCTGGGTATTCATCAACGCCAACAACACCCCGCGTGTCGCCCGTATAGACCTGGCCACTATGGAGACCCGTGAGATCCTTGAAATACCCAACAGCGCCGGTAACCACCCCTCCACCTTCATAACCATGAACACCGAGTACGTCACGGCCGCTACCCGTTTCTCCGTACCCATAGACATCCAGAAAGGTACCTTCAAGGACGTCCCTATTAAGGACTACGCCAAGGAGTTCAAGGGAACCATCACCTTCATCAAGGTGAACAACGACCCCAACTACGAGGGTGAGGACAGGATGGAGATCGCCTTCCAGATCCTCGTCCCCGGATACGACTACGACCTCGCCCACTGCGGTAAGGGGCCCAGCCACGGCTGGTGCTTCTTCACCTCCTACAACACCGAGCAGGCCCACACCCTCCTTGAGAAGAACGCCTCCCAGCATGACAAGGACTACATCATAGCGGTAAACTGGAAGAGGGCCGAGCAGTGCATAAACGAGGGTAAGTACCACGAGTTCCCCGCCAAGTACTACCACAACTACTACGATGAGAAGAAACACATGGCCTTCTCCAAGGTCGGGGACAAGGTCAAGGTTATATTCCCCAGCGAGTGCGAGGGTCTGGCCTACTTCCTGCCTACGCCCAAGTCTCCGCACGGCGTGGACGTGGACCCCACGGGTGAGTACATCATAGGTGGTGGTAAGCTCTCCGCCGACATTCCTATCCACTCCTTCTCCAAGATGATGAAGGCCATAGAGAACAAGGAGTTTGAGAAGGTCGTAGAGGGTATCCCCGTGCTGAAGTTTGAGTCTGTGAACCACTGTCTGGTACCCAAGGCCTGTATAGGTCCCCTGCACACGGAGTTTGACGGTAAGGGCTACGCTTACACCTCCTGCTTCATCTCTTCGGAGGTTATCAAGTACGATTACGAGAAGTGCGAGGTCGTGGACCGCATACCCGTGTACTACTCCATAGGTCACCTTCTTGTACCCGGTGGGGACTCCAAGAAACCCTTCGGTAAGTACGTGGTGGCTCTTAACAAGATAACCAAGGACAGGTACCTGCCCGTCGGTCCTGAGCTCAACCATGCCGCCCAGCTCATAGACATAACGGGTGAGAAGATGGAGATGCTCCTTGACTTCCCGACCATAGGTGAGCCTCACTACGCCCAGGCCCTGCCCGCCGACCTCTTGAAGGACAAGATCGTGAACATCTACAAACTTGACGAGAACGAGCACCCCTACGCCGTCAAGAGCGAGAACGACACCCGCGTTGAGCGCAAGGGCAACGTCGTCCACGTCTACATGACGGCCATCAGATCCCACTTCAACCCCGACAACATAGAGGGTATCAGGGTCGGTGATACCGTATACTTCCACATCACCAACATAGAGCAGGATTGGGACATACCTCACGGCTTCGCTATACTCGGTGCGCACGAACCTAACGCCCTGATAATGCCCGGTCAGACCCTTACCATCCGGTGGGTACCTCAGAAGCCCGGCGTGTATCCTTTCTACTGTACGGACTTCTGTTCTGCCCTGCACCAGGAGATGCAGGGTTACGTCCGTGTGTCCCCCAGGGGTTCCAACGTACCCCTCAAGTGGGGACTGGACAAAGCGCTTTAACGCATGAAAAGGCTGGGGGGGCGAAAGCCCCCCCTTCTTTAAATAAGGAGGAAAGCCATGAAAACGCTTAACCGTGTTCTGCTGTTCGTGTCGGGTCTGCTCCTCGCGGCCGTCAACTTCGTACGGCTGTGGTACATAGACCTGATAGCACCCCAGTACCCGGAGGGCCTGCGTCTTGTCATCCTGACGAGTGGCTGGGGAGACCTCCAGCAGAAGAAGATAATAGACGATCTCAACCACTACGTTGGGATGCATCCCCTCCCGGAACATCTTCCAGAGTTCAACATACTTCCCATAGCCTTCTGGTTCTTCGCCATAACCGCCATCATCCTCGCTATATGGTACAAGCGCAAGCTCATCTGGACGTGGTTCATCCTGTACGCCGCCTTTGGCCTGATAGCCATGGCCGACTTCTACAAGTGGCTGTACCACTACGGCCACGATCTTGACCCCAACGCTCCCCTGAAGATAGACCCCTTCACCCCTCCCCTCATCGGTAAGAAGGTCCTCCTTAACTTCGTCGTGTGGTCCATGCCTGACGTAGGCGGCTGGTTCGCCATAATCGCCGGTGTCCTCGTCTTCTTAGTTATCGTCCTTGACTGGCTGTACGTAAAGGAGTGAGGGGTATGAGGAGGCTCGCCCTTATCCTTTTATTCGGCGTCTCTCTCCTGATCGCTGGCTGTAAAACCGAACCCAAACCCGTTCCTATTGAGTTTGGCAAGGACGCCTGTTACTGGTGTAAGATGACCATAACAGATCAACGCTTCGGAGCCGAGATAGTTACCAAGAAAGGGAAAGTGTACAAGTACGACGACGTCGCCTGTATGATAAACCACTTCTGGGAGGATCCCAACCTTACGGAGAAAAACGTGGCCTACTTCCTGGTTGTGGACTACGCCCATCCCGGCAAACTCATAGACGCGACGAAGGCCATATACGTCCAGAGCGAGACGATCCACAGCCCCATGGCCTCCGATGTGGCTGCCTTTGAGAGTATAGAGGACGCCGAGGCTTTTATAAAGAAGAACGGGGGCGAGGTCCTCAACTGGACGCAGGTGATGGATCTGGTGCGCAAACAGAACCCCATGCCCATGAAAGGGGGACACAACCACCAGATGCAGATGAGATGATGCACCATGTCTGTGCCCGCTTTATTCCTGTTTGCTACAAGCGTCAGCGTTTGCGAGGAAGGTTGCACTTACAAAAGTATAAAAACTGCACTTCAAAATACGAAATCCGGGGATACTATCTTCGTAAAAGGTGGAGTGTATCGTGAGGGGGAGATCGTTATTGAAAAGTCCAATCTTGCTCTGATAGGTCTGGATAAACCCGTAATTGATGGAGAATATAAGTATCAAATGTTTCACGTTTTGAATGCTGACAGCGTGCTTATCAAGGGGTTCGTTTTCAAAAACAGCGGCAGGAGTATGACGAGGGATATCGCGGCTGTGAAGATTACGGAGTGTACGGGTTGCAGGGTGGAAGGGAACGAGTTCTGGGACAACTTCTGGGCGATATACTACGAGAAGTCAAAGGGGGGCGTGGTGAGGGATAACGTAGTGGTTGGTTTTGCGAAGGTGGAGACGACTACGGGGAACGCTATACACATGTGGAACTGCGACAGTATGCTGGTAGAGAACAACCACCTTCAGGGACACAGGGACGGGATATACCTTGAATTTGTGACGAATTCCGTTTTTCGTTATAACTACTCAACCAAGAACGTGCGCTACGGCATACACTTTATGTTTTCCCACGACGACCTGTACGAGTACAACACCTTCGTGAATAACGGCGTGGGTATAGCCGTAATGTACTCCAAGAGGGTAACGGTTCGGTACAACAGGTTTGAACACCATTGGGGAGGGGCAACCTTCGGCTTCCTTCTCAAGGAGATTTACGACAGCGAACTCTACGGCAATTACCTCTACCGCAACACCTACGGCTTCTATCTTGAGGGTTCCGTTAGAAATAAGATCCACGACAACGTAATAAGGGAAAACGGTATAGCCATAAGGCTGTGGGCAAATTCAACGGACAACGTAATAACTCGCAACAACATCGTAGGGAACACGTTTGACTTCGTAACAAATAACTTTAGAAGTTTCAACGACATAAACGGGAACTACTGGAGCACGTACAGGGGGTACGACGTGGATAGGGACGGCGTTGGGGACGTACCCTTCAGGCCAGTTAAACTGTTTTCTGTCATTTCCACACGGGTTCCCGCCCTCATGGTCCTTATAAGGAGTCCTCTGGTGCAGATAATGGACCTGACGGAGAAGGTTTTGCCCTCGCTCATACCGGAGGCCATAAAGGATGAGAGGCCGGCCATGAGGCCGTTTCCTTTGAAAGTGCCTCCAAAGGTTAAGCCGAAAGTGGACGTTGAAAGATATTCACGGATGGAGGGCGGGGAAACGTAAGCAAGATGAGGCTTAAGATCAGGTTCAAACCTACGGGAGGGCAACCGGAGAGCCTCCCGGTTGATTACAGGGGGATCTTCATCTCCTTCGTAAAGTCGGCCCTCCTGCCCCGCTTCCCCCACATCTTTGAGAACCGCCTCGTGAAACCCTACACCTTCGCCGTCCTCTTCAACAGGGGGGTCAAGTTCGGCAAAAACGAGATAACGGGGATAGGACGGATGGACTTCCTCTTCTCCAGCGGCGACCCCGAAATCCTGACGGCCATGTTCAACTTCGCGATGGGCCTCAAACGGGGAATGGGATGGGATAGGATCCGCAAGGAGGAGATAAGGAGGTTCAGGCTAACCGAAGTCTCGCCCGTATGGAGGGAGTACAGGGGGGAGGACACCTTCCGGATACTCTCGCCTGTGGTGGTGAACGACCCCGACAGGGACCCAAGGAACCCCAAGGAGCATTACCTACTTCCGGGTGAGGAGGGCTTCAGCCAAAGGCTACTTGAGACGACGAGGGAGAGGATGGAGAGGTTTCTGATGAAGGTCCCGAAGGGGGGGATGGAGGTTGAACCCGTGGGGAAGGTGAGGGAGGTTATGGTCAAGCACTACAGGGGGTACGTCCGTGGGTTCATAGGGACGGTAAGGGTAAAGGCCTCCCCTGACGTCCTGAAGTTCATATACGACTACGGCCTCGGCGTAAGGACGGGACAGGGCTTCGGGATGTTGGAGGTGGGAACTACCTTATAACGACCCTTTCAACCCCATCGGCCACCTTTACGAAATACACGCCGGCTTTCAGGGGAATAGAGGTCTCCCCCGACGACGTACCCGCCTTTACCATCCGCCCATCTGCGGCGTAGATCCTATACGAACACCCATCGCATCTCATATACACCCTTCTGCCCTTAACGGTCAGGGTGGGTCCTTCCTCCCCGGTCCTCTCCGCTACGTTCAGGGGTTCCATCGTACGGGAGTAGAGGTCGTAAAGCGTATCCGTACTGTCCAAGGTCATTATAGGCGTTTCAAAACGGCCGTTCCTGTAATATACGAGAGAGTAATAATCCACCCTTGAAGAATCAACCCTGTACTCCACGTACCCCACGTTTTTCACATAGGTGAAGTGTACGTAGTCGTAATGGTAAAATCCCCTCTTGAAAAGCATCCAGTAGTTCGTATCGCTAATGTACCTTACGGTATCCCGGTAGGAATAGAGAAAAGCGTACTCTATAACACCTGCCGTTATGACGGTATCGGTGTCGGATGAGACGTACTCGTACCACATTTCGGATGGCAAGAACACGATGGAATCGGGAAGGCCGTTCCCGTCTATGTCTCCCAACTCGTAGAAATCTCCGGGTTGTGGGCCGCACCAGTCGTAGGCCGGCCACCTATCCCCCGGCGTTATGGGGAACTTTAAGGATCTGATGGCCATGCTAATGTCCGACCTGTTTGCCTCCAGTCCAAAGTAGGGCTTTTTGAAGAACTCAACTAAGTAGAAAGTGTTGTAGTACGCGTAGAAGGTATCCACACGGAAAGAATCAGGATTCCAGCTCTTTATGGTAACTATACGGCTTCCTGACGGAAGTATGCATCCTATCCGTACGCCATCCTCCACACTTATTACGCTGTCAATTTCGTACCCGGAATGTGATCCACCGAGGGCGTACCTTCTGATTTCCCCCCTCACGTACCCGCTTATTGCCATCTCCGGGGGATAGATCTGGGAAAGTATTACGAGGACCATGGGCGTATTGAAATTCTAAAGCCGCCCGCCCTACTAATATCCACAGTGAGGCACGAGGCGGCAAAGTTTTGATGTATTAACTCGCGGGACGGGTCTGTAAATTCATAAATTTTTAAAGATGCGAGACCGGAGGTTCAGTAAAAATCCGGGAAAATGAGGGAGCATAAGTTTAGAAATTATATTTTCTGTTATTGTTCTTCAAGGAAGAACCGAAGACATCTTACGAGAAAGCTGGTAGGATCTTGGGATACAGCAAGTATCAGATAGCAAGGTGGTGGAAGAGTTACGAAGAAGGAGGGATAGCAAAGCCGATGGACTTGAAGAAGATAGGCAGGAAGAAGGGGTGGTCAGAAGGTACCCGATGAAGCGTTTGAGAGGTTGAGGGGAGAGATGCTGAAGGGGAGGATAAGGACAATCAAAGACGCCATAGAGTTCATAGAGAGGGAGTACGGGGTAAGGTATAGCAAGACGAGGATGCACGTGATAATGAGGGTTAAGTTGAAAGCGAAGAAGAAGAGCGGGAGGCCATACAGTGTTAAGAAAGACCCGAAGAAGGAGGAGGAGTTTAAAAAAAAGTTGTAATCCTGAGAGGTAGGAAGGTGATGTGGCAGGACGAGATGAGGGTAGGGCTGATAGTGAAGCATAGAAGAGTGTGGATGCCAGAGGGGGTAAGGGCAAACTGGCCTGTGCAACACAAATATGAGTACTTTTATCTTTACGGTGCTGTGGATGTATTAAGTGGGGAGGTCGTGTTCTTCATTTTGCCCGACTTGAGGGGTGAGACTGTAAGGGTATTTCTTGAGGAGTTTAACAAGGAGATAGGCGGGGAAGATGTTGTGATAGTCTGGGACAACGCAGCGGGGCATAAGTACGCTGAAAAGTATGCTCCGGAGAACATATCTTTCTTCCACACACCACCCTACACCCCTGAGGTCAATCCTGCTGAGGCTATGTGGAGGCATATCAGAGGTGAGTTAGCCAACAAGGTCTACAACTCCCTTGATGAACTTGAGGAGGACTTGATCCGCATCCTTCAGCACTTTTACAACGATAAAGATTTCGTTCGCTCCTTAACTGGTTATAACTGGATCGTTGAGGTGCTATCCCATGATGGCACTAATTGGTGGAAATGGTATAAGTGCGAAACTACTGTTCTATTCACTGAACACCCGGGTTTACCATAACTTCACAATCTCAACGTTTCCGTAGTAAAACAGGAGAATATCTTCGTATCTCTCCCCCCTATAGGCCCTCACTCCGGCTCCTACCTGACACATACCTATGCCATGCCCCCATCCCCCTCCCCGGATGTACAGATATTTCCCCTTCCTCCTCAGGGTGAACAGGGAAGATCGGGTACCGAGAACCTGACGGACGTTCCAGTCCCCCACCACCTCAACCCTCCTGCGGCTGCCCACGATCAGGAGGCGTTTAACCCTGCCGCTCTCCGTCCGTTTTACCACCTTCACCTTCTTTACGGTCCCGACGTTTACTCCGAGATGTTTCCGGACGTTCCGGGCTACCTTCCTGAGGCTTATCTTTTTACTCCACCGGAATACGTCCGTACCGTACCTCAGGATACGGGGCAGGTCCTTCGCGGGAGAACACGCTACCGTTGAATCCCTGTCCCTTCGCAGTTCATTTAAATCAAATTCCCTGTGATTTCCGTGCAGGTCGTCAACTTTGCTGACTATGAGGGTGTCCCCCCAGTCCCTTCCGTCCTCAAGGCTTCCGCCACACGAAGTACAGAACGTGGCTATGCTGAACCTGTCTCCGCTCATGAGGACTATACCGCGGGTCGCCTCTACCACGCTGTCCACGACGGGATAACCCGAAAGGCCCTTATAGACCTGTGTCGTAAAGTCGCTCGTTATATCGTAAGGATCGTCAAGGAGCGCCCACTTTACGCCGGCGACGTCAAGGGCGTGGGTGCGTGCGGCTATAGCCTGAGCCTTCAGGGCCTCAACCGGGTAGGAGGGGGACATCTCCCACGGCACGACCCCTTTGAGGTAATCTTCCAGCTTCAGACGATTTATAAGCAACAACTTACGGGCGTCCGTAGTGGGCATTACCCACATCTCGCCGAGATAACGGCGACGTTTTTTACCCGATACGAGTATTACGGTATCACACCGGTATACGACCGGAGATCTGAGGGTGACGTTAAGCGGTTTAACCCTTACGAGACCGGAGGGTGGGACCTCCAGAATGGAGTAGGCGGCGATCTTTCCGGGATACTTGAGTCTCAGAGCCTCCCTGAGACTCCTGAAAGGCCCCTTAAGAACGTAGTACCGCGGATATATTCCCAGTTTTTTAACGATGAGAGCCGTATCCTGCTGCCTCAGAAGCTCGGCCTCAAACCTCGTCCGAAATATACCGACACCCACCCAGTGGAGGACCTTCCCCTTCCTGCCCTTCTTCAGGTAGAAACGGAGGCGTCTGGGAGGGTCGTACGAGATCACGCTGTCCCCCGATAGTAGGGTGCATTTACCCCGCCCCTCAAGGGTGATTCTGCGATATTCCCCTATCCCCACCTTTATGAAAGGCTCCTCCCGGAATATCTCCTTCACCACGAAACTCCTCACCTCCGTCGTGTCTTTCTTCAGTACCTTCCTTTCAACCTCCAGTTCCCTCTTCTTCCACAGAAAGGTACAGGAACTAAATACCGAGAAGACTACGAACGAGAGGATATATACCGCTCTCAGGGTGTTCATCCTTCAGTCTCTGCTTGAACTTAATCGCCTTCTCCGTATCTCCCCTCACGAGGTTCAGGTAAACGAGAGCGTACAGGGCTTTGGGTGCAAACTTCGTATCTTTAAGTGAATCGGCTATATACATCCACAGGCTCTCCGCCTCTGGCGTCTTTCCGAGATGAAAGTACAGGATCTCGGCCCTTCTGTACAGATCTTCCGGCTTCTTCCTGGCCTTTAACCTTATCCACTCGTCTAAAACGAGTTTTATTCTGGAGGCCTCATCTTTCCACCTTCCGGGAGCGTTCTTATACACCCTGTCAAACTCCACGGCGGCCCCGTTGAAATCCCCCTTCAGTATCTTTATCCGCCCGATAAGTAGCATGGCCTCCCACTTCTCGTCCGCCGTGCTTCGGGCTACCTTTTCCAGTTCCTTAAGGGCAGAGGAGGTATCGCCAAGAAAGAGGTGCAGACGGGCCACCTTAAAACCCACCCTCCCGGCGTCCTCCGAGTTCGGAGACAGGTCTATGGAGGAGTAGACCTTTAAAGCCTCTTCGTGTTTTCCGATACTCGCCAGGATATCCCCCCGTTTCTCCTCTGCTATTTTCCTTTCGGAGGGTTTGAGTTCCAGTGACAGGTACCTGTTGAGGAATTCCTGTGCCTTCTCAAACTTTCCAGCTTTCAGGTATATGTCAACGCCAAGGAGTAGGTAACGCTTGTAAAGGGGATCTCCCGGTTTCAGACCGGATATGCTGTCCAGATATCGGGATGCTGCCCCGTAATCCCCACTCTTAAAGCTCGCGTACGCCAGCCAGTAGTACGCCTCGTTCGTCCTCACGTCTCCGAGGGCATCCAGAACCTTATGTCTGAAACGGGGGTCAAGGGCGTACACCCTCGCCAGTTCTATCCTCGCCCTCTTTGCCAGCGGATGAGCCGGAAAGTACCTGAGAAACTCCTGAAACTTTTTGGCAGCCTTCTCGTACTGACCCTTACGGGAGAAGGCGAGACCGAGGTAAAAGATGGCATCGGGGAGGTACTTTGAGTTCGGATAGTACTTTATCAGGTAGGCTGCCTTCACCTCAAGGGAGTCGTACTTACTCTTCAGCCTCAGCGTGTCTCCTTCCCTCTCAAGTTTCTCTATCCTCTTTACGAGCTGCTGAATGTTATAATAGGTATTGAAGTACGCCCCAAAGTTGGGGTTGGCACAGGTTAGAAGATAAAAGGGGGCGGCCAGAAGTACCAGCCGCCCCACGTTTTTGCCCGTCATTAGCGGACTATGACCTTATACGTGCGGTTACCCTCACGGACGAGGTAGATCCCCCTGTTCAGCTTGACGAAGCCGTCACCGTAGAAGACCACCCTGCCCATAACGTCGTAAACCGTCCCCTTTTCCTTAAGGAGAACCCCACCATCAACCATTACGAAGGAAGGTTCGGATACCTTCCTCTCCTTTACGCCTACAGGTACGGTGTAGTCCACCAGCTCCTTCATATCCCATCCGTGGCTCTCTATCGTGATAAAGAGGTAGGACCACGTTGCGAACTGATAGGTGGAGTCCTTTATGTAACCGATTCCCGGCCTCCAGTAGAGTATGTAATCTCTCATCATCTGGTCACTCCACGCGGCGCTACTGCTACCCGTTCCATCGTAAACCTGAGAGGACCACAGATCCCCACGGAGCTTCACCCATATGGTGTATACGCTATCAAACGTTCCCGCCGGAACCGTCATCGTTCCCATGTTCAGTACGTATACGCTGTCAACGGAGAATATGAGCGTATCAAAGGTGGAATAATTTTCGTCCCCGTCTATATCGGCGGCAAAAACGTCCCCTGCTATACCGAGAGACCACGAGCTACCCACGGTGAGGGGCGTCTGGATGGCCAGAACGTCAACCTTCAGGTAGGTGGTGGACGAGGTCTTACCCACGATCATCAGGCGATGGAGGTCCGAGCCGTCCTCGTACACCGTATCAACGAAGATGGTCGTGTCTATAGCGTCCCCTGTACGGTACTTCTTATCCGTTATACCGCGGGCGGGATAGCCCATGTAGGTAAAATCGTAGTCAACGCTGAGGGTCTCGGCCACGGTGTAGTTGCTCACGGTTGATCCGCTTCCACCTATGTAGGTGGAATCCTTTTCAAAACCCTCGTAGGCAGCGCTCGCGCCCACTCTGATTCCCAGATAGTCCATGGCCTGTCCATAGAGCGCCGTGGACGTACCACCTAAGAGTAATGCAACAAGTACGTATCTCATAACGCCGCTATTATACAACGGAAAAACGCTGAAATATAAAATCAACCTTTCAGGAGTTTTCTGAAGGCTTCCTTAAGGTTCCAGCGCACCTCTTTCAGGATATCCGTGGCCTTCTCCTCCGTAAGGTTGAACTCCTCCATAAGTGTTTTAACCGCCCTTGCCCGGAGCTTTTCAGAAGTGGGTACCATGTCCACCATCCTGCCCCTCTCCACCTTGCCTAACAGTACGGCACCTATCAGAGAGACCGTATTCAGGACTACCTTCTGGACGGTGGCGGACTTCATCCTGGTGGATCCGGGAAGTATTTCCGGCCCCACGGGTACGCATACCTTCAGGTGAGCATCAATACTTATCACGTCGCACGGGTTCGTCGTTATGAGAGCGGTACGGCTCCTCCTCTCCATAGCCCTTTTCAGGGCGGCTCGCACGTATGGAGTCCTTCCGGAGGCCGATAACCCTACCACCAGATCTTTGTGGCCTACCTTCAGCCGGCTTACGGCTCTACTGCCTTCAGATTCCACGTCCTCGGCCCCCTCCTTTGAGGCAAACACGGATCTCTTCCCCCCGGCTATAACCCCTACCACCCTGCCCCTTGCAATACCGAAGGTGGGGTACATCTCCGCCGCCTCCATCACGGCCAGCCTGCCCGAAGTGCCGGCTCCGATCAGGATAACCCGGCCCCCTCCCTTCAGGGCATCCGCCCACCACCGGGCAAGTTTAAGGACTTCATCCTTTACGTCGTACAGTTTCAGGAGGGCGTTGACGTTCTCCTCAACGGACAGGATATAGATCTCATCCGGAGATAGGGACGAGAGGTCGTACTCTTTCCTTTCGGTACTCAGGTTTTTTATCTCATCCAGTACCCGTCTTAAGTTCACAGTATGTCTATGCTTATGGGTTCTATGCTCTTGCGTATACCGAGGATCTCGTACCTTTCGTCTATCCTGTCAAGTATGCGCTCTAAGGCGGAATCAAGGTACTGGGAACCGTTGGCCACGAGGACGTACACCACCGTCGCGAGCTGCCACTTATCGTGATGATCTATCTCCGAGAAGGCGGCGTTGAACTCCCGTGAAATGGCCCGGAGTCTGTGGATGTACTTGCGTTTCTCCTTCAACGAACGCACAAAAGGCAAATGCACCTCCACCACGAGTATACCCAACATTTCCCTGTAGCCTACTTTTCCTGCCCCTGCTCCTCCCCGGCGGCGGGTTCCTGCTGTTGTTCCTGCTCCGTCTTCTGCTCCTCCTGTACACCCTCGGCGGGTTGCGTACTTTCCGGAGTCTCACCCGTTACGGGAGCGACCTCCTCGGCAGGCTGGGGAACCTCCGGAGCCTTGTCAAACTCCCCGTACCACCACCTCTGAACGTAGGTAGTGGGTATATGAACCCTGTGGCATCCCTTACAGTTCTGGACGTACAGGGAGGCAAGGGTACGCCGCAGGACCTTCTTGCTGGGCACCCTCCTGTTGGCCTCCTTATCAAGGTCGCTGACGAGTTCACCGATGGTAGGTGTGGTGAAGAGGTAGGGATCCGTATCGTGGCACTTCACGCACAGGGTCTGGTTGTAGTTGAACCTCTTCACGAACCTCTTCACGCTTTTTCGGAGCTGCTTCCTTGAACCCTTATCTATGCTCCTGAGGATGGTGTAAAAGTCCCTCTGAAGTTCCCGTTTGAACACCCTGTACCTGACCTTCTTGCGGGTGACCGGGTCCCGTACCATGAAGGTGGCCATGTTCATCTTATGGTCCCGGGTGTGCCAGTAATAACGGGCGTAAACCCTCGGTATCTCCGTCAGGTGGCACGCCTGACAGGAGTACTCTATCTTCTTTATGAGAGCCATCGCCCTCTCGCTAACCTTCTCCGTCGCCCCTATGGGCTTTGGCCCCTTATCTTTCTTCGCCTCCTCGGCTTTGGTGGTGTCCGTACTATCCTTTATGAAACCGAGTTCCTTCCCCAGTTCCACCACCTCGTCAAGCAGGAAACGGTCCTTCCATTCGGGCACGAGGTTGGCGACGAACTCGTAGTAATCCTTAAACTGGAAGTAGGAGACCTCCGCGTCATCTCTGTTCAGTCGTATGCTCCCGAGGTCAACCACGAGGTCGTAGAACCTTCGCCCCAGAGTATCCATATAGGCGGGGTACACCTTGGCCCTCTTTCCTATAGGTGGATAGTAATTGTCCAGACTTTTAGGTGGAAGTTCGTACGTATAGGGACCTTCCTTGAATTCGGGCAATCCGCCGGCCTTTTTTTCCTCTGTCTGCTCTTCCTGAGCCTGAACCTCCTCACCGGCCGGAGGTGGGGCCTCGGCAGGAGTTTCCTGAGGCTGTGGCTGGGGCATTTCCCCTTCTAAGGATTCCGTTGCGGACTGAGGTTGAGGATCGTTCTGGGCTAACAGTATGGCCCCTCCCGTTATCAGTACGGATAAAATTCCTATTCCAAAAAATCTACGCATAGGACGTTAGTATAAGGGAGTCCTTAGGCTACCTTCGGGTCGTAAGGTACACAAAGAACGGAGCACCCACTATGCTCATGATGATGCCCACAGGTGGGTCTATGCCGAGGACGAGCCTGCCCATGCCGTCCGACAGAAGGACCAGGATGCTCCCCACTACCCCGGAAAAAAGGTAAAAGGATTTTCCCTCCCTTATACCTATCCCACGAAGGATATGGGCGGACATGATGCCAACGAATCCTATGATGCCCACGAAGGAGGTAATCAGGGCCACGAGAAGCGCACTCACCACCGTGATCCGTATAACTGTGAGGTGGGGATCGTATCCAAGGGCCAGGGCTTCCTCCTCACCGAGGGAAACGGCGTCCATATCCCGGTCGTAAAGGAGAAGGTAAAGCAGGCCGGCGGAAGAAACGGCGGTTATCAGGGCTATAGGGAGCAGGTCGCCGTACTCGTAGAATCTGCCGAGGGTACCCCAGAGGGCATAAAAGGTACGGGAGGCCTCAACCCCCGCCATCATGAAGAGGAGAACGGCTATGGATGAGAAGAACATACCCAGACCTATACCCATAACCGGTATCAGGATCCTGTCAACCCGTCTGACCGTGGCAAGAAGCAACACGCCCACGAGGGCGGATCCGAGGAGCGCCCACAGGAAGTCAAGGGCGGGCATCTTAAGGATCTCCGCAAGGGCCACGCCGAACACTGCCCCACCGGATATGCCGAGGATATAACCGTCGGCGAGGGGGTTGTTGTACACCCTCTGCAGGGCCGCCCCCGTACTGCCCAGAACTACACCCGAAACGATGCCCAGGATCACCCTGATACCCCGCAGGATCAGGATATAACTGGAGAAAACTCTACCCGCCACCAGCTCAAAGACCACCGCAAACAGGAGGAGGATGAGGAGGATGAAGGTACGCTTTGAAAACACGTAATTACACGTACGCGTGCCTTAAGACGAGGGACCTGAGCATACGGGCATCTCGCATGTACTTGGATACGGGGTACTCGTTTATGAAGCCGTACCCGCCGAATATCTGGGTGGCCTTCTCCGTCATGAAGGTCGCCGCGTCTATCACCTGCCAGACCGCAGAGTTGAGGTTCAGATCCTCCGAAAGGAGGAGGCTCTCTGAGGCCTTAAGTCTGGCGTACCCCTCGTTCAGAAAACGCCTGATCTCCTCGTACTCGTATATGGGTTTTCCGAAGGCCTTCCTCTCTCTGGAGTACCTCAGGGACTCGTCGTATGCGGCGAAACCTATGCCCACGAGGGCGGCGAGGTCGTAGAGAAGCAGACGATCGTCCGGTCTGGAACTGGCATCCCCCTCCGGAACGAACTCCCCCCTGTACCACCTTATTCCCCTGAGTCCTACGGTCTGGACCTCCTCACTGTTGAACTTCCCAACCTTCCCGTTGTAATAGACCTGCTGCGTTCCCCCTCTGGCCAGAGTCCCACCGTGGACGGGAGCATATCCGTTCAAGCCGTTCTCTAACATGGCCAGGGCCGTACCGACGAGTACGCCCGTACTGCCCTCCCCGCGGGAGAGGATCTGAACAACCTTTACCCTAACGCTCAGGGGTAGTTCGTTTACCTCCTCGGAAATCGTACCCATCTCCCGAAGCTCCCGCATGACACCCTCAACGGTATCCGGAGAGTCAAGCTCCAGAACTTTCGGTTTCAGTACCTTTGACGAGAACTCCTCGTATATGCCCAATATCTCCCTGTACTCCTCTATCATAGCGGCTATTTTACCCCTGTACGGCCCTGCTATCTTCCCTCTATAAAGCTCAGTTCCATGTAGGTAAAGGTGGAGTCCTTATACGTGGCGGCCTCCGGAGTGTATACGTACTTCACCTGTCCTACCCCGTCGCACCACCACATATCCATGGCATGCAGGGTTATGTCCGGCAGCTCCCCTCCCATGAAAAGGTCGTACCTTACCCTCGCGCAGAAGTCAAACCTTCTGTAGGAGGTTTCCGTATCCTCAAAGCCCTCAACCGTAGCCCGTATACGGAAACGTATGTTATAGGTGTCCACGGAATCGGAGACGGTGTCGTACCCCTCCGGATACACCCGAACCGTGGCGTTCCCGCTGGCCACCTTCCACGAGGCTCCGGGATTCGCAAGGGTGTAGAATATTGGCGTCTCTCTGACACCCCCCTCCGTACTGGTCTCAACGAAGTGGGGCCTTCCGTCCAGAATAACGCTGAAGCGGGGTGGAATAAGGGAAAGGGGATCGGAGACGACGATGAGGGTGTCCGCTTTTAGATAGTACACGATGGTATCTGCTGCATGATAACAGTGGGATAGGTCCTCCCTGCACTCGTACTGCTTCTTGACGTATACCTTACGGGCGTCGTAGCCTTTGTAAACGGTGTCGCTAAGGATGTACAGGGTGTCCGGTGTGTAGTACCTACCCTGTGGTTTCTCGTACCTGTCGTTTATTACCAGTCTGGAGGTGTAGCGGTACATTATACCCACCTGCATGGGTACGTATATCCCGGGTGTAAATCTGTACCTGCACCCCAGAACTCCCGAAAGGATAAGAAGTACCAGTATGCTACGCCTCATTCCCCTATGACCTCGTATATCAGAGGCCCACGTTCCACACGCTCTTCCCCTATGGTGAAGGCGTTGCGCAGGCGTTTAAGAGCCTCATCCAGTTTTCTCTCGTCGTTCGCAAATACCCGAAATACGGTTTCACCCTTCTTCACGTGATCCCCCGTCTTCTTCAGGGTGAATACACACACCTTGTGGTCTATCCTGTCCTCCTTCCTTAGTCGCCCCGCACCGAGTATGACGGCAGCCCAGCCTATCTCTTTGGTGTTCATGGAGGTTATGTAGCCATCCTCTTCGGCCTTTACCACGGCCTCGTACTCTGCTCCCACGAAATCCTCCCTCTCTATGGCAGAGTAGTCCCCACCGTGGGCCTCCACCATCTCCCTGAACTTCCTGAGGCCCCTGCCGTCCCTTATGGCCTCGTCTATGAGCTCCTTGCCCACGTCCACGCTGTCCACCTTCCCGCCGAGTTTGAGCATCCATCCACCGAGGGTTATCACTATCTCCCTGAGGTCCTCCGGGCCGTGTCCCTTGAGGAGCTGAACGCTCTCGCATATCTCACAGGAGTTGCCAGCGGCCCAGCCGAGGGGGACGTTCATATCGGTTATGAGAGCCACCGTCTTGACTCCGTATCCGTTACCTATGCCGACCATCGTCTCGGCCAGTTTTTTGGCATCCTCGTACCTCTCCATGAAGGCCCCACTCCCTGTCTTCACGTCCAGGACCAGGCCTGTAAGGCCCTCGGAGAGTTTCTTGGACATAATGGATGCGGATATGAGGGGTATACTCTCAACCGTGGCCGTGACGTCCCTGAGGGCGTATATCTTCCTGTCGGCGGGGGCGAGCTCTTCGGTCTGGCCTATTATGGACGCACCCACACCGAGGACAACCTTCTTGAATTCCGGTATGGATAGGTCCGTGCGGTATCCGGGTATGCTCTCCAGTTTGTCCAGAGTTCCGCCGGTATGGCCAAGCGCCCTCCCCGATATCATGGGTATGAGTACGCCGTAAACGGCTACCAGAGGGGCGAGGGGTATGCTTACCTTGTCCCCCACTCCTCCGGTGGAGTGTTTGTCAACGCGGGGAAGGTCGGTCTCCCACGTTATGGGCTTTCCGCTCTCTATCATGGTGCGGGTCAGGTTCAGGGTCTCCGCCGGGTCCATACCCCTTATGAATGTGGCCATGAGGAAGGCGGCCATCTGGTAGTCGGGTATATCACCCGCCGTGTATCCGTCAACCATAAAGCGTATCTCCCCGGCCGTAAGTTTGTGGCCGTCCCTCTTCTTGCGGATTATTTCAAGGGCGTTCACACCCGGATTCTATCGCCGTAAGGGGAGCGTATGCGTCAGTCCACGTCGTAGGGATCAACGTCCCAGATCCTCTGACCACTGAGGGGCAGGTGAGAGATCTTCTCGGCCACCTCCCTTATCCGTACCGGGCTGTCCGATAGAACGGTTACCCGGACCCTGTACCATCCTCTGAGGCGGGATATGGACGGGTAGTAGGGACCCCAGAGCGTGGCATCGCCGTCGTACCCGTTTACGAAGTCGGCGAGTACCTCTTCGTTCCTCCTCCAGACCTCTCTGTCCTTCGTCCGGACCTCAAATATGGCCATCCTGCGGAAGGGGGGTAGGGCGAGGTTCCTGCGCGAGGCGTACATCTCACCGTATATCCTTTCCGGTGACCCCTTAGTTATGGCCTTTATCACCCGGTGGTAGGGCATCCGGGTCTGTATGACGGCCACCCCTCCAGTCCGGATCCTCCCCACGACCTGCATAAGGGTCTGGTAGGTCTTCTCCTCCGCCCGAAAGTCGGCCGGCCTTGAGAGGAAGGAGTCGGCGTTCAAAACCCCCACGAAACCGACGTTCCTGAAGTCCAGCCCCTTGACCACCATCTTCGTACCGACCAGTATCCTGACCTCACCTTCTCCGAAGGCCTCCAGGGCCTTTATGACGTCCCTGCGCCGCCTCACGGAGTCCGTATCCAACCTCGCCACCGGTACGCCGTACTCCTCCCGGAGTATATCTTCCACCTTCTGGGTACCCGTCCCCGACCCCCTCAGGTTGGGGCCACGACATACGGGACAGGTGGCAGGAGGGAAGGTGCTGTACCCACATACGTGACACTTCAACCTCCCGTCCCTGTGGAGGGCGAGGACCGTATCGCAGTTTATACACCTTATGGGATTTCCACAGTCCTCGCAGTAGTAGTAGGGCAGAAGCCCCCTCCTGTTTAGAAAGACTATGGCGTTCTTCCCTTCCCTGAGCGTACGGGTCAGCTCCTCCCTGAAAGTTTCGGACAGGGGTTCCGGGTTCCCCCGCATGTCCACCACCTCTATCCGGGCGTTCCCCGAAGGGTATATCCTCTCCCGCAGACGCAGAAGTACGTACTTGCGCACAACCACGTTGTGGTAGCTCTCAAGGGAAGGTGTGGCCGATCCGAGGAGAGCCACGGCCCCGGATCTGTAGGCCCTCAGGACGGCGACGTCCCGCGCGTTGAAGAGGGGAGGACGGTCCTGCTCCTTGAAGCTCCCCTCATGCTCCTCGTCCACTATCACGAGTCCGAGGGACTTAAGGGGGACGAATACACCGCTCTTTACGGCCATCACCACCTTAACGTCCCCCTTCAGGGCGGCGAACCATACGTGGGCCCTCTGTACGGCTGTTATACCGCTGTGGAATACGGCGAACTTATCCCCAAAGGCCTTGTAGAAGGCCCGGGCCAGGTGATAGGATAGGAGTATCTCCGGTACTAAGACGAGGACGGACTTCCCGCTCTTTACGGCCTCCTCCGCCGCCTTTATGTATACGAAGGTCTTACCTGACCCCGTTTCCCCCCAGAGGAGAAAACTCCTGTACTTCCCGGCCCTTATCGCCCCGTTTATGCGGTACAGTACCCTCTCCTGCTCCGGTGTGGGTTTCTCCGGTAGGGCGTACCCATCGGCGTACTCAAGCGCCCTTATCTTGCCCGGTCCGGGGACGTGGTACCTCTCCTTCACTTTCACGTGGCCCCTCTCAGCCCACCTCCTGAGTAACCTCCTGTAATCCTTCCCGAACCTCCTCTTTATGGACTTCAGGGTACGGCATGTGGACAGGTACTCCCACAGGTCTATATGCTCCATACGTGTGAACTTCGGTGGATTTTTACTTACCCTCCGATAACATATCTCCGCCCTCTTTTGAAGTGACGGAGGCAGTATCAGGGGGAGGAACCTCTCCGGTGGTGTCAGGTAGTAGGGGGAGAGGACGTCAACAAGGTCAAGTATCTCCTCCGGTATCCGTATGTCCAGTTTCCGGTAAACCTCTCTGGCCTCCCCCTCCCACCCGGCTTTTCCCACCACCACACCTGTAACCACGGAGTTCCTCACCGGGACGCTCACGACGTCTCCCCTGACGAGATCCTCACCCCTGTAGGCGAGAGTCCCCACGGGTGTGAGTACGTTGTAAACCTCCATCAGGGGAGTGCCGCCTTTCTTACGAAGTTAAACGTCCTCCTGCGCTCTATGGCGGCCCAACGCAGGGCAGTCTTCGTACGGGCTTTAAAGTGGTACTTCCGGGTGGCATCGGTTGACTCCGCGTGCCTCCTGTACCTGTAGAGGACGGAGTGTATCCGCCCTATGGGGTAAATCTCCGAGATCCTGAGGACGAGGTCGTAATCTTCGGCGAAGTGGGGAACGTTCCTCTCATCAAAACCGCCGAGGCGCTCAAGGACCTCCCTCCTGTAGGACCTGACGGCTCCGGCCCCCCCGACCCTGAGGATGTTGTTTATGCTGAACTCCAAGTGTTTGACTACGGGCAGCTCCGGTATGACCTTGCCCTCCTCGTCCACCACCTCGTAGTAGGAGACGGCCAGACCCACGGGGTTATCCCTGTGGTACTCGTATATCGTCCTTAACGCCCACGGTGTGTAGGTGTCGTCCGAATCCAGCTGGGCGACTATCCACCCCCTGCTCTCTCTAACGGCGATGTTCAGGCACTCCGTCAGGGTCTTCCCGGCAGTCCTTACGAGCCTGATACGGCTGTCTTTACGGGCGTACCTCTCCACCACGTCGGGTGTGGAGTCCGTGGAACCGTTGTCAACGATAACCATCTCCCAGTCCGGGAAGTCGTTGTTGAGTACGGACTCTATGGCCTCCCCTATGAACCTTTCCCGGTTCCTGACCGGTGTTATGACGGAGACCTTCGGTGAGTGGGGACGGGTCCTCAGAGGGTAACCCATGGGCCGATCCATGTATGCTCCCATCCGCCTTAGAAAGTTGTAAAAGATGGCCTCAACCTCCCTCTCGTAATTCGGGCCGTACATCAGGTAGTTGAAGGCTTCGCTGTGGAGTTTCCCGTAACCTTCTTTTTTGTTCTCCTCTGCCACCACCTCGTCCACTACGGCGTGAGCCTTCCCCTCGGAGTAAAGGGACAGGAAGGCGTGGTACTCCCAGAGGGAACCGTACCTCTCCGCCCCTATCCGCTTTAAAAAGCCAGCTTCATAGAACCTGACGGGCCCCCTCCTCATGCCCTCGGTTATGTCGGGGTAGTATGCTGGCCTCTCCACCCGCCCGTCCGATATATAGTTGAAAAGGACGACAGGGGATCGGGGTAAACTGTCCGGAAGGCGAAGAATTGCCGATCCGGGTGAGTACACCATAACCCACCCATCCGTGGGGAGGCCCTTTAGAGGATGTCCCTCGGGAAGGGGGTAAACCTTCATCGGTCAATTCTAAGCGGGCTGTGGGTTCAGAATCCGTACGCCGCGCCGATATGGAGGCCCACGTGTCCTCCCACGATGTAGGGGATACCGGATACCATCCCCGCTATTGATAGACCCCCCGCATGGAAGACGTACCCGACCCCGATGCCGACCAGGGGTGTGCCTCCCAACCTCACTACTACAGTGGAATGCTCCCGCTCCCCAAAGCCCACGAGGAAGTCGGCGTAAGCGTTCGGAAACTTATCGTGTACGGAGGGCTTACCGTTCTCACGAAAAGTGAAGGAATATCCCGCAGATAGTTTAACGGATAGACGCGGAATACCCACCTTGATGTAGGGGTAGGCGTCGGCAGAGTAGTAGTCTCCCTTCCAGTCGGTCCCCGTTGAGTACCCCCGTACGATCCCACCCTGAAGGCCTAAGGATAACCACCCGTTGGGGGAGTACCCCAGACGTCCGTCCAGCCTGCCGTTCAGAATCACGCCGGCGGCCGCGGCATCGGGGGCAGCGAAGAACCATCCCGTGGATTGGGCGGATACACCGATCTCACCGGAGGTACCCGGACGGGTACTCGCTCTCTCGTACTCCATCGGTACGGACGTACACCCAACCAGAAAAATTAAAAAGAACGCAAATTTCCTGTACACGTCAAAATCTTAAGGCAGTTTACTCAGGGAGTTCGTCCCTCACGTCCTCGTGGGCCTTGTACTCCTCGCTCTGAAGCACCGAGGTTATGAAGTCGTCTATCTCCTTCTTCGTCAGGAAGGCCCCGGCGAGGAGTTTGCCCGTGTACCGGTTGTTCTTGATCTCCCAGAACATGTAGAACTGCGGAAACTTCTCCTTAAGTTGCTTGTAGGCTATACCGTACTTGCTGGGCTTTTTGTAGTTCTGCTCTATAAAGAAGTGGTTCTCGTCCACCTCTATGAGGTTGAGGACAGCACCGGTCCTGGTCTCCACCAGCTTCCACTTCAGGGGTTGCTCTTTCAATACTTTCATGACCGCTCTATTATACGCCCGACCTTCATTCAACCGGAGCCCGTGCTACGTAGTAGGCCTTCCAGTAGGATAGCCTGACGTCGGCTACAGCCCGTTTGTAGTTGAGTATCGCGTTCCTGTAAGTTATCTCAACCTGCTTCAGGTCGGTGTAGGATATGCGACCGTTCCTGTAGGCCTCACGGGAGAGTTTGAAGGACTCGCGGGCCATCTTCAGGGCCTCCTTAGCGGCCTTTAACCTCTCAAGGGCCCCCTCGTACTCCCTCAGGGCGTTTCTCAGATCCGTACGGGCCTTCTGCTCTAAAAATACCGCCCTCCTTCGGAGAGCGTCCGCCTGATAGCGGTACCTCCTGTAGGAGTTGTAAGGTTTTAAACCGTTAAAGAGTGTCCAGTTAACTCCGAGGGTGGCCACCCAGTTGCTGCCCCATTTGTCCTCAAAACCAAGGGGTCGCTGGTAGTTGTAGGACACGGAACCGAACAACGTGGGGAGGAACGCCTTGATCTCCTCCTTTCCTATTTCCTTAAGTATTCTGGCTTGCTCTTTAATGTACTCTATGTCCGCCCTCTGAAGGGTGGTGTCGGGTGACCCATCGGGCAGGGCGAGGGTGTCCTTCAGGTTTATCTCCACGCTATCCGGAAGTCCGAGGATCAGCCTCAGGCTGGAGATGGCCTTCTCGTAGGATTTGCGGGCGTTTGATAGGTTATAACGGCTGTTCTCGTAGTTCACCTTTGCCCTCAGGTAATCCAGTCTGGTGACACGTCCGTTCCTGTAAGCCTCCTCAACCAGCTTAAGGTTCTCTTTTGCGAACTTATATGCGTCTTCAGCCACGCCCAGGGCCTCCTTCGCCAGCAGGGTCATTACGTAAACCTGCCTTACGGTGTAGGCGTAGGCCTGCTTTCTGGCCTCGTAATCCTTCCACCTGCTCCTTAGCAGATCCTTCTGGAGGAAGTACCCTCTCTCCATCCTCCCCCAGGACCACAGGACCCGGCTGAGGGTAACCGAAAAGCGGTAGTTGTGTGACCTCCCGAACTCAAAAGTATCAACGACGAAACTGTCCGGGTAGGCTATGCCCTGACCGGAACCGGGAGGTACCTCTATGAAGTGCCACCTGACGGGGGAGACCATCTCCATCTGAGTCACGTAGGAGTTGTACGAGTATCCGAACTGAAATTCCAGCTTCGGCCACAGGGAGGAACCCATCTCCTTAACCTGCATCCTCAGGGCCTCCATGTCAAGGCTGTCGGCGGCCAGGATCGGGTAATTCTTTAACCCCGTTTCAACCGCCATGTCCTCCGTGAGGTCAAGGGATACGAGCAGAAGGATCATACCTCCTCCACCCCCCTGAACATGAAGGCCTTGAACGGTGATATACGGCTGTTGAACTCCCTGAGCAGGTTCCTCATATCCTCCTCCCTGTCCGGAGGGAAATGGACAATTACCATGCCGGAGTATCCAGGCCAGACGTCGTCGTCCATCTGGGGGTCACTGCTCCCCCCCTTACCGAGCACCTTCGGGATGAGCGTCCATCCCCGAAAGCCCCGTTCCTCAAGCCCTTTCAGGAACTCCCTTAAAAACGGGGCGCTACATACTACCAGAGCAACCATGGAAGGTATTCTAACGGAGTTTGAACGATCGTTCAAACAATCGCCACGATAACCATCTTTTTGTTTGATTACCCGGGGTTTCTCCTTTATACTATCTGGAACATGGCAAAGGTATGGCCTGACTGGCACGATCACTACGATTTTGATGAGTACATGGTGGAGCGTTTTGCTCCGGAGGCACCCGGTCTCTACCTGATAAGGATAAAGGACAGGGAGTGGGATGAGTCCCTCCTCCTGATAGATTCATCGGATAACATAAAAGACGCCCTTCTGAGGATCCTTAGAGCTCCAGACGGCCCGGTTAAGGCGGCCATATCCAACGGCGATATACTGGAGTTCAGGTTCTTTAAGGCCGTGGAGCACGAAAAACTCAAGCATGATATCCTTGAAAACCTCGGATATCCTGGAAACGCTAAATGATTTCCTGACCCCTCCTATATACGAGGGACGGGGACGATGGGCGTCCATTATGGACGTTCTCCGGGGTATTAAAACACAGCAACTGAGTGGGATATTCCTGCTCAAGAGCTCCGAGAGTCAGGTTTTTAATTTTATAGATTATGGCAAGGTTATAGGGAGTGTGGCCTTTGAGGGCGGATCTATGTTTATGTACGACGACGACGATTTCTTCCGTGAGAAAAGCGGTATGAAGCATATACGTCCCTTCCGCTACCGTTTCTCTCCCCTGAACAGCGACGTGGTTATGGTCGTTTCGGTGTTCCACAAGTCCTCAATAGTCATGGATACCATCACCCCCTTCCCGGAAAAGACGATAAACGAGTTGATGTCCCTTGATTTCTCGGGCATCCTTCGCTCCTATTCCCCATTAAGTTTCTCGGCGGTATTCCTTGAGGGAATGCTGTCCGGAGTATTTTCAGGTGGTGAGATATTCAACCTGAGCGACCTCCTTAAGGCCGAAGGTGGACTGTACGAGTTCAAGGTTTTCAGCGTAAAGGAACAACTTTACGAGAAGAGTTTCGCCCAGCTGTTTAACACCCTCTACGAGGAGTTGAGGCATATCTACGCACGGGTGGCCCGCAACGTTCCGGACTTTTATATTAAGGTTCGCAGGGAGATGCTGGAGCGGAGTTATTCGGATCAGCTTCTTGACCCCATAATAGGCCTCGTTGAACCCATGGAGAACGACGTACTTTTCCATATCTCTGGGCGTAAAGGGTTGTACGTCTTTGAAAGTTTTCTTGAGGCCCTCGCGGGGGCGATACAGGGAGAGACGACCCTATCCTCGGCGATGGTCAAAAAACTGCTGGACGACGTTGAAAGGCTAAAGAAAAAGCTGAGGGAGGAACGATGATAAGGACGCTCATAGCATCCGGCCTCATAACTCTGGCCCTGGGGTTTGAGGGCTTTAACCTCTTCATGTACTTCAGGAGTATAAACGACTACAATCGCCGTATGGACGTGTACACGCTCCGGGAGAACACCCTTCGCCTTGAGTACTTTCAGGTGGTAAACGATAAGATAGGTTTTACATCCACCCTGTACCAGCTCAGAGATAACGCGTACGCCATCGGGGACAGTACACTTATGGCACTGATTGATAGTCTCAAAGCCACCAGTGCCAGCGGTGATTTCGGAAGGTACACGCAGGCCATTCTCTCGTACACGGAAGACTACCTTTCCAGACCCATGCAACGTTTACCCCTGTGGTCCATCATCACAACCGTACTGCTCGGGGTGATAGGAGTGGTCCTCATGCTCACGGACGTCCTGTCCTTTCGCAAAACCATGGGTACGTTTGTGCAGTACATAGAGAACCTCAGACTTGGAATTCTGTCCCGGAGGTTGACGGCGGAGAGGGATTTTAAACTTCTTGTGGAAACACTCGTTGAGCTTTCAGAGGATCTGGAGCGAACCCGGAAAAATGCCCGACAACTTGCCCAATCTTGAGAGGGTCCGGGAGGCCATAGAGAAGTTCAACCTTCTGAAGGAGAGGGGAGATGTCCTCGTGGGGGTATCCGGAGGTGCGGATTCGGTCTACTGTCTTCTCGCCCTTCGTTATCTCGGGTACGGAGTTATAGCCGTACACGTAAACCACGGTCTCAGGCCCACCGCAGACAGGGACGAGGAGTTCGTAAGGGACCTTTGCAGAAACCTCGGAATCCCTCTGATAGTACGTAGGATAAGGGTCCAGGGCAGGGGATCTATAGAGGAGAAGGCAAGGGAGTTGAGGTACGGGGTGTTCCGACAGGTTGCAAGGGAAACGGGAATAGGAAGGGTGTGTCTGGCCCACAACCTTTCCGACGCCTACGAAACCGCCCTGTTCAACGTGAGCAGGGGGTCGGGTACCTTCGGGCTACTCATACCACCGAAGAGCGGTATATTCGTCCGTCCCCTTATCCTCCTATGGCGGGACGAGATACGTGAGGCTCTCAGGGAATCCGGATTCTCGTGGGTGGAGGACGAGAGCAACTACGATACCCGGTTTTCAAGGAACTTCATAAGACTTGAGGTCGTACCCCGTATGATGAAACTCTTCCCCGACCTGCCGGTGCGGTTCCGCCGATCCTATCATCTCCTCAATATGGAGAGAAGTTTTCTCAAAGGGGAGATCGGGCGCTATCACAGGGAGGAAGTTCTGCGATTTGCAGGAATAACCCTTATCAGAAAAAAGAACCCCTACCTCGCCATGAGGGTCCTATCCGAACGCCTGAACGTGGAGCCGGAAAAGGTGGAGAGAGCCGTTGAAATGGAGGGAGGAAGTCATTACAGGATAGCAGGGAAGAACGTGGTGGCCTACGGCAACTTCGTGGCAGTTTACTCCGATTTACCTGTACTTGAGGAGCAGGATAGACGATTCGTATGGGAACATCTGAACATGAGACTCGTGGGGGACAGGGAGGGGGTGAGGGTGAGGA
>JALWYV010000046.1 GCA_027003075.1 Caldifarciminota bacterium | reverse complement strand
GTGTATATGACCATAAAGAGGTGATCGGGGTCGTAGGCCTTCACCTCAAGGTCGCTGGACTCACACCTGACGAACTCCTCGTAGTCCAGCTCGTTGCACATCAGGGAGGTGTTTTTGTCCCGGCGTAAGACTATTACCCTGTCAAGGGAGGGGATGTCCTTGTAGGTCTGGCGGAGGGTGTTGAGCATGGGGATGCGGTTGCCCTTGCGCCAGGCGTAGTCCGTCGTTATAACGACTCTGGCGTTGGCGTCCGAGAGCCTCACCCTTATAGGCTCCGGACCGAAACCGGAGAAGAGGGGTACCACCACCGCCCCGATACGGGATATGGCAAGGAGGGATATGGCGGTCTCCGGTATGAAGGGCAGGTATATGCCGACGGCGTCCCCCTCCTTTACGCCGAGCTGCTTGAGGGCATTGGCGAGGCGGTTCACCTCCGCCTTCAGCTGGCCGTAGGTGTAGGTGCGTACCTCTCCGTTCTCCCCCTCCCATATCAGGGCCACCTTGTCCTGGGGGTGGCGGTCAAGGGCGTTGTAGGTCCAGTTGAGTTTGCCCCCCACCCACCACTTCGCCCAGGGCTTGCCGCGGGAGAGGTCTACGGTCTGCTTGTAAGGCTCGTGCCAGTAGAAGCCGGTGTCCTCAAAGTAGGCCCGCCAGAACCAATCGTAGTCGCTGAAGGAGCGTTTCAGGAACTCCTCGTAGGAGTCCATGCCGTACTTCTTCATCTGGTGGTAGATGTTGGAGTTCTCAATCCACTCGTCCGTGGGCTTCCATTCAACGGGGAAACTCAGCACCTTCATAGGGGATATTTTAAGCCGGGAGCGGCCGTATTTAGGAACGGCTCTTGAGGATATGGCCAGAGGTTCATCGGACGTCGTACCGGGGCCGTGTATTTACACTTTTGCGAAATTTGACCACATAGTGTAAGCATATGAACGGTGTAGAATTTCAGGTCATGTACAGTGTTAGGACGATCTTAAGGTGCAAAGTGTGCGGCAGCTACGACATCATAAAACACGCTGGCAGTCCCCTGCGTTTCAAGTGCAGGACCTGTGGCAACACCTTCTCCTTCAACGTCCAGCACCCGCTCTACAAGAAACACGGGAAGAGGTTGAGCGACAAAAGGAAGGCACGCATAGCGATAGATTACAAGATAGGTATACCCATATCCCAGATTATGAAGGCTCACTCCGTCTCCTACAGAACCGTGATAAGGGCAGTAAGGTACTTTGAGAATGGAAGGAGAATTTACTTGTGGAAGATTATGGATAGCCCCCGTACTGGGTCCAAAGACATAGAGGTGGTTAACAGGGATCTGATATTGCCGGAGATTGAGGCAGGAAGGTTGAGACAGGGGTGGGGAATAGAAGATCTGCGCAAGGGACCGGATGCTTTCTACAGGGCGGTGTTGCAAACATATCCAGAATATACCCCTCAGAAAAGGCGGATAATTACGTATAGGTACAATTCTATAAAGTTTATGCTACTCCTGAAACCGGGAGATTACGTGGTAATACCGAACCTAAGAGTACAGGGGAACAGGTTCCTTGTAATCGCAGAGGTATCTGGTGGGTACGAGTTTGATGGTCCGTACTTCTTTGGCCATTACGTTAAGATAGATCGCACAAAGATATTCGTTCTGGAAGAACACCTTGAAAACCCCGGAGAGTTTGCCGAGTACTATGACCGCGATTTCCAGATCCTCTGGCACCTTATAGGTGGATGGAATCCCTACGCATTAATGGTCAGGGGTGTAGCGGTCGTGGACAGGCGAAACCGGGAGTTGTACGGAGTGGTCAGCCGAATAATGGGGTAGTTTCGTCCTTAAAATGGGCAAGTGGATATTCGCAGGAGGGTTATAGATCGCTTCCGGGTAATCGTCCTGCACCATAAAGGGCTTGACGTAAAGGAAATTTCGGAGAAAACGGGAATACATCCGAGAACGGTCAGGAGGATCCTCGGCACCGGAAAGGTGTTCCCGGCGGCGTACGAGAAGGTAATACGGGATATTGAAAAGTTCCCCTTTGCGAGCGTGGAGGAGAGGGCCTCAAGGTTAGGGATAAGTAAAGGGTACGTATCGCGGATGTACGGCCTCGTGTTCTTTTCGGACAGATCGGAAGGGGAAGAGTGGATGGCCGAATACCTCGTAAGGGTCGGGTTGTACGATCTATCAGCCGGACTCCTGAGGATTCTCCCGTTTTCGTACAGAACCTACAGCCTCATAAGTTCGTTCCCGGAGGAGTACCTGACGCCCCACCTCAGGATCCTCAAACTCTACGGGGACGTAAGGTTCAATCCGTCGGGATACGGGCGGGACTACTACGATAGAGCCTTCAGAAGCCTCATGGAGAGGCTGAGAAGGGACGGATATCACCTGTCGTATTACCACGCCCTCTACACGTACATGAACGTCCTCATGCTCCAGAGTCGCTGGAGAGACGCCTACGACCTCGCCTTAAGCGTTGAGAGGGATCCCATCCTCCTGCCTCCACCCCTTTCCCTGAACCTCTACGCCCTGATAGGCAAACTGGCCATCACTCTGGGTTATTCGGAGAAATTCAGGGAACTACTCTCCAGACTCAGGCACAAATTGAGGAAGAAGAAGACCTTCGTTCACCTCAGAAAGAAGGTCGTTCTGGACCTCATCATAGCGGACGGTAAGTACTCTCAGGCAGCGCGGTATTCGTTAAGAGACGTTCACGAACCGGATGCCACACTTTTCCGGTGTATATTGCTCTTACAGACGGGAAGATTCAGGGAGGTTATACGGGAGGACGTTTCCCACGTTGAAGTTCCACTGTACCGTTTTTACACGTCCGTGTTAAAAGGGTACGCCCGGCTGGTCCTCGGATACGTCTCAAACGCCCTCAACGACGTGGGAAAGTCCTACAGGAAGGTTGAGGGTTTCGGGACGGCTGAAAGACTCTACTGCCAGTTCATGGCTTTTTACGAGGCCAGAACGGGCAGGTACGAGAGATCCGAAGGGTACCTGAGGAGGATAGTTGAGATAAGCGGCGGGTACGGTGTCATGGGCAGGGTATCCAGAGCGCTCATAAACCGTAATACGTCTTTCCTGTCGGATTTCAGCAGGGAGAACCTCTTGAGGCTCGTGATGGACGGCCGGACGGGGGACGCCCTTGATATGGCGAGGAGGTACGGGATGCTCTTTGACCTGATCTATCTCTCAACCCTTGCGGGGAAGCCTTTACGGGTAAACTTCGCCCGCTAAAGCTGAACTTCACGCATTCTTACTGAGCGAAAAAGGAATTATTTTGCCACTTACGGGTGAATAGATTCCACATCCATCCGGGTGATAAAATCCGGTCGCAGGAGGTAAAGTATGATAGTGCTTCTAACCGCAACAGCAACCAGCCCTGTGGTAGGTACAATCGCCCCCGACGAAAAGGGGGTGAGGGTAGTACTACCCGGATCAACCGATGAGGAGTACCTGAGGGATATCGTCCGCGCAGGCGAAGGGGGTGAAAGGGACCGGGTCCCCTTTACACCCCTATGGGGAACGGACGTCCTCATAAGCGATGAGACTCAGGGATACCCCATAGCCCTCGCCATGGACGTGGCAGACGACGGAGACATATTCGTGGCCATCGCCCGTGAGGTCAGCGGGTCCGAGGACGTAATCCAGATAATGCGTTCAAGTGATGGGCGCACCTGGTCCCAATGGAGGAGGTTTGAAACTAGGGAGGTCGGAACGAGGGGCGTGGACATAGCCGTGGGACCGGGAGCGGATCCGTGGGTCTATCTCCTCGTTGACGTTCAGGGGTCGTCGGGTGAGGATCTCTCCCTCTTCCGGGTAAGGGCGAGCGGATCGTCCCCCTCGTGGATACCCGTGGTCTCAGGTTCAACGGATACGGTCCTTCTCCCTTCAATCTCCGTCAACAACGACGGCGTTCTTGCTCTGTCCTACGTGAGTACCACCGGGGAGGTGTACAGAGGTCTCTCCACAGACGAAGGCTCAACGTGGGACCTCTTCGCCGCCAACTCGGGTGTTTCGTACGCGAGCATATTCATGTCGGAGAACGGTAGGGGGTACCACGCCTACGTTCAGAACGATACGCTGATATGGATCGTAACGTTTGATTCTCCAGACCTCTTCGCGACCTACGTCAGAAGCATCAGGATCGGCGGGGATACGGCTTACAGTGTGAGCGTGACGGCCTCGGACGGGACCCCCTCGGCCCAGAAGGTGGTCGCCGTTTACAGTAACAGGCATAGCAGCGGAAACTACACGGATGTACACTGGACCTACTCAACGGACGGAGGAGAGAACTTCCAGCCCGACGATGTATTTCCACCCGACTTTGGGCCCTCTTATCCCTCCGGAAGTGAGGCCCTGTACCCCTACGTACACCGGGACAGGAACGCCATATCTTTCCGTTTCGTATTCACGTACTACGACGGTGGGGCGTGGGACACGGTCTTTTACTCCTACTCGTCCAGCGGAACGTCGGGGTGGGGCAACTACCTCCCCATTAACGAGTACAGGGGAACGGGTTCGTTCGGACCCCGCGTTGACCAGTGCCAGCCCACCGGAGGAGGGTGCGTTGTGTACAGGGGATACGCTTCAGATAGCGTGTGGTTTGACGGGTACACGTTTACGGCGGTGGAGGAGACCTACAACGGCAACCTTCCCTTGATCAGCGTGGTAAACGGAGGGATAAAGACCACGGGTAAGGTCCTCGTGTACTCTACAGACGGCAGGCTAATCGCATCCGGAAGCGGGTACATAGAGTTGAGATCGGGCCTGTACTTCGTGAGATCCGGTAAAACGACCCTGAAGGTGATCGTCCGCTGAGGGGTCAATACTCATACCTCAGGGGGGCGAAGCCCCCCTTCTTTGATACGACGGGCCATTTCAACCTTAAAATACGGAATGTTGTTCCTTTTCGGTGCGCTCGTGGAGGTGTCCGGTGTGAGGGTTTTCGGGAACCTCCTCGTACTGGAGGGCCCCCCGGGGAAAGGCCTGGTGGTCATGGAGATAGGGACGAGCGAGGCCCTCTCAATAAACCTCGCCCTCAGGGGTGAGAGGTTCTGGAGGCCCCTGAGTCACGACCTCATGTTCCACATCGTACGGGTGGCGAACCTGAAGCCTATAAAGGTGGAGATCTACGACCTTCGGGACGGAGCCTACTTGGCCCGTATATACCTTGAGAAACCCGCTTTCCTGTGGTTCAAACAGAGGGTAGTCCTTGACAGTCGCCCTTCGGACGCCGTAGCCTTCGCCCTGCGTGCCGGGATACCCATATACGTCTCGGATCACCTGTTCAAGACACCGGAAGAGATGATAGATCCCCCCGAGGTTCCCTCCGGAGGTATAGAGGGATGAGCCTCCCCTATCTGGAGGAGTTCCTTACCCACCTGAGGGTACGGGGACGGTCGGAGAATACGGTAAACTCTTACAGGCGGGACCTGGCTCAGTTCGCCGACTTCTGTGAAACCCTGAAGGTTGACCCCCTCACCGTCTCCCGCGACGTTATGCGGCGTTTTCCCCTCTATCTGAAGGATTCGGGTCTGGCCCCCTCCTCCATAGCCCGGAAGATAACGGCTGTAAGGGCGTTTTACCGCTTCCTGTTGCAGCGTGGATACATCAAAAAGGATCCGTCGGTAATACTTACGTCCCCGAAGCTCCCGAAGAGGCTCCCCAGACCCGTTAACCTATCCGCCATAATGAAGATGGTCAGGGAGTGGGAACCCGAAAACGAGCAGGAACAACTGGCTAAGGACATGGTACTCGTCCTGTACGGTACGGGTCTCCGCATAAGCGAACTCCTCTCCCTCACTCCTACGGACATAGACCTGAACTCCGGTATCCTGAGAGTAAAGGGAAAGGGGGGGAAGTACAGGGCGGTTCCCGTACATCCAAAGCTCTATCCCGTATTTGAGAGGAGAATGGGAGGGGAGAGGCTGTTCCCTATAGACCGCTTTAAGGCTTACCGGTTGATACGCAGGGCTTTTGAGAAGGTTGCCGGGGTGTACGGCGTCCATCCCCACGTTCTAAGGCACACCTTTGCTACCCACCTCCTTGAGGGAGGGGCGGACCTCAAGACCGTTCAGGAACTGCTCGGCCACGCATCCATAGGCACGACCCAGATATACACTAAGGTGTCCCTCAGGAGGATGAGGGAGATGTACAACCGGGTATGGGGTGACGAAGAGGAGGGTTAAAAGAAGAGGTCCTTCACCACCCAGAAGGCCGGTAGCGAGAGGAGGAGGCTGTCCACCCGATCCAGAAGACCCCCGTGTCCCGGAAGGAGTTTACCCGAATCCTTTACCCCCTTCTCCCTCTTCAGGGCGGATTCCACGAGGTCCCCTATCTGGGCAAAGAGGCCTATGTACGCCCCCACGAGGGTGGAAATTAAGGGGTTGTATCCGAGGAGGTAGCCAACGATCCCGCCCACAAGGGCGCTCCCAAGGATCGCCCCGACGTACCCTTCAAGGGTCTTACCCCGGCTGATCTGGGGAAATATACGGTGCCTCCCGAACAGTTTGCCGGAGAAGTAGGCGAAGGTGTCGGAGGACCAGTTGCACGTCATAACGTAAATCAGGAGCCAGACGGATTCGTCCCGGAGCTTCACGGCGACGTAGGCCGGTATGAGAATGAACACGGCTACGGATATGAGCATGAAGGCCTCCTTAACCGAGAAACCCATGAGGTAGTTGGCCAGGCCAAAGACGGCGAGGAGGAGGACGGTAAGGGCGAAGTTCTCCGTCCAGAAGGCCACCGTTATGGCAACGGCACCGGCAAGGAAACTGACCACACTGAACTTAAAGGCGACGAGGCGGTAAAGTTCGTAGTATACTATGAGGACGGCAGCGTAGACTACCAGACGGAAGGCGAACCCACCGAGATAAAGACCCACCCCCAGGATGGCGATCAGTACGACCGCCACGACCACCCTGGGAAGCAGATCAGAGAACTTTCCCAAACTTCCTGACCCTCTTTGAGTAGTCCTCAAGCGCCCGGAAGAAATCCTCCTCCCGGAAGTCCGGCCAGAGGGTGCTGGTAAAGTAAAGCTCTGCGTAGGCCGACTGCCACAGGAGGAAGTTGGAAAGCCTGTACTCCCCGGCTGTCCGTATTATGAGGTCAACGTCCGGGAGGTCGGGGTCGTAGAGGTACCTGCGGAAGCTCTCCTCGTCCACCTCCTTAACACCCTCCCGGATTATCTTATTTACGGCGCTTACGATCTCCCTCCTTCCCCCGTAGGAGAGGGCGAGGGTCAGAACGAGCTTATCATTCTTTGAGGTCTCCTCTATAGTGTGGTTGAGTATATTTAGAACGTCGGGTGGGAGAAGGTGAAGTTCACCTATAGCCCTGACCTGAACACCGAGATGGTTCAGGTTCTTTATCTCCCTCCTCAGGAGTATCCTGAGCATGTACATGAGCGCCCCCACCTCCTCCGCCGGCCTCTGCCAGTTCTCGGATGAGAAGGTGTACAGGGTCAGGTACCTGACCCCCACCTTCCTCGCGGCCCTTATAACGGAACGGACGGACTCCACGCCGACCTTATGCCCCATCACGCGCGGCAGGCCCCTCTGCTGGGCCCACCGCCCGTTCCCGTCCATTATTATCCCGACGTGGGTGGGGACCTTACTCTTCAAGAATTTCCTTTTCCTTCTTCTGGAGTATCTCGTTAACCTGCTCTATGTACTTATCGGTTATCTTCTGGATCTCCTTCTCAGCGCGGAAGCGGTCGTCCTCTGTTATCTCCTTGGCCTTCTCCATCTCCCTCACCTGCTCTATGGCCTCACGCCGGGCGTTTCTTATGTGGATGCGGGTCTCCTCCGCCAGCTGCCTGGCCAGTTTCAGGAGCTCCTTTCTCCTCTCCTCCGAAGGTTTCGGTATGGGTACCTTCAGGACCTTACCCTCCCGTATGGGGTTGAGGCCGAGGTTGGCGGCCCTTATGGCGTTCTCAACGCTGGATATGGCGGAAGGGTCCCACGGCTGGACGATGAGGGCGCTCTCCTGCGGATGAGCGTTTATGCCGGCTATCTGCCTTATGGGGACCTTCTGGCCGTAGTAATCCACCTTCACACCTTCCAGTATGGCAGGATTCGGCCTCCCTATCTGGATTCTGGAAAGCTCCTTCTTGAGGTACTCCACGGCCTTCTTCATGGAGTCCTCCATTTCACGATAGATCTCGTTCATAGCGTATATTCTAACGCCGCATAATTAACTTAACCCGATGTGCGGGTATTCAGTAGGTGATCACTTTGGAAAATCTAAGGGGATGGAGGCTGTATTGCCACGTAAAGGCTACAGCAAAGGTATGGGCTAAAATTTTACGCCATAGCCGGGAGCTTAAATGCCACAAATCACGCGCCCAAACAGCACGTAGTTTGAACCGTTGAACCAGCTGGCTAAGCACGGTTTCTATACGCCTCCGCTTTCGGGCAAGCCATCGTGTCAAGGAAGGGATGGGATCCTTTTTCCTATGTTTGAAGGGGGCCAGCAATATCAGGTTGCGTAGCCGTAATTCTTCCTGTAGTTGAGGACTCCAGTAGTTTCTGTCTCCCAAAAGCCACCCTTGAACCTGAGCAGTCAGTTCGGGTAGCAGTTGGGTATCGTGGGCAGAAGCAGGGGATAACTCAATACCGACGATAACACCCGGATATGCTATGCGTAGATGGAGGCGGAAACCGTAGAAGATCTGTTTGTTCATCTCGTCAAACCCGTAGTCGGCTTCCCACTTGAACCTCCGGAAACGATAAACCCGTGCTAAGCGGCAAACGGGCAAAGCCGCACTGTCTATAATTGATATAAGCGGTTCGTACGGCAACCGTCGTGTCAAATCCCGCCATATCAGGGCCTTGACTCCCATCAAATTGGCGGCTTGACGTACAAACGTTGTGCGGTAAATACTCTTTAAAGCAGGAAAACACTCCCCATAATGCCTCCTGAAGTACCTGAATATCGCTGCATCCGTCTCTAACCCCAAAAACTCTCCCAGAATCTCTATGGTGATGACCTCGCTGTCGCTCAGGGTAGGTTGAGGGCCTCGCTGACGCAACCTCTTGTCCTTCAACCAATCATCCACAAAGCAGAAGACGTAGATCATGAAATCTATCCTTCCTGCCTCCCTTGATGTTGCCTTGCCAAACATACCATAATTTTACTCAGGACTTCCCTCCCTATAAAACTTGCACACCGGGTTTGCTATAAACCAATTTGAAGCGGTCACCCACGATATAAGTCGGAAATAAAATTAACGGCTATGCTGTTACTGATCTTGAGTGATGTAAAGGTTTGTGTGGTGGATTCAGAAACGGGCAAACCCGTCTCAGGAGCTTACGTCCGTGGGAAAAAGGACTGGAACATAACGGATAAAAGCGGTTGTACCACCCTTAAGTACAGAGAGGACACGGTTATAGTTGTCCGCATAGGGTACAGAAGCGTTAAGAGTGCCTACTCGGACACGATCCGCCTGCAACCTTCCCCTGTACGGTTGAAGGATGTGGAGGTCGTTGCGGTTAAAATATCCACCGTTGAACATCTTCCCTTTCCGGTGGACGTTGAACAGGATGATGAGGTCTCCGGGGTATTCGGTCCTACCTTCTCAACCCCGGATGTTTCCACGTCGGCCTACGGTAGTGAATACGCCAAGCCGGTCTTTCGGGCGTTCTCGGTAAAGAGACTGACCGTACTGCGGGACGGTTTTGAGGTCAGGGATCTCTCCCACGGTGCGGACCATCCCCTCCATCTTTACGGTGCGGACGTCGGTTCCCTGATACTTATCAAGGGTTCCGCAGGTGCGGTCTTTGGCGGCGGTTTCGGTGGCACTATATACGTGAAAAGCACGGAAGCGGAGTTTTCAAAGGTCTTTCACAGGATGGGCATCCAGTTTACGCCCAACGGTAAGCGTACGAGGGGTACGTATCTACTTAACGTCGGGAACGAAAAGGTGGCAGCGTTGTTCGGTGTCAACGGCGGAATATCCGGAGACTACAGATCTAGTTCGGGCGTAGTCCCCAACTCTTTCGGGAAAGACGTTGCGGTTTCTTCCCGGATCAGAGCCCGTCTGGGCAGGGTGGTCCCTTCCCTTGGGCTTAAATACGATACGCGCTCGTGGGGCATCCCGGAGGAGAGGGCGACCTCCCACAGCACCCATTACGAGACCTTTCTACTACTCGGAGGAGCAGGATTAAACTACCAGAACACGCTTCAGGTGGAGATGTGCAACGGGGATACGGTTACGTCCATTCGTAGGGAGGTGCTTCAGGGTAAGTACGAGTTCTCCTTCCGGAGCTACAGCGGTGTCGTACGCATAACCCACGACCGGATGTACGGTGGCGTAAGTAGTGGGGCCTCAAATATGGAGGGCTACGTCTCCCTTTACGGTCCCCTCCTCGTAAGGAATAACCTCCAGATAATCGGAGGGATAGGTGGTAAGGTAATGGGAAAGAAGGGAGACCTCTCCGGAATAATAGGCCTATCCTCCGATATCTCGGGTACCCATCTGGGTGTCAGTCTGGCCAGATCCTTCCGCTTCCCTACCCTTTACGAGACCCACTTTGTAGGGCCACATCACGGGATAGGAAGATACGATGTAGGCAATCCGGATCTGAGGAGGGAGATTTCCTATGAAGTTCAGATGACCTCTCACAGGAACTTCGGACCAGTTGGTCTATCCCTGGAGGGATTCATCAACTACGTGGACGACTTCATAACCGTGGTACCCACGGGTGAGGAGTACGTGGACGAGGAAGGACATCGCATGGGTGTCTACAGGTGGAAGAACACGGACGCCCTCTTCTACGGATACACGCCCGGAATATCGTTAACCACCACGTACGGGTACGTCCGACTGTCCTACGCCTATATAGGGGCCAGGTCCCTTGCGCCGGGAGATACGCTACTTTACCTACCTGTCCCCGACCTCCGGATCTACGGGAGGATTGAGAGGGGTCATCTGTTCACCAGATTGTCTCTGCGGTACATACCGGAGTACGGAAAAGTTCTGGGCGATATAGGAGCAGGCATCAGGTACGGTAAGTACGGCCTGACCGTTGGGATATTCAACCCTCTGAACGTAGAGTGGAGGGAGCCGACCGATCCTCTCGGGACACCCGTACCCGGACGCTCCGTTTACCTGTCCCTGAGGGGAGAAATTTAAAGTACCAGACCGGAGAGTACGTATATAGCCCACGCGACGATGAAGGCCGTCACGAGCTGGTAGGCCACGGATATGGTAGCCCACTTACCTCCGAACTCCTGCTTTATGGCGGAGACCGTGGCAACGCACGGCGTATAAAGTAGCACGAAGACCATGTAAGCGAGGGCAGAACGGGGAGTCAGGGCCTGTTTCATCACCTCACCGAGCTTACCACCGGAAGCAGCAACGTCAAACCCCGGAAGGTAGAAGAGGGCCAGGAATCCCCGCAGGGTCTCCATCAGAGCCGTACCGAAAGCCGATAGGATCGTCCTTATCCCCTCAACGAAGCCCACGGCCTGAAGGGGTTCGCCTCCGAGGTAGCTCACGGCCAGACTCCCTATGACCACCTCCTTCGCTATGAAACCGGGAAAGAGGGAGCCAACGAGTCTCCAGTCGCTTATACCGATCAGGGAGAACACTCCTACGAGCCAGTGGGATATCCACTCGTAAAGGCTATTCTCCGGAGATGGGAAGTTTACGAGGACCCATACGAGAACGACGGCGGCCAGAATTATCCCCCCTGCCCCTTCAACGAAACCCATCGTCCTGTCCCACGCCTGCTTTATCAGGAAACGGATAGGAGGAAAACGGTACGGTGGAAGCTCAAAAACGGCCGGACCCTCGCTCTTTATCGTCCTTCCGAGGATTAAGGATGTGAGGATAGCCATAACGACGCCAAGGGCGTACATAAAGAGAACGACGTAAGGGGCCCATCCGGGGAAGAATACGGCTGCAAAGAGAGCATGGACGGTGAGACGGGCACTGCAGTTCATAAAGGGTATCACCAGAGCCACCTTAAGGCGATCGTAAAAGCTCTCAAGCGTTCTTGTGGCGTAAACCGCCGGGACGTTACATCCGAAGCCGAGGACGAGGGGGACGAAGGCCTTACCCGGAAGACCTATCAGGGACATGAAGGAGTCCAGAAGGAAGGCGGCACGGGCAAGTAACCCCACCAGCTCAAGGAAGGATATGGCGAGGTAGAGCAGGAAGAGTACGGGAGCGAAGCTCAACACCGTACCCACACCGTTCACCACACCGTTAACTAAGAAGTCCGTAAGGAGCGGGTGGAGGTTGAGGGCAACGATCCACCCACCTATCACCTCCTGAAGTACACCTATAAAGCCCACCCACGGCGCAGAAAGGGTGAAAGTGAAACGGAACGTGAGAACGGTAAGGAGGAGAAAGAGTATCCCGCCTATAAGGGGGTTGAGGACGAAGCGGTCAATCCTCTCCGTCAGGTTTATCGGGACTTTACCTTCAACCTTACGAAGGACGCGGGAGGCTATCTCCTTCGCCTTCTCAAATCTGGCGCTCTCTATCTCAACGAACACGTCCCGGCCCCTGAACTTCTCCCGCATCTCTCTGGCCAGGGACTTAACGTTGTCGGGGACGGGAAGGTCGTCCCACTCCCCCGTGAGCAGTGTAAGGGAGATCCAGCGTTTCGCCCTGTGGGGTATGAGGGGGGCCAGATGCCGGGCGGCCCTCTCTATGTCCTCCGGATAGGTTACGACCGGCTTTGGCACCCGCGCCTTGAGTATGGCCTTTGGTACATCCTCCACGCCTATGCCTTTGACGGCTACCGTCGTCAGTACAGGTACACCGAGAACGTCCTCTAACACGTCCGGGTGGATCTCGTATCCCCTCTTCTCCGCTTCGTCTACCATGTTCAGCACCACGACCATCGGTATACCCATCTCGGCCAGCTCAAGGGTGACGTGGAGGTTCCTCTCAAGGTTCCCCGTGTCAATTACGTTGACCACTACGTCGGCGTCGGACAGGAGAAGCTCCCGGAAGGTTATCTTCTCCTCAAGGTTGTTAGGAAGTATATCGTACGTCCCGGGCAGGTCTATCAGTTCCATCGTGATCCCCTCGTACGTGAGGATCGCCGATAGTTTCTCAACCGTTGTCCCCGCCCAGTTACTCACCTTCAAATTCGCCCCCGCGAGGGCGTTTATAAGGGTACTCTTTCCCGTGTTGGGGTTACCCACAAAGACGACTTTAAGCGTTCTCTTCCTCTCCATTCTCAACCTTTACGAGTACAAATCTGG
The DNA here is from genome assembly GCA_027003075.1 of Caldifarciminota bacterium. Lineage (GTDB taxonomy): Bacteria > Hydrothermota > Hydrothermia > LBFQ01 > LBFQ01 > JAADCS01. The sequence continues at coordinate 31,015 of JALWYV010000046.1, read as the reverse complement.
CACTGTCCCCCCTTATGGCCACGAGGCTGTTCCCGACCATCACCTCTATGGGGTTCCCGAAGGGACCCCTGCGCAACACCCTAACCTTCGCCCCCGGGTATATCCCCATGGATACCAGTTTCCTGCGGAACACACCGTTCCTTGTGAGAGCCACGACGGTTCCGGTATTCTCAAGTTCATTCAGGTTTACTACCTTCACGCTGTATATTCTAATCCCGATTAACTTTGTCAGGTTTAATTTCCGAAGGAGAGGTTTGCACGCACGGTTCGGGTTTAAAATTTCCCCCTCGCCACCCTAGCTCAACCGGCAGAGCGGCTGATTTGTAATCAGCAGGTTGGGGGTTCGAGTCCCCCGGGTGGCTCTTTTAACTGCGGAATGTTAAGGAAATTTATCTTTTTACTTGCGGTCGGGGCTTCCGGATGTGCCACGACGGAGGAGATGAAAGAACGTACTGTAGAGTACGCCTTCTCTCCCGATTTTGACCTGAAGGAGATACGCACCCTCGCGGTTATACCCTCCGTGGCGGCCGATACCACCGACTCTCTGACCAACCTCCTCCTCAGGGAGATCAGGGGTAAAACTTACTCCCTCCTGATAGGTGAACTCATGAAAGTCCCCTCCTTTGACATAGTTGAGAGGAAGGACATAGACAGGATCATAGAGGAACTGGAGTTCTCCCATTCTCCCTACAGTATGCGCCAGAATGCTCCCAGGCTGGGCAAACTTCTCGGTGCAGACCTCGTGGCGTACTTCTCCGTTATCTCCGTGGAAAGGGTGGTCTATCCCTTCGGCGAATCTGAGATCGGTTGGACGTACAGGCTCACGGGTTCCCTGAAGATCGTGGACGTGGAGACGGGAAGGTTGCTCTATCAGGCCACGGCGGTCGCCGAGGGGACGGATGCGGTGGAGGTATTGAAAGGAGTAATAAAGAGAACCGTTTACCCCCTATCTAAAAGGTTATCACCCTGAACCTCATCAGGGCGAAGTAAAGCAGTATCGCTATCACGCCGAGAACTGCACCGACCTTAAGGTCGTATGTGAACCTGACTATCAGGGAGAGGTGAAGGAGTACGACGGGGAGGTAAAGCAGAGGTGAGAACCTGCTCCTTCCTCCGAGTATGGCCGGGAAGATTATGGGAGCGTGGGCGAATATCATACTGAATACGAAACCGAGGGTGATCGCATGGATACGCAGGTCGTAGGGCAGGTTCAGTATAAGGGCTATACCACCGAGGGCGAGCCAAACGTAGCCCAACATAAGGGTCAGGGCGACGAACCTCACGAGACCGGATGCCCTTAGATTGCGGGTGGCGACGTCGTAGTAGAAGAGCCATAGGGCGAGGAGGATGTAAGAGATGCCGATAAGCACCTCAGACCCGGATATTACGCCGATAACGGACAAGATCACGGGGATATAGAAGGTACCCATCACCCCCCTCTTCGGTATGAGGAGTATGGAAAGCTCCAGCCTCTCCCCGGCTATGGTGAGGACGAGAAACATGAGCCAGTAATGTAGAACGTAGGTTATGGGAACGGAAAAGGCGTAGAGCAGGTTCCCGATAGCCAAAAGGAGGGCAGCGACCCCCATAACCACCCACTGTGGCCTGCGACCGTACCGAACCATTAAATAGGCGAATACACCGAACATAACGAGGGCGCCCACGAAACCTATGAGCATGAAGATCGGAGAATAGAGGGAGAGAAAGGAGGCGATGAACAGGAGAGGAGGGGCAAGGTAACTCCAGAGTTTCTTTATGGCGACGGCCCTCTCAAGGGCTATGAGACTTCCGAGGAAACCCACAACCATAACCTGAGCGTGGGACAGGGCCATGTATCCTCCGGGAAGTACGAAACCCGACCTTATCAGGGCGAGATACAGACCAAAGAGCATGGCAACCACGGCTGAGAGCACCAACAACCAGTTAACCTTACTCATTAAGTCAGGATTCTAAACGGGGTACACTACCACCGATCAGCCAATACGTGAAAGAAATTCCGCTGGATCTTATGGCGACCCTCAGATACGAATTAAAAAAAACGCCCCCACCGGGATTTGAACCCGGGTTTCGTGGCTGAGAACCACGCGTCCTGGACCTGGCTAGACGATGGGGGCGCGTGAAGATGATATTATAAGGCTGAACCGAGGGGGAGGCAGGACCTCAATCTATCACCTCCCCGCACTTCTTGCAGTACCTGACCTTGCGGCCGTCCTCAAGGAAACGGAAGCCGACGCGGGTGGGCTGGCCGCATTTGGGGCATACGAGCATGAGCTTGGAGATATATATGGGTGCCGGTACCTCCTCAACCTGGCCCTCCTGTTGTCCGTGCCTCTTCCCCCTGTGCCTTTTTACGAGGTTTACCCCCTCAACTATAGCCCTACCCTTACGGGGGAACATCCGCATCACCCTACCCTGATGCCCCTTCCACTTACCTGAAAGGACTATTACCGTGTCTCCCCTCTTTATCTTGAAGGCCATCACAGCACCTCCGGTGCGAGGGATACGATCTTCAGGAACCCTTTATCGCGGAGCTCACGGGCTACGGGACCGAAGACGCGGGTACCCTTCGGTTCTCCGGCCTGATTGATGAGGACTACGGCGTTGTCTCCGAAGCGGATGTAAGAACCGTCCCTGCGGCGGATCTCCTTCTTCGTCCGCACTATCACGGCCTTATGCACCTCTCCCTTCCTGGCGGAAGCGTTGGGTATGGCCCTCTTTATGGAAACAACTACCACGTCACCCACGTTGGCGGCCACCCTTCCACCCTTACGGCCACTCCCTTTAAGGACCTTGATTATAAAAGCCTCTTTCGCTCCGGTATTGTCCGCCACGGTAACGTAGGAAAGCTCAGGAAGATTCCTCATTTCCCAGTACCTCCTTTGCTATCTCCTCAAGTACCGGCGCTTTGCGGAGGATCTTTACGAGCCTCCACCTCTTGAGCCTTGAGAGGGGACGGGTCTCCATGACCTCAACGAGGTCCCCCACGTGGCTCTCGTTGTTCTCGTCGTGTACGTAGATCTTCTTACGTACCTTCACGTATTTCCTGTACTTGGGGTGCATCTTCATACGGTAAACGGCCACCACGCGGGTCTTGTTCATCTTATCACTAACGACCACACCACGCAGCACCTTTCTCCTGCCCCTGTGTCCCTGATTGCTCATAGTTTAACCCCCTTCTCTCTTAGTACGGTCAGTACCCTCGCTATCTCCCTGCGGTAGTACCTAACCAGATTGCGATCCTCAAGCTGACCGAGGGCCTTCTTAAATCGGGCGTCCCGGAGCTGAGCGCGGAGTACCCGGAGCCTCGCCTGAAGTTCGTCAACGCTCATGGCACGCAGGTCTTTTGCCTTCGTGGGCTTCATCTCCCCACCTCCTTGGTTGAAACTATCTTGGTGCGGACGGGGAGCTTGGAGGCGGCGGTCTTAAGGGCTTTAATGGCGTCCTCCTCCTTCGCCCCGGCCACCTCAAAGAGGATGGTGCCGGGTTTCACGACGGCGTACCAGGCGTGGACGTCCCCTTTACCGCCTCCCATACGGACCTCTGCGGGTTTCTTGGTGTAGGGTCTGTGGGGGAAGATGCGGATCCAGAGACGGGCTTTCTTGCCGACGGCGCGGACTATAGCCACACGGGCGGCCTCTATCTGGCGGGCGAATATACGACCCCGATCCATGCTTTTAAGGGCGTACTCCCCGTACTCTATGCGGTTACCGGAGGTAGCCACTCCCTTGAGTTTGGCCCTGTGCTGCTTCCTCCACTTTACCCGGCGGGGCTGCATCATGATTTGACCTCCTTCTTACCTCTCAGTATGTCACCCTTGTATATCCACACCTTCACGCCTATGGTTCCCCACTTGGTGAAGGCGGTATCGTACCCGTAGTCTATGTTGGCCCTGAGGGTTTGCAGGGGAACCCTTCCCTTGATGTACCACTCTTTACGGGCTATCTCGGCCCCGCCTATACGTCCCTTCACCTGAACCCTTATACCCTTGGCTCCCATCCTCATGGCAGAGTAAACCGCCCTTTTCATCAGGCGACGGTGATAAACACGCTGCTCAAGGCGGCGGGCTATGTTGTACGCCACGAGCTGGGCATCAAGTTCGGGATGGGTTATCTCCTGATGCTCAACGAATATCCTCTTCTCGGGTCCTCCAAAGGTCCTGTTCAGGGCCTCCCGGAGCCCCTCTATGTTCTTTCCGCCCTTACCTATGATAACACCCGGACGGGCGGTGTGTATGGTGACGTGTACGTTCAGACCTACCCGGTTGATGGTCACCCGGGAGATCTGGGGGTCATTGGGAAGGCGACTGTAATAGTCAACGATAAACTTACGTATCTGGTAATCCTCAAGGAGGTTCTGAACGTACTCCTGTTTGGTCTCCGCGTACCACATTGACTGCCACGGGCGGAAGTACCCCGTCCTTAGGCCTATAGGGTTGGCTTTCTGACCCATTATTTACCCTCCTTTTTGCTATCGGGCAGGACGACCACAGTTATATGCGATGTCCTGCGCCTGAATATACCGTTACCTCCAAAGCGGGCGGGTTTCACTGCGGGCTTCGGTATCTTCCACATCGGACCCCTATCCACCTTGACTATGGCGATCCTGAGATGGGGGTAGAGGTCGTCCACGCTCCTCTCCGGGGCGAACTTATCCCTGTAGGAGGCCACGGCTGCCCGGAGGACCTTCCTCATCAGGCGGGCCCCCTTCTTGGGAGTAAACTGCAGGATGTAGTCGGCCTCCTGAGCGTTCATGCCCTTTATGAGGTCGGCGATTAACTTCATCTTTTTAGGGGAAATACGGGCCCTCCTGAGGGTGGAATACCCACCCATGGCCTTCCATTCCCTCTTCGTAAGCTGTCCAAAGGGTTTAACCTTCATTTCCTACCCGCCTTCTTGCCCTCTTTGTCCTTATGCCCTCCGAACTTGCGCGTGGGGGCGAACTCCCCGAGACGATGTCCCACCATCTCCTGCGTGACGTAGACGGGTATGAACGTCTTGCCGTTGTGAACGAGGAAGGTCAGGCCTATGAACTCGGGCATGATCATGGACGCCCTGGACCACGTCTTTATGGGAGACTTGTCCCCCTTCTCCAGAGCCTTACGCACCTTCTTAAGAAGTTTGGGATGTACGTACGGCCCCTTCTTCAAACTTCTGGCCATATCTTCACTCCTTTGATCCGTATCCTATCCTCCGACGCTTGACGATAAAGGTGTCGGAGGGCTTCCTCTTCTTGCGCGTCTTTACGCCACGGGCGATCTTACCCCAGGGCGTCTTCGGTATCTTACCTTTGGTGCGACCCTCACCACCTCCGTGGGGGTGATCCACGGGGTTCATGGCTACGCCTCTGACGGCGGGCCTGCGTCCGAGCCAGCGATTCCTTCCGGCCTTACCGATGGTGACATTCTCGTGATCCACGTTGGAGACCTGCCCGACGGTGGCATAACAGCTGTGGTGGAACTTCCGGATCTCTTTTGAAGGTAGCTGGACGTATATCCAGTTCTCGTCCTTTGACATTATGGTGGCGTAGGTGCCGGCGGCCCTTACCAGCTGGCCACCCTTGCCGGGTATCATCTCAAGGTTGTGGATGGGTGTTCCCTCCGGTATCTTCTCAAGGGGCAGGGCGTTCCCCACCTTTATGGGTGCGTCGGGGCCTGCCACCACCTCATCACCCACCTTCAGGCCCTCGGGCGCTATTATGTACCGCTTTTCTCCGTCCCTGTAGGCTATAAGGGCTATGAAGGCCGTCCTGTTGGGATCGTACTCTATGGACTTAACAACTCCCGGGACACCGACCTTGTCGTGACGCACGAAGTCTATAATGCGGTACTTCCTCTTGTTCCCACCGCCCCTATGGCGTACGGTTATCCTTCCCTGATTGTTCCTCCCGGCCTTCTGTTTCTTGGGTTTGGTCAGGGACTTCTCCGGCTCCTCCTTCGTTATGTAAACGGAGTAATCCACAACGCTCATCCATCTGCGGCCGGGAGTGTAGGGTTTATATTTCTTTATCGGCATATCACACCCCCAGATCTATTTTATGGCCCTCAGCGAGGGTCACTACGGCCTTCTTATACCTTCTCGTGCGTCCCATGATACGACGGCGACGGAGATCCCTGCGGGGCTTCGGCTTGTAGTTCATGGTATTGACCTTGACGACCTTAACGCCGAAGATCCTCTCAACGGCCTCCTTTATCTGGTGCTTGTTGGCGTCAGGATGCACGATGAAGGTGTACTTGTTGTACTTATCGCGCAGGTTCAGGGCCTTCTCCGTAAGTACGGGTCTTATGAGAACTTCCTCGTGGGAAAGTTTCATGATAACCTCTCCTTTAGTTTTTCTATCGCCCCATCCTCCGCGACCACGTAGTCGGACCAGAGGACGAAGTACGTGTTGAGTTGGTCGGCGTGCAGGACGTGGACGTCGGGGATGTTGCGGGCGGAGAGGTAGAAAACGCGGTTGTAGTCCTTGGGTACGAAGAGGACGTTCTTCCCGACCAGACCTACGCTCTTGAGGAAGTTGTAGACGGTCTTGGTCTTGGGCTGCTCCAGAGCCATGTTTTCAAGCAGGAGGATACGACCGTTCTGTGCTCTGTCGGCGAGGGCCATCCGGAGGGCGAGCCTCCTGGCTTTTTTAGGCATCTTTATGTAGTACTCCTTCGGACGGGGGCCATGGGCTTTAGCACCTCCCACGAAAATAGGTGCGTAACGGTCCCCGTGTCTGGCCCTCCCCATATGCTTCTGGGGCCAGATCTTCCTGCGGGAACCTATAACCTCACCGCGGGTCTTGGCATGGTGGGTCCCCTGCCTCTGGTTGTAGAGGTAAACCCTCACGGCCTCCCATAGAAGGTGTCTGTTGGGTTTTATTCCAAGGAAGTCTGCCGGGAGGTCCCGCTCGCCCTTCTTCTCACCCGTGATGTTGTAAATCGGGGCCTTCATTTCTTATCACCTCCGTACTTGTAAACTGCCGGTCTCACGAACACGTAAGCGCCCCGGTGCCCCGGAACACCGCCCTTGACGAGGAGGATGTTGTCCTCGGGGTATATCCGTACGAGCTGCAGGTTCAGGATGGTGACGGTCTCGTTCCCGTAGTGTCCGGCCATCTTCTTACCCTTCCATACCCTTCCGGGGAAGGTATGCTGTCCTATAGATCCCGGTCTCCTGTGAAACTTTGAACCGTGGGCGGCTGGGCCTCCCGAAAAGTCCCACCTCTTCATCACACCGGTAAACCCTCTACCCTTGGTCTTGCCCTGTACGTCCACCACCTCTATACCCTCAAACAGGGCGGCCCCCAGGGATGAGCCTACCGGATACTTATCCAGTTCGTCCGTTTTGAACTCGTAAAATTTAGTAGGATACTTTTCTTTATCGCCCAGCGCCCCCTTCACGAATCCGAGTACGGGCTTTTTGACCTTGTGGACGGGCTTGAAGTCGTAGCCGACTATTACGGCGTTGTACCCGTCCTTTTCGGCCGTTCTGTGGCCAACGATCACGTTCTCCGGGATCTGGAGGACGGTGACGGGTACGGGGATGCCGAAAGGCTCGTGTTCCGGTTTCACGTACACCTGCGTCATCCCCACCTTCTTGGCTATCAGCTTAAGCATGGCTTCACTCCGTGATTATCTTTACCTTGATATCCACGCCCGGAGGAAGGTCTATCTGGGATATCTTCTCTATGGTCTCCGGGGTGGCATCCCTTATCTCTATGAGGCGGGCGTGTTTCTTAAGCCAGAAGTGTTCCTGTCCCCTCTTGTCTATGTGCGGGCCTCGTATGACGGCAAACAGGGACTTCTTGGTCGGAAGGGGGATGGGTCCGGCCACCCTCGCACCGGTGGCCTTAGCCGTAAAAACGATTTCCCGGGCCGTCCTGTCAAGGACGGCCGGGTCAAAACTCTTAAGCTTCAGGCGGATCTTGTCCATCACTCAAGGATCTCGGTGATTACCCCGGCGCCCACCGTACGACCACCCTCACGGATGGCGAACCTCAGTCCCTTCTCTATGGCCACGGGATAGATGAGCTCCACGTCCATGGTCACGTTGTCGCCGGGCATGGCCATCTCACGGCCCTCTTCAGCGAACTTGATGGTGCCGGTTACGTCGGTGGTACGGAAGTAGAACTGGGGCCTGTAGCCGTTGAAGAACGGTGTGGAACGTCCGCCCTCTTCCTTCTTGAGGATGTACACCTCGGCCCTGAACTTCCTGTGGGCCTGTATGGAGCCGGGCTTGGCGAGAACCATTCCCCTCTCTACCTCGTCCTTACCCACACCACGGAGCAGGGCACCGATGTTATCTCCGGGGATGGCCTCGTCAAGGATACGACGGAACATCTCTATGGACGTGACCACGGTCTTGAGCGGCCTCTCCCTGAAGCCCACGATCTCCACCTCATCTCCGGGACGCAGGACCCCACGCTCCACCCTACCGGTAACGACCGTACCACGACCGGTAATGGAGAAGACGTCCTCCACGGCCATGAGGAAGGGCTTGTCTATCTCCCTCTTGGGCTCGGGGATGTACTCGTCAAGGGCCTCAACCAGCTTCAGTATGGCCCCGGCTCCTATCTCGTCGTCAAAGTCACCGGGATTCTGGAGAGCCCTCAGGGCGGAACCCTTTATGACAGGGACCTCATCGCCGGGATAACCGTACTCGTTGAGAAGATCCCTAACCTCCATCTCCACCAGCTCAAGGAGATCGGGGTCGTCCACGAGGTCAACCTTGTTTATGAAGACGACTATGGCCGGGACACCGACCTGACGGGCCAGAAGTACGTGCTCACGGGTCTGGGGCATCACGGAATCCACGGCGGAGACCACCAGTATAGCACCGTCCATCTGGGCGGCACCGGTGATCATGTTCTTGATGTAGTCGGCGTGTCCGGGGCAGTCTATGTGGGCGTAGTGATACTTATCGGACTCGTACTCAACGTGGGCCACGTTGATCGTCAGGATCTTGGTCTCGTCCTTACGGGCGATCTTGGCGTCGGCCTTGGCTACCTCGTCGTAGGACTTGAACTCCGCCTGTCCCTTCTGCGCCAGCACGGCCGTTATAGCGGCCGTCAGCGTCGTCTTACCGTGGTCTATGTGACCGATGGTACCCACGTTCTTGTGGGGCTTCGTACGCTCAAACTTGGGCTTTGCCATCGCTCTTTACCTCCTTTTTTTCTCCTTTACTAAAAAAGCGACCTGCAATTATACGGCCGTTAGGCAGGTCGCAACGTACCCAAACCCTCTCAGGGGGCAGGGTGCGTATTCTAAAGCAGTAAGGCAGGAAATTTTACTTAGCTGTTGCCTCCCGGTACGTACGTTCTCTGGAGCAAACTTTTCCCGGAAAATCCTGATATCCCTTTGAAAATTTGGATTAAAACTTGGTAACGGTATCAGGCTATAGCGGAAAGTCTGACCAGATTTCTTATTGCAAAAAGTATTACTACCCCACTTTATAATATGTTGTCATGCTGTGGATTACGGTATCTGCACTCTGCGGGTTTTCAACCTACTGCATACCGCCTTATAGAGCGGCATATTATTCGTGGCAGATGTTGGGTGGGGATCTGATGAGGAACGGTGTACAGATGGGTAGAGGAACCTTCTCTAAGAGGTACGTCAGATGGTCCATTAGTTTTCCAAGATCCACCGGTGTAGGAATCCAGCCGGTCGTAGGAGACGTAAACGACGACGGTATTATGGAGATTCTGGTTCCCCTCTACTTTGACGACCCTCCCAATCCTTATCACAGACTGTACGCCATAAACGGATTAACCGGGGATACGGTATGGAGGTTTGACGGGGATAATTTCTCCAGTACATACTGGTTATGGGGGCCGGCCGTTATAGCGGATATTGATGGAGATGACAGTCTGGAGGTTATGATCTTTCAGATGGGCTATAGGGACAAGCTGTATGTTCTCAGGGGTAGGGATGGATCCGTTAAACGTGTGCTTGAATTCGGTAGTACTCCCTCCCACCCACTTGTGGGTGATATAGACGGCGATGGTAAGGCTGAACTTGTTCTAAGGCTGGATAACTACGACACCCTTTTCGTCTACAACGGCGAGGACTTCTCTCTACTATGGGAGTGGCACAGGAACGGAGACACGATAAAGACCCCTCCGGCAGCCGGGGACGTGGATGGAGACGGCGATATGGACATCGTCTTCGGGATATCGGATAGCGTCGTTGCCCTTGACGGAAGCACCGGAACCCTCCTGTGGAGCGCACCGACCCTCTACGGTGAGAATCCCGTTTCCGTAGTTGTATCCGACGCCGATGGGGACGGGGACAACGACGTGATTGAGGCCGGTGGGTTCGTAGCGATGGCATTTGATGGGGCGAATGGGAACGTGATATGGTCACGTCTTCTTGATATATCCGTATCCTATTTCATAGCAGTCCACGATCTGAACGGGGACGGTATACCGGAGGTCCTCGTCCCTACCCGATGGAACCGTGGTATGGATACCGTTTATGTCCTTAACGGGGCCGACGGCAGTGTAGAGTGGAAGTACGTTTACGACTGGTACAGCAACGGTGGACCGGAGGTGGCAGACGTGGACCCTTCGCCCGGATACGAGGTCGTCCTACTAAACGGCTCGCTCCTCACCGTCGTATCCTCTACCGGGTCTTTCCTGTGGGACATCAGGCCACTTAGAAGCAGGGTCAAGACCCTCGCCGACGTGGACGGGGACGGCTGTATTGAGATGGTCGTCGGTGGTGGGGATTTTCGCACCACCCCGCATCTCGCGGTGGTGGACGACTCCAGCAGGGCGTCGTGTCCTCTTGGAGGGGACGGAAGCCTTACTACGGATGAGAAAGGGACAACCGGGACCGATGGACTCGTACGGATATACTCACCGGACGGAAGACTGCTGTTTTCGGGCAGCGATATACCTTCCAATCTCGGCAGGGGCGTATACTTCGTGGTAAGGGGACGAAAGAGCCGTAAGGTGGTTATACGGTGAATCAGGCGGGAACAAGGTCAACGTAATAAAACCTGTTGTCCCTCAGGACCTTTTCGCCGACCTCAAAATTTACCGTGGTGGAAAATATCGGCCCGTCATAAACGAAGGTATGGAACTCCCCCCTCTCCCCGCACGGATCAACTCCCTCCGGCAGGTCCTTTAAAAAATCCTCATCGTACTCCCTTCCCACAAAATCTCCCGGCAATACTTCACCGTCCACGCTCACGACTACGGCCTTAAACCCCAGTTTCAGGAACTCCCTCGCCAACTTTCCCGTATCCCTTCCCCACAGGGGGAAAAGGCCCTTCCATCCACCCTTCATCAGCCTCTCCTCCCTGTACCTCCGCACGTCCTCAAGGAATATATCTCCGAAGATAACGGTTTTATCCGGATCCCTTTTGGCCAGATCTTCCATCGCCTCCCTCATACGTTTCTCATATTCTTCGTTCGTACACTTCGGCGGGATGACCACCTCGTAGAGCGGTATGCCTATTGATCTGGCCTGCCTCCTCAACAGCTCCCGCCTCACGCCATGGATAGAGATGCGGTCGTACCCTTCGGTTACGGTGGTCAGGAGATAGGTTATACGGTGGCCTTCCCGCAGAGCGTAGTACAGGGCCAGGGAACTATCCTTCCCACCGCTGAAAGACAGGATCATGCGGAAATTGTAAGAGAGAAGGTTAATCCTTCCCCCGTAGAATCCCGGCCTATGCGCAGACGTGTAATAATAATGGGAGCAGCTGGAAGGGACTTCCACAACTTCAACCTCTTCTTCCGCAACAACCCCGACTACGAGGTGGTGGCCTTCACGGCTACCCAGATACCCGACATTGAGGGGAGGAGGTACCCGCCGGAGCTGGCGGGGGACCTCTACCCGGAAGGGATACCCATCTACCCGGAGGAGGACCTTGAGAAGCTCATCAGGGAGTACGACGTGGATATCGTCGTCTTCGCGTACAGCGACGTCTCGCACGAGTACGTCATGCACAGGGCCTCCCGCGCCGTAGCCGCCGGTGCCGACTACTGGCTCATGGGGGCAAAGAACACCATGCTCAAGTCCTCCAAACCCGTAATCTCCATCGGAGCGGTGAGGACGGGGTCCGGTAAGAGCCAGACCACCCGCCGGGTATCGGACATCCTCAAGGACCTCGGCTACAGGGTGGCCGTTGTGCGCCACCCCATGCCCTACGGGGACCTGACGAAGCAGATAGTCCAGAAGTTTGAGACCTACGAGGATCTGGACAGGTACAACTGTACCATAGAGGAGAGGGAGGAGTACGAGCCTCACCTTGACAGGGGTAACATCGTTTTTGCCGGTGTGGACTACGAGAAGATCCTCAGGGAGGCGGAGAAGGTGGCCGACATCGTCCTCTGGGACGGTGGGAACAACGACCTCCCCTTCTTCAAGCCCGACCTCCACATCGTCGTCGTGGACCCCCACAGGCCCGGCCACGAGGTGAAGTATCACCCCGGTGAGGCCAACTTAAGGATGGCTGACGTCGTCATCATAAACAAGGTGGATACGGCCTCCCTTGAGGGGATTGAGACGGTCAGAAACAACGTCTTCAGGATAAACCCCAAGGCCACCGTCATAGAGGCCGCCTCGCCAATATTCGTAGAGGACGGGGAGAAGATAAAGGGCAAGAGGGTGATTGTGGTGGAGGACGGCCCCACCCTCACCCACGGCGAGATGTCCTACGGTGCGGGGTACATAGCCGCCCGCAAGTACGGGGCCAAGGAGATCGTGCCGGTCGCCGAGTACGCCGTCGGAACGGTCAAGGAGGCCCTACAGAAGTGGCCCCAGGCCAAGTACGTCCTGCCCGCCGTTGGCTACTCCGAGCAGCAGCTTAAGGACCTTGAGAAGACCATAAACGACACCCCCGCGGATCTGGTCGTAGTGGCCACGCCCATAAACCTCGGCCGCATCCTCAACCTCAACAAGCCGTGGGTCAGGGTCCGGTACGAGCTTCAGGAGATAGGTAAGCCCACCCTTTACGACATCATACTTGAGAAGTTCGGAAGGAAGTCTTAAGGACGCGGGGCGTCCTCTCAAGGTCCTGCACGTAGCAACGGCCTTCGCGTACGAGGGGGCGCCCCACATAACCCCCTGGCTCACCCAGACCCTGAAGGCCCTTAAGGAACTGGGGGTGGATGTCCGGATCCTGACTTCGGCCCATAGGGGGGTGGGGGACGGTGAGTATGAAGGTATCCCGGTCTATCGCTTCCGCTACTCCCCGGCCTTCCTGGAGAACCTTACCTACGACGTCGCCATATACGAGAGGCTAAGGCTCCAGAAGTGGAGGTACCTCCAACTGCCCCTTTTCATGTTGGGGGGATTACTGAAGGCCGTAAGGGTTGAGAGGGACTTCAGGCCGGACATCGTCCACGTCCACTGGCCCATCCCCAACGCCATCTGGGCGTTGCCTTTCGGGGGAAGGAGGGTCTTCACCTTCCACAATACGGAACTTTCCCTGATGAAGAAACTGGGAAAATTGGGGAGGATTTTTATCCATCTTCTGAAAAGGGGGGATTTTTTTACGTTTAACTCATCGTTCACCCGCGATAGGTTTCTGAGGATCGTTGGAGATCTCGGAAAGCCTCACCGTATAGTACCTTTGCCCGTGGGATGGACACCTGAGGTGAGAGGCGTTGATAAGGAGAGGGGAAGGGTGTTGTTTGTGGGGCGTCTGGTATACTGGAAAGGTGGGGACGTTCTGATAAAGGCTGCTTCTATCCTTAAAAGGCGGGGAATAGACGTGAAACTCGTCTTCGTCGGAGATGGTCCAGCAAGGAGTGAGTGGGAGGAAATGGCCAGAAAGTACGGAGTTGAGGCCATATTCAAAGGGTGGATGCACGGCCGGGAGCTTTCCGAGGAATACGCCAGGGCCTGGGTCCTTGTCCTTCCATCAAGGTCGGATCCGAAGGTATGGACGGAGAGCCTTGGACTGGTCCTAGTTGAGGCCATGATGCACGGTACCCCCGTGATAGCGAGCAGGGCGGGGGGGCCGTTGGACGTTATCAGCGAAGGGGAGGACGGCTTCTTCTTTGAGGTGGAGGATTACGAGGATCTAACAAATAAGTTGGAGCGTATCCTTAAGGACGAGGAGACGGCAAGGAGGATGGGGGAGAGGGGAAAGAAAAAAGCGGAAAGGTACCGTCCTCTATCCGTTGCTGTGGAGTATCTCAACATTTACCGGTCTATCTTATGACGACCCGGATAATCTCTCCGTCGCTCTTCACCATATAAACACCGGGATTGAGCCTGACAAAGGTTTTTCCGTTTACGGTTTTCTGCACGAGCTTCTTTCCAGAGACGTCGTAGATAGCTACCGCCGTTTTGCCGGAGGAGGTTATCATGATGCCGTCTTTTAGGCTTTCCACACGCACTTGAGGAACTATGATCGTTTCGGATACGTCTTCACCATCGTCGTACCCAAGGGAGCAGCGGAGGGTGTCGTAGTACGCATAGAAACGGTTGCTGCGCTCCTTTACTATAACTATATCCAGCCCTCCACTTGTCGCATAAGAAGGCTCGTCAAGATATCCTACACGTACTCCGTAGGGGTAAGGCCTGTAGGTGTTGTCGCTATTTCCTCCAGCATCTATAGCATAGAAGTTCCATCCCGAGGAAGTGTTTTCCACCCATGCCAGGATAGTGTTTGAATATAACGAGTTAGGGGCTGCTGTTGCGACGACCAGATCCATATCCCCGTCGCAGTCCATATCACCGATGTTTATACGGGCAAAGGGATTCGCGCCTGTGGAAAAGTTACTTAGGATGAAATCCTCTGTCCAGCCTGTTCCAGTGCCATCGTTGTAGAAGACGCTGATATCGTTCCCCACAGCAGCTATATCTAAGTTGCCATCGCCGTCAAAGTCGTAGGACACGATCCCCTGCCATCGTCTCCCGGTAGCGAAGTCTACGGAAGAGTAAAATCCCAAGAAAGGATCGTAAAAGAAAACATGTAAGCCATAAGGGCTATACCGATAATTCGCACACGCAGCATCGTTCCATCCGTCTCCGTTGAAATCTCCGTATGTAATGCCGTCAGCACAAGGTTTCAAGGATATGTCGGAAGGATACTCTATCACGGTGCTGCCGTTGTAGTAGAATATATGACCTCCGTAGGCTGTCCAGTAAAGATGAGGATTTGACCCATCGTAAAAACCCGTGATGCTGTTAGGACGGAAATCGGTGTTGGTGTAAACCATGGAGGACGTATAAAAGCTACCCGTGGATTGGAGAATATAAACTCCATGCCCCATTTGTTGCTGTGCTATGGCGAAATCTACTTCCCCGTCCCCGTTCATATCACCGAGGTCAACGATGCCATAAGTTGGATACGAGGATATGTTCTGAGCTGTAAAGGTTCCCGGTATTCCGACTATTATCTGTTTGAGTATGTAAGTGCCATAGGAACCGTAGTAGTAAACACCAAAAGGTATATCTCTCAGCCCATCCCCGTCCACATCTACTATCGTAATCGGTTCGTCTGTTATTAACATGACTCTATCATTAGGATTAGACGTCTCGTATATCATACATCTACAGAAGGTAACCGGCCCGCTCGTTATGACGGTACAGGATGACGGACAGTAGGCAAACATCTGCCCCACTACAAGTGTCAGGGCAGATACACCGGCTATCACGTGCGCATAAATGAACTTTTTCATAAGTCTACGCGTATTATATAGCCGTACGCTTCAAAATTTCGTTATAAAAAATACGGTGGAGGAAGCCGGTTTAAAATAAACGGATGCCGTACCGCGTAAAGGTGGTAAGGGAGTTCTCTGCTGCTCACTTCCTTCAGAACTACAAAGGCAGGCCAGAGCCTTTACACGGACACAACTACAGGGTAGAGGTGGTACTGGAGGGTGGTTTGAACGATGAGGGTTATCTGGTGGATTTCCTTGAGATAAACGCCTACCTTAAGAGCATACTCCCGGAGCATAGGAACCTGAACGAGATACTGGGCGAAAACTCCACCACTGAGAGACTGGCGAAGTGGATATACGATAAGGTCAAGGAGAAGTTTCCGCAGGTAAAAGAGGTCTGGGTCTGGGAAACCGGACGGTTCGCCGCATCTTACTACGAGGTATGAGGGTTCTCGCCATAGACTACGGAAGGAGGAGGGTGGGTCTGGCGATAAGCGACCCGGAGAGGAAGTTCGCCTTCCCCCTTGAGACCGTAGACTTGAAACGTAAGGATTTAAAGAAACGTTTAAGAGAAATTTACACCGAAAGGCCCTTCTCCACGGTCGTAATTGGAAGACCTCCGAGGGAGGAGCTGATACCGGAAGTTGAAGCCCTCGCCGGCTGGCTTAAAGGAACTTTCGGATGCGAGGTAATATTCTGGGACGAACACTACACCTCCGCCGAAGCCGAGAGACTCCTGAAGGAGAGCGGGAAACGGATAAGTAAGGAGAACAAACACCTCATAGACGCCATGGCGGCGTACGTAATACTATCGGAATACCTCGGCATACCGTACTGAAATGGGTGGGACACTATGGTTTAACCTCAGAGCATCACCGCCACGACCACCAGAGCGTACGTAAGGCCACTGAGTAGGATGAGGGGGTCGCTCAAAAGGTCGTCCGAAGGTTCCCCCCGGCTGAGGTTATGGGTTATGTGGTAGTACCTGAAGAGTCCGAAGACCACGATGGGGACAGTAAATACCATCAGGGGGTTGTTCCTCTCAAGTGTGTACAGGGTGTACACCACGAGGGTGAGAGTCGCAGATATGTTCATTAACTGATCCAGATAGTAAACTGAATAGTGTTTGAGTACCTTCCTGTGGTTCTTGCCCTCATCGCCTAAGAGGAGGATCTCGTACCTCCGCTTCCCTATAGCGAGGAACAGCGCCAGGAAGAAGATGGTCAAAAACAGGTACGTGGAAACTGGTACGTCTATCGCCACGGCGCCGGCGTAAACCCTGAGCACGAAGCCCAGAGCGATTGAGAAGATGTCAAAAAGCTGGAGGTTTTTCAGGTACAGGGTGTAGAGGAGGTTGTTTAAAGCGTACGCTACGAGTACGCCGATGAAGACCCATCCGAGGGTGTACCCTATAAGAAGGGAGAGAAGGAGCATTACGACACTTAGAACCACCGCGACGGGTACGGAGACTTTCCCCGAAGGTAAAGGGCGCCTGCGTTTTACGGGGTGTAGCCTGTCCTTCTCCAGATCCCTTATATCGTTGAACACGTAAACGGCCGAAGATAGGAAGGAGAACGATAGAAAGGCCAGAAGGGCGTGGGGTAGGTTTCGGAGGATCCATTCCGGAGAGGGGGCGGCGAATACGAGAGGTACGAGTACGAGGAAGTTCTTAACCCACTGGCGGACCCTGAGAAGTCTAACGTAAGGCACGGGACGAAGTCTAAAGGTGTACGCCCAGCTCCTTCATAGCCTTCCGGTAAAGGTCCTCCGTCAGTACCTTGCTGTGCCACTCGTACCGGTTCTCCATGAAGGATATTCCCTTACCCTTAACCGTCCTCGCGACTATGAGCTGGGGTTTACCCTTAACGCCCTTCGCCCACGTGAAGGCCTCGTAGAGCTGTACGAAGTCGTGACCGTCCTCCACCCTGTAGGTCTCCCACTTAAATGCCCTGAACTTCTCCTCTATGGGCGTGGGGTCGTTGATCTCGTGGACGTCCCCCTCTATCTGGAGGCCGTTGTAATCAAGTATGAAAGTCAGGTTGTCCAGCCCCTTATTACCGGCGGTTTCTACGGCCTCCCACGTCTGGCCCTCCTGAAGCTCGGCGTCGCTTATGAGGGCGTACACCCGCGAAGGCTTTCCCCACATCTTCAGGCCCAGAGCCATACCCACCGCCACGGACGTACCCTGAGAGAGGGAGCCGGTTGACGTCTCCGCTAGGGGTGTTTTCCTTCTGGAAGGGTGACCCTGAAGTACACCGTCCACACGCCGGAACTTCCATAACTCTTCCCTGTCTATCCAGCCGAGGAGTGACCAAATGGAGTATAGGGTGGCGCAGGCGTGTCCCTTTGAAAGGACGAACCTATCCCTGTCCTCGTAAAAGGGGTCTTCCCGCCGGATGTTCATTACCTTGAAGAACAGGAGCAGGCCTATCTCAACCCACGAAAGGGCTCCTCCCTGATGGCCGGACTGCGCCCTGTAGGTCATCTCTATTATGTCCCGTCGTACCTGAAGAGCTTTCTCCTTGAGATCTTTCAACTCGTCGGGATTCATCCGGTTATTCTACAGGTGTAGGGCGGATATCCTTTCCCACGGTCACCCATATAATACGTTCGCCATGAGGGCCGACGTGGGAATTGAAAGTAAATTACACTCTTACGTTTCGCATCTTATGAAAGAAATAGAAGATGCTGAAGCCGTCCTCTTCGCAACGAGGGACGGCCTTCCGGTATCCTTTGAGGTCCGTTTTAATCCCGGAATAGTTGAACGCCTCGCCGCCCTGTCCGCCATGCTCTTCTCCGTCTCACGGAAGGCCTCGGATATAGTTGATATGGGAGATATGAACTACATGGAGGTTGATATGCAGTCCGGAAAACTCTTCATGTACCGCGTTAACGATGACCTCTTCCTCGCCATTCTAACGTCACCCGAAACCAACGTCGGACTCGTTCGTCTTCTTGCCAGAGAAACGGTAAGCAAAGCCCGTGAAATTCTGTAAAACCAGAGGAGGGAAAAGATGACTTACGAGAAAACGCTTGAGAAAGTAAGGAGCGTCGTAGGAAGCCTTGAGAGGCCGGAAGAGTTAGACAGGTACGTGGACACGCTCCTTTCCATAAAAGGGGAAGTCATAGACGAGATCCTGTCTCGCCTGAATCTGCCGGAAAGCCAGAAGGTCTACCTGAGGGATCTGTTAGACAACTTCTACACGTCTCTTGTTTTGGATCGGGTTGAGAAGTTCTGGAAAGAGAGATACGAGAGGAGTTTTGAAAATGTAAAGGAGGATATAAGTGCTGAGATTTACATAATCGCAGCCTCCGAACTCGCCTCCGTCATATCGGAGAAACTCCTTGAAATACTCGGGAAGGAGGAATCGGCGAGGATAATCCCCTACATAGTTGGGGCCATCATATTCAGCCTCGCCTTCTCTTCTTCTGCCCGTGAGGATATGGAGCAGGACTTCCTCGGTGTGAGTGCCGCCTTAATGGAGCGTATCCGCAAGTTTGGGGCCGGAAAAGGCGACTAAAGAGAGTATCCCCCACCACACCAACCCCAACACCATCACCCACTGACCGTACATCGTGTAGAGGTGGGCAAGACCCACGGACAGGAGGTTTATAAGCATGATCAAAAACAGTCCCCACCTGTCGCCAAAGCGGGAATAGAGGACGTGATGTATATGCTCCTTATCTGCCTGAAATATACTCTGACCACGCCTTAACCGGCGTACTATGGTCGTCAGGGTATCCACGAGGGGGAAGCTCAGGGCGAGCAGTTTGACCTCTACGGGGATGTTGGGCAGGAGAATGAAAGCCGACGTTATGAAGATGCCGAGAACATAGGATCCGGTATCACCCATTATGAGGCGGGCCGGAGGGGAGTTCCACGCCAGAAGACCAACAGCCACGGCTGCCGTATGGAGGTACATAACTTCTCCCGTAAGAACGTAAAGGTAAGACAACAGAACAATTGCTGTCATAAGGAGTACGCCGTCCTTCCCGTCTATTACGTTAAAGGCGTTAACAAATCCGACGAAGAAAAGGACCCAGAACACCTCGTTGAAAAACGGCAGATAAAGGTCGTATCCGAGGAACCTTATGGGTACCACCCACCCCAGACTCCACATCAGCAGCAGGGCCGATACCAGGGACACGGCCGCCTTTATATAGCCCGATACTCCCCTGTAGTCGTCTAAGAGACCCATAACCCCCACCGCGAGCACTACGTATGCGAGGATGGTGTATACGTTTCCTGACCCTCTGAACAGGTACCACAGTATCACGGGAAGCAGGACGAGGCCTCCTCCCCTTATCTTCGTGGGGTCGGACCTGTCCCTGAATATACCGGCGCTCTCCACTATCTTCCAGTATATGTATCCCCCAAAGATGCCTACGGCGACGTAGAGGAAGAGCATGGTTTAAGTACCGGGAAGTATCTCGTCCACGAGCGACAGGGCCTCTTTAAGGAGCGTCAACCTTCTTAACCTGTCCGTTTCGTTCTCTACCATTACGGGTACGTGCGTGAAGAACTCGTCAAGGGCTCCGTAAAGTGATAGGAGGGCGTTGAGATAAGCCTCGTAGGCTTTCAGTACGTTCTGCGCATCTTCGGAGGTCGGGTCAATGGATCGGATAACGGATAGTGGACCTTCCTTTATGTTCCTGAGAACCTCCCTTAACTTCTCCTCGTACGCCCGCACCTTTGAGGGGTCGTCCTCCTTCAGGAGTTTTCTGGCCTCGCTCTTTGCGATACGACGAAGCCTCTTAACTATGGTGACGAACTTCTCCCGGTTCTCCCCCCGTATTACCTTCTCGTACGCTCTAGCCTTTATGGCCGATAGGAAGACGTTTTCGCCGTCGTAGGTCTGGAGGATGAGGGAGGAGTTTTCGGGGTAATACTCGTATTTGAACACGTCCTGAACCCACGCGAGGGCGTTGGGCAGTGTGTCCTCTATCAGTCTGTGCCACTCCTTCTCTCTCTTTTCGTAGGTCTCCGTAAGTTCAAGGAATTCCCTCAGGGGGTACCTTCCGAACTCGTAGCCCGATCCTCCGTAAAGCAGGAGGGCCAGAAATCTCCGTACGTTCGCCCTTATGCCGAGAGGGTCCCGCGAGGAGGTCCACCGGTAGTCTATCTTCAGGAGGCCGTCCACCGTGTTGAGGGCGTCGGCTACGGCGACGGCCGTACCCTCAAGGGTCTTCGGGAACCTCTTACCCTTCGGCAGTCTCGCCTCGTATATGCCAACGGCGTACCTGTTTGCCCTTTCGGGATCACCCCACTCCTCCGTCAGCTTATCGCGGGCGTAGTAGTAACCTATCTTCCCCTCTAACTTCGTAAACTCCTTCCCATCCCGTATCATGGATGTGGCCGTATCAAACAGGTAGTGCGTGGCCACGAACTCCAGAATTTCAGGGTTAACATTTTCGGGTTTGGGCATCCTCCGGGTTATCTCCCTGACCCTCTCCATCCTGTCGTAAAGGGTGCCGAGTCCCTTTATCCACGTGACGTTTTTCAGGTTCTCAACGTAGTACGAAAGGGGCCTCTTCAGGTCCTCCGTTTTGTAGAAGAGGGCATCGTCAAGCCTCGCCCGGAGGACGCTCTCGTACCCCTTACGATGGGTCTCCAGTCCCTTCGGGTTGTTTGAGAAGGCCACGAAACCGGCCTTCAGACCCGTATCCTCAAGGTGGGGGACGTACCTCTGGTGGGCGGTCATGGCCGCCATTATAACCTCCGGGTAGAGAGATTTCAAGAAGGACTCATCGTACGTTCCGTAGACGGCGTACCCTTTCTCAACGAGACCGGTTATCTCGTAGAGGAGCCTCTCCACATCCGTATCGTACTCCCCGTACCTTTCCGGATCCACCTTAAAGAACCTCTCCGTTTCCCTACGGATACGTTCCAATCTCTTTCGGAAGTCGGGTACTATCCCCTCCCCCTCAAGTAAGCTCTCGTACTCCTCCGCCTGTGGCACCTCTACCGCCCGTCTTACCGGTAGCCTACCCGTGTACGTAACCTTTCCGGCCTTCAGTTTGCCGAGGCTTACGGGAAGTACCTCGTCGCCGAGCAGTACGACGAGCCATCTTATGGGCCTTATGAAGGTAAGGCCGGAGCCGTCCCACCTCATCCTCTTCGGCAGAGGGACCGTACGGACGTACTCCTTTAGGATCCCTCCGAGGACGTCCTTCAGATGCTCACCACCCCTCTTTACCTTTACGGCCACGTACTTCCCCTTCCCTTTCTCAACGACGTATGCGTCTTCGGGCTTCGCCCCCACGCTCTCGGCGAACTTAACGAGTGCCATGGTGGGACGGCCATGGGGGTCGTAGGCCACCTTTGCCGGAGGCCCTACCCTCTCTTCCTCAACGGTTTCACTTACCGACTCCACGTCTATCAGGGCGGCCAACCGGGTAGGGGTTGCGAAATAACGGCCCGCACCCACGGAAAAACCCCGATCCTTCAGGTTCTTTACGAGAAAGTCAAGCAAAAAGGATGCGGCACCCTCCTGAACGAAGGCGGGTATCTCCTCGCATCCGAGTTCAACAAGGAGTTTCTTCACGGGTGGGGATTTTACACCTGCAGTGTGGCCTGTGGAACCGGTAGTTCACCCTTTGGACTTGAAGTTATGTAGACGTAGATTCGGTTCGGGAAGGCACTTTTAACTGTGATCGTCGGAGTATTCCGGCAAACGGACTGTCAGGCCGGAATTGGGACCGGAAGGTAAGCCGAGGGCCGGTTCTACGCCTATTGAGTTTCTCAGATCCCTTAACAAATCATAGGCGTTAATTCTCTCTCCGATCATAGCCTGAGACTTTGGGCGGGGATCCTTAACCGCCTTCCCTCTGTAAATGACAACCTCATCTATGCCCTCGGCGATCGCCCTTGCACACAGCCCCCTTATGTAGTAACGGTTGAACTCCCCCTCTGCCAGAGTCTGATGGGCGTTTTTAGGGACCTTTATCTTTTTCTCCCTACCGTTTCAATCTCCTCAGTAGTTTCGCGATACGTAATCGCCGCCGAAGTTGGTGGAGAGATAAACGTACCTCTGCCATCTGTTTCTTATGCCAAAGAAACTCTGAAGCCGCCTCTACACGATCCCTTCCTGCCCTCATCAGGGCGGTTAGAATTTCTTTTGTCAAGTCCCTGTTCTCAGGGTAGAATATCGCCGGGTAGGGACCTTTTCAATCCTTAAGGTGGCTTAATCAGTATAAACCCGTCAATTCTAAATCTTCAACGACCATGCCGCGAAAGTACTGTCTCCTGTATTCGTACGTCTCCATGTATCCCCCTGCTTTCAGATGGCCGGCTAGCCAATTGTCATCGTGTTCCGCGATGGCCTCCCGCAGGAGATCAACTCATGCTTTCCGACCTCTTGCGTTAAGACGGGGACTTAAATAAACCTTGCCGTTCTTAACGTCCAACTCCAGTTCTCTGAGCATAAACTCCCGCGTTTTCTCGTCAAGATTTTCGTAATAGAGTCCCATTCGCCGTATTATACGACCGTTTTCTCACGGAAACGTCCTGAACAGCTCCTCCGCGAATATCCCCCTCACCCTGTCCTCGTGGAAGTCCCTCGCCCTTTTCCTGTTCCGCCCTCCCAGTTTTTTCCTCTCCTCCTCACTTTCAAGCAGTTTTATCAACGCCTCTTTGAGGCTTTCGGTATCCCCCGGCTTTACAAAGGGGGTACCTTCGGGGAGGACCTCCGGCAACGCTCCCACAGGAGTCGTTATAACGGGCAGGCCGGTGGCCATGGCCTCAAGAACGGCCATTGAGAAGCCCTCGGAGTAGGAGGGTAAAACGAATACGGAAGCCGACTCATAGAACTTCAGCTTTTCCACCCCGTGAACGTTCTCCCTTATCGTGAAACGGTCCTCCAGGCCTCTTTTAACCACGTACTCCTTCCAGACCTGCCGCACGCTCTCCTTTGGAACCCACGTTATGTTGGTCTCCTCCTCTATCTCCGTTCCGAGAGCAACAAAGCGTACGTCAGGGAAACGCTCCACTATATCCGGGACAACCTTCAGTAAGGTCGTCCATCCCTTGGCCACGGAACGGTGTCCCACGAACAGGATCACCCGCTTTGAGTAGTCGGGACGGAGGTGGAAGAACTCCTCCGGTGCCGGGTTGGGAACCACCCCCAGTTTATAGGCCGGCACGGCCCCCCGGAACTGTTCCTTGAGACCTTTGGACTGTACCAGTATCCTGTGGCACTTGTTCCAGGTCCACAGGGCGAGGATCTTCACCCATAGCGGGGCGTCTCTGTGGAGCCTGTAGTAATGGCCTCCCCGTGCGTGGGCGACTATCCGGGCTGTAAAGGGACCTGCGAGGTTGATGACGACGAAATCTTTCACGAGGCCGAGGGGGGTCGCACTAAGGTTGTAGTAGAAGGCGTCCGGACCTACTCTGGCGAGGGTCCTCAGGAGTTTCAGGAGGTTTCGGCCCCACGCCGCAAGGGACCTTAAGGTTAGCCTCCCCTTTTCGGCGTTGCTCGTCTGGTAGGAAGTGTTTATAACGTGCAGGTTGAACGGGAACTTATCCGGCTTCAGTAGAATAGAGTTGGAAACCTCCGGGCCGGCGTACGGTGGTCCCATGGGGACGAAGGCCACGACCTCCCTTTTTGCCATGGGTCTCTAAGTACCCTCCACCCACGTCCTGCGTAGCTGGGCCTCGGAGGGTTCGTCTATCTCTATTCCCATGCTCATAAGTTTCTTCTCGGCAACGGCCTCGTCTATGGCCTCCGGCAGAGTGTACACGGCCGGCTTAAGGCGTTTGTGATTCTCCTTGATGTACAGGACGGCGAGGGACTGGTTGGCAAAGGACAGGTCCATGACGTCGGCCGGATGTCCTTCGGCGGCGCACAGGTTCACAAGTCTCCCATCGCACAGAAGGTAAACCCTCCTTCCGTCGGGTAGTGTGTACTCCATAACGTAAGGCCTGACCTCCCTTTTCTCAACGGCCATGCCCTCAAGATCCGACTTGTTTATCTCAACGTCAAAGTGTCCGGCGTTGGCCAGAATGACACCGTCCCTCGCCACCTTGTAATGCTCCTTACGGACAATATCGGGTTCCCCCGTGGCGGTTATTACGACGTCCGCCCTTGCTATGGCCTCCTTCATGGGCATGACCTCGTAGCCGTCGTGCAGGGCCTCCAGGGCCTTTATGGGGTCTATCTCCGTAACTATGACCCTGCCTCCCATTCCCTTCGCCCGCATGGCTATCCCTCTACCCACCCATCCGTATCCGGCCACGACCACGACCCTGCCGGCGAGCAGGACGTTAGTCGCCCTCAGTATACCGTCTATGGTGGACTGTCCCGTCCCGTAACGGTTGTCAAACAGGAACTTGGTTTTAGAGTCGTTGACGGCTATTACGGGGTACTTGAGGACGCCGTTCCACTCCATCTCCTTCAGCCTCTTTACACCCGTCGTCGTCTCCTCCGTGCCTCCCCATATCCCCTCGTGGTACCCCTTCGTATGGGCTACGACGGTAAGGTCTCCCCCGTCGTCCATGGTTATATGGGGGTGAAACTTCAGACATTCGTCTATGTGGGCGTAATACTCCTCCTCGCTCTCTCCCCTTATGGCGAACACCTCAATGCCGTAGTCCCTCACCAGAGATGCGGCGACGTCGTCCTGCGTGGACAGGGGGTTGGAGGCGCACAGCCGTACTTCCGCCCCCATCTCCTTGAGGGTTATCATGAGGTTGGCGGTCTCGGTCGTTACGTGGAGGCAGGCGGCTATCCGGACCCCCTTAAGGGGCTTCTCGTCGGCGTACTCCTCCCTTATGCTCATAAGTACGGGCATGCGTCTTGCGGCCCACTCTATCCGCTTTTTCCCTTCCGGTGCGAGTTCCGGATCCTTTACGTGTGGCATGGCGTCTATGTTAAGGTGGAATCAGACCTTTCCCACGACCAGAACCATCTCTCCCTTCTCCTTCACCTTCCCCACAATTTCCGAGAGCCTCCCGAAAATGTACTCCTCGTGTACCTTCGTCATCTCCCGGCAGAGGCACGCTTCCCTATCACCGAAAACCTCAAGGACCTCCGCAAGAAACCTCTTAACGTTGTGGGGTGAAACGTAGAAAACGACCGTCCCGTTAAATCTAACGGCCTCCTCAAGCCACCTGCGGCGCCTCCCCGGTCTCTTTGGCGGGAAGCCGAAGAAGGCGAAGCGGTCCGTACCGAGACCGGAGACGGAGAGGGCGGCTATTACGGCGGAGGGGCCCGGAACGGGAAGGACGGGTATTCCCCTCTCCCTGCACGCCCGTACGAGACGGTAACCGGGGTCGGACACCAGCGGAGTGCCGGCGTCGCTTATGAGGCTCAGCACCTTACCTTCGGAGAGCAGTTGTAGGGCTTCCTCTGTACGTCTCTCCTCGTTCCCTTCGTAGAAGGATAAAAGGGGCGTGTCTATACCGTAACGGTTCAGGAGTTTCCTCGCCCGACGGGTGTCCTCGCATAGAATGAGGTCGCTCCCCCTTAAAACCTCAACCGCCCGGAAGGTTATATCCTGAAGGTTGCCGATGGGCGTGGCGACTACGTAGAGTTTGCCTTTCATGTAGAGAGGACGGCCTTCACGAGGGCGTCAACGATGTGTTTTGTCCTCTCCTCCTTTTCGGACAGTATCTTCTGTGCCACCTCTTC
Organism: Caldifarciminota bacterium; assembly: GCA_027003075.1. GTDB lineage: Bacteria > Hydrothermota > Hydrothermia > LBFQ01 > LBFQ01 > JAADCS01. The sequence continues at coordinate 4,784 of JALWYV010000046.1, read as the reverse complement.
CGCCTGTTTTACGATCTCCCTGCCCTTTATATCCGCATCTCTGCGGGCCTTCTGCCTGGCCCCTTCAACCATGGCCTGCCCCTCCGTGCGGGCCTTCTCCACTATGGCGACGGCCTCCTCTTCCGCCCTTTTGACGATCTCCCGCGCCTTCTCCTCGGCCTCTTTCAGGACGTTCTCAAGTTCCTCTTCGTACTTAACGGCCTCGTCAACGAGCCACGTCTCCTTATGTTCGTGATGGTGAGCCATAGGGAGGTATTATATTGTGGGGAAGGGAGGTATACTACGTTTTACGGTTGCATGCATACCGGTATATAATATTTCCCCTTTTCATTATGCCTGCTTGTAAAATATGTGGTAGGGAAGGGTATGAGAATTCAAACTACTGCGTTTTTCACTATGGGTGGAAGTGGGAGTACGATTTGAGGTATCTGTCAGAGGACAGCCGGTATGATGATAGGGGAAAGCCTAATCTTGAATGGGAGGAGAAAAGGGAAAATCTGGCGAAGAATTTGGATAGTATTAAGGGGGATTTTATCTCTGAATTTCACAAATACGCCAAAGAAGTCTTAGAATCCCCTCCTCCGAGGGTCCTTGACATGAGCCGGTTTGTGTTCCCGGCTTTCAGTCGAGAGGAGTGGGGGAGATTGTGGAGGCCGTTGGGAGGGAATGAGGATAGGGAATTTGTAGATTTTGAGCATGTTAATGTTAAGCCTGTATTTACTAAGGTGATATTTGTAGGAAATGTGAATTTTTCCGGCTGGATATTTGGGGATGGGGTATCGTTTGAATTTGTTAATTTTTTTGGAGATAAACAGGTAAAATTTATAAGGGCCAGATTTGGTGATGGAATATCGTTTGACGGATCGGAGTTCAAATCTCCGGTATCGTTCAACGGCGCCCAGTTTGGTAATCAGGTGTCTTTCATTGAATCTAAGTTTGATTTCGGTACAGATAATAGAGTTGATTTCATAAGAGCTAAGTTTGGTGATGGAATATCGTTTGACAGTGCGGAATTCATATCTCCGGTATCGTTCAACGGCGCCCAGTTTGGTAATCAGGTGTCTTTCATCAATGCTAAGTTTGATTTCGGTACAGATAATAGAGTTGATTTTATAGGAACTAAATTTGGTGATGGAATATCGTTTTACAGATCGGAGTTCAAATCTCCGGTATCGTTCAGCAGCACCCAGTTTGGTAATCAGGTGTCTTTCATTGAATCTAAGTTTGATTTCGGTACAGATAATAGAGTTGATTTTATAGGAACTAAATTTGGTGATGGAATATCGTTTGACGGATCGGAGTTCAAATCTCCGGTATCGTTCAACGGCGCCCAGTTTGGTAATCAGGTGTCTTTCATCAACGCTAAGTTTGATTTCGGTGCAAATAATAGAGTTGATTTCGCATGGGTTAAATTTGGTGATGGAATATCGTTTTACAGATCGGAGTTCATATCTCCGGTATCGTTTAACGGCGCCCAGTTTGGTAATCAGGTGTCTTTCATCAATGCTAAGTTTGATTTCGGTACAGATAATAGAGTTGATTTTATAGGAACTAAATTTGGTGATGGAATATCGTTTGACAGTGCGGAATTCATATCTCCGGTATCGTTTAACAGCGCCCAGTTTGGTAATCATGTGTCTTTCATTGAATCTAAGTTTGATTTCGGTACAGATAATAGAGTTGATTTTATAGGAACTAAATTTGGTGATGGAATATCGTTTTACAGATCGGAGTTCAAATCTCCGGTATCGTTTAACAGCGCCCAGTTTGGTAATCAGGTGTCTTTCATCAACGCTAAGTTTGATTTTGGTACAGATAATGAGGTTGATTTCATAAGAGCTAAGTTTGGTGATGGAATATCGTTTGACAGTGCGGAATTCATATCTCCGGTATCGTTCAACAGCGCCCAGTTTGGTAATCATGTGTCTTTCATTGAATCTAAGTTTGATTTCGGTGTAAATAGTAGAGTTGATTTCGTAGGATCTAAGTTCGGTGATGGAATTTTTTTTGACAGTTATATACATACTCCGGTTGATTTTTTATTTTCCAGTATAAGTGGAAAATTTGTAATAGGGAATAAGTCATATATAAAGCCCAAAATTCAGTTCAGATTTATAACCTTCCTATCCGACGGTCATATCGTACTCTATGGGGATCCGGAATTCCTTAACAGTATATCGTGGGAAGGGACGAACCTGTTTCAGGATCATCCGAGGGTCCTACTTGCCGAAGGTGCGACCTGGGATGATTGGCCACCGAGAGTTGAAAATACTAATTTTGACAATTTCATTAACTCTATAACAAATCCTAACAAAAACAAGCATTTTTCTGACAAAGAAGTTGAAAAGTTATATCGTGAAGTTGAAAGATTGTATCGTCAGGTGCGACTAATTATGGAGTACAACGGTAGGTTCGGAGATGCTGGAGATCTGTACTTGACGGAGATGTATATTAGGACAAGAAGCTTATTGGGAAGTGTTAAAACTCGGACTCATTTCCTTGAAATAATAGAAAACTCCATAAAATCCAACATAAGCATCAAGAATAAGATAAAATCCGTTGGATGGGGGGTCGTGCTTTCGCTTTTCTCCCCAATAATCCTGCCTTACATGGTAGTTAAATCTTTCCTTACAGGGAAAAACTATATAGAACCTGTCCTATACGTGTATTACGGTTTTCTAAGCGGTTGGGGAGAGAGACACAACAAACCGTTGGGGTACCTGTTCTTACTTTCTCTAATAATAGGTGCTATAAGTATTTTAAGCGAATTTTTTACCTCAAAAATTGATTTTGGGACGGCTTCTTCGCTCATCCTTCATACGATTTATATTATGTTCTTCCCCTTCGGTTTTACCAGTCCCTTCCTACCTAAGGATACAAACGTCTTTACGAATTTTCTTTTCTTTCTCGCCCGTATATTCGGCGTCGTCCTCATTACCCTGTTCGTCCTCGCCATACGCCGACGGTTCAGTCGGACCACGAGCCAGTAGCCTGCCGCTTGAGTACCTTAAATATCCCGTTCCGGTACGATCCCACACCCTCCAGTTCCAAGAAGTACACCCCCCGGCCCAGTGTGGAAATATCAACTACCCTGCGCAAAGCAAAACCCTCCTCCATCATCAGCAGCCTTCCTGTAGCGTTGAAAACGGGGCATACCACTAAGATTGTGTAAAGTATTTTAAGGCGGCGATCTGGTTAAGTTCGTAAGAGGCGGAGGGGAAGGAAGGGATGGGGCGGCTCCATCTGGAGGAGATAGAGTCAAGGACGATGGCGATGGAGAAGTAGGCGAAGTTGATGGAAGCGAAGAAACCCATGTTGTTATGCTCCATAACTCTAACCTGTCTGAAAACAGCCTCTATGGGATTAGTGGTGTAGATGTGCCTGCGGATCTGACGGGGGTAGGATAAGAAGGTATGCGATGTAGTTTTTCAAGTGGGGATGTTTCTCCTGAATCTTCAGGAGTTTCTCCTTGAACTTCTTCACCGTTAGGTCCTTGTTATCGGACCCTTCCTTCTCTGCTTTTATGAAGCCCACCATATCTTCAGCCTCCTGTTTTGGTAGGTTTCTCCTTATGGCCCGCATGAGGTGGTTAAGGCATAGCTGATGGTCTGCCTTCGGAAAGAGGCCCTTTATGACGTTGTCAAGGCCTGTAAGATCGTCAGTTATGAACATCAGCGGCTTCGTTAGTCCCCTTTCCACCAGCAGTTTGAGGATCCTCAACCACTCGGAGGACTTCTCCCTCCCTTCTCTTATCTCCACGTGCAGGAACCTCTTCTTCCCTTCCCTTGTTATCCCCATCACCAGGTACAGCGTGAAGGTATGACTCCTATCCCCTGTCCTTATCGTCAGCCTATGACCATCCAGATACACGAAGGCCATATCCTCCTCTATAGGTGCGGTGTTTATGTTTTCTATGAACCCTCTCATCCTCCCCTCAAACTCTTCCATCTCTTCGTCCCTCGCCCTTATCCCCATCTCCCCAAGTATCACCCTCACCTTTTCCCTGCTGTACCCTATCTTCACCAGCACCTCTAACAACCTTATCCCTACATCTTCCCCCCTCTTCCACCTCTCCGGCAGCAACGCACTACGAAAGCTTCCCTTCCTCGTCCTCGGTACCCTTACCCTCTCCTTTTCCCCTAACAACCTCACCTCCCTTTCGTAGTACCCGTTGCTCGGATCTTCCGGATGTTCCTCCCTGTACCTCTCCCTTTCCCCTTTACTATCTCGTATGCCATCTCCCTCATCCTCTCCTCTTCTTTGCTCATCTTCCTCCTTCTTCCTGCTCTCTTCCTCATGCTCCTCCCTCCTTCTTCCATTACACAATTCTATGGATATATCCCCCCACACCACCTGCATACTAACTTCTCTCCTTCCCTTCCTCCCTTCCCTCCTACTCCTCCCTTTTAACCTTATCTCTTTGCTCGCGCTTCCTATCTCGCTTAGAAAAAGTGCCAGCCACTTCATACGTTTATTCGGTATTCAGTAAATAGAGGGATCGGCGGATACGAAGTTGTGAGGCGGGATTACTCTATTAGCGGCAATATGTGTACCCGTCATCGCACCGGTTCTCCGAAAGGATGGAGGCTATGGATACGAGATATTTTCAAAATTTGAAAACCGTGTTTCCGACAATATAAAACACACCTTTAAATAACAGTACTTTCGCGCCTCGGGCAATGAAGGATTAGAATTGATGGATTTACACTGATCAAGACAACTCAAGGATTGAAAAAGCCCCTACCTCAGGGTCTTACACCCTGAGAATAGGGGCATGATGAAAA